>JBCCHW010000026.1:0-28024 GCA_039028555.1 Pseudomonadota bacterium | reverse complement strand
GCGGCTTACCCGTGCTAAGGATGGTTCAGACGGCACTGCTACATTCTATTTTGATGAGCCCAAAGCCCTAATGGAAGAAGGGTTTGAGGTGACCGGCCTCTATTTAGTGGACTTTTAACTGATCAGCCCCACGCGCCGACGGATGGCCTCGTCTCGCAGCGAAATCTCCTCGCCCAAGAACCCGTCCGCGTCCTGCCCGCACATCCAGGCAAGCGTCCGCGCGGGCCAATCCGCGGGGATATGCGTTTCCCAGTCGAGTTGACTGACCGGGTTCACGCCGGATGCCTTGATCTCGCGTTGCATCTGGGTTGCGACCGTTCCGGGGGAAAGCCCCATCGCCCGGATCCCCTGATCCCCGTACTCCTTGTGCAGGCATTTGGTCAGCATATTTGCGCCCGCTTTCGACGTACAGTAATGGCTCCACCCTTCCAGCGCATTATGGGCCGCTCCGGAACTGATTGTGATCACCGTCCCGCCGCTGCTTGCGAGCATCACCGGTAATGCAGCCTGCATACCGTAGTAGACGCCTTTGAGGTTTACATCGATGATCTGGCTCCAGGCGTCAGGATCGCTTTCGGCCATCCGGGCCACCGGCTCGATCGCACCCGCATTGTTGATCAGGATATCAAGCCCGCCAAATTCCTGCGCCGCCGCCTGAACCGCTTCCACCACCTGCAGGGGATCAGCAACGTCGCAGGCAACAACCACTGCTTTGCCACCAGCATCCTCGATTGCCGTCGCTTCTGCCTCGCAAGCGGCCGCGTTGCGCGCTGCGAGCACCACGGCAACGCCTTCCGCCGCCAGAACCCGTGCCGTAGACGCGCCAATTCCCCGGCTTGCGCCGGTGATCAGTGCAGTTTTTCCTGCCAGTTCTGTCATCAAACTTCTCCGCTTTGGATCAGGGGATCAGGTGGGGTTTCGTCGATCTGCGACGTCATGACGGTGAGTTGATCACGCAGCAGAGCCGCGACTTTCGAGAGCACCTCTGGTCGGTCCGACCGCAACACCAAAGTGGTGCCCATACCGCCCCGGTAAAAGGGATAGCACCCGATGCTCACCCCGGGGTAACTTTCGGCGAGCGCGCCCAACGTTGCGGCGATGTTCCCCTCGGGTACTGGAACGCGGAAACTGTGGCTCAGAACTGCCGGCCCGCCTTTCAGCCTCGGCTTTAGTCCCGCCAGCATCACTTCGAAAATCGCCGGCACGCCTGCCATCACATGGACATTGCCCAGAACAAACCCCGGCGCCTGGCTAAGCGGATTGTCGATCAATTCGGCCCCGTCCGGAATACGGGCCATGCGCAACCGTGCGTCGTTGAGGTCGCCGGCGCTGTAGTAAGCTTCCAGAATTGCCCGAGCATCGGCCCGAACACCGATCGGCACACCAAAGGCTGCGGCGATGGAGTCAGCGGTGATATCGTCATGGGTTGGCCCGATACCGCCCGACGTAAAGAGATAGCTCACCCGCTTTCGCATCTCGTTCACCGCCGCGACGATTGCCTCCTGCTCGTCGGGTACGACCCGGATCTCGCGCAAGGCGATCCCGATCTCGGTCATCACGCCGGCCAGATGCGCCGCATTGGCCTCCCTGGTGCGGCCCGACAAGATTTCGTCCCCGATCACCAGCATTGCCGCTGTTGGTCTTGTCATCGCATGCCTTTCCGGTTGTTCGCTCAAGATTGCCCGCATAGTGTGCGGGCCCATGAAGTTCGCAGCCCCCCTGATCCCTGGCCGCCTCATCCGCCGGTATAAGCGGTTTCTTGCCGATATCGAACTGGAAACCGGGCGCGAGGTCACAGCCCATTGCGCCAATCCGGGTGCAATGCTCGGAGTCGCCGAACCAGGCTCCCGGGTCTGGGTCGAGCCGAATGACGATCCGAAGCGTAAGCTCAAATACAGTTGGAAGATTATCGAAATGCCCAGCGGCCATCTGGTCGGTATCGATACCAGCGTGCCGAATCGTGTTGTTGGTGACGCCTTGCGCGCTGGTCTGATCCCGGGCCTGGTCGGTGAAACTCGCGCCGAGGTCCGCTATGGCGCCAACAGCCGGGTGGATTTTCTGGTCACCGACCGCGCCGGCCATCAGACCTTTGTCGAGGTCAAGAATGTCCACCTGATGCGCCGTCCCGGCCGCGCTGAGTTCCCCGATTGTGCCACGGCACGGGGCGTCAAACATTTGGGCGATCTCGCGCGTGAGGTGCAAAGCGGCAACCGCTCGGTCATGCTTTATTGCGTTCAGCGTACCGATTGTGGCGAGATGGCGCTGGCAGGCGACCTCGATCCCGCCTACATGCACGCCTTTGGCAAGGCCCGTACGGCGGGTGTCGAGGCGATCGCCTGGGCCTGTCGGATCAGCACAGACGAAATCGCTCTTGATCACCCCCTGCCGATCAGGGAAAATTGAGACCGAGTTAAGGATCGCGGTGATGGAACAGGAAATCAGGGAACAGCGCACGCCGGAGGGCATTCGCCTTTATGCGCCCCAGGACTTTGAGGGCATGCGCGTTGCCGGCCGGCTGGCTGCCGAATGTCTCGACATGATCGGCGAGCATGTGGTGCCAGGCGCCCGGACCGAGGATATCGACGCCCGCATTCAGGCGTTCGTCGAGGAAAGCGGCGCGCGCTCGGCCACAATCGGCTATCGCGGGTACCAGCATGCGAGCTGCATTTCGGTCAATCACGTGGTCTGCCACGGCATCCCCGGCCCCAAGAGACTGCGCGACGGGGATATCTTGAATATCGACGTCACCGTCATCGTCGATGGCTGGTTTGGCGACACCAGCCGCATGTATGTCGCGGGCAATGCCTCGCGCAAGGCCGCAAGGCTGATCGAAATCACGCACGAATCGTTGATGCTGGCCATTGCGGAGGTGAAACCCGGCGCCCGGTTCGGCGATATCGGCGCCGCCATTCAAACCTATGCGGAGGGGGAGCGCTGTGGGGTGGTTCGTTATTTTTGTGGTCACGGGCTCGGGCGGGTCTTTCACGACGCGCCGAACGTACTCCATTACGGTCGGCGCGGCGAAGGCGCGGTGCTGAAACCGGGTATGTTCTTTACCATTGAACCGATGATCAATCTCGGCAGTCCGCATACCAAGACGTTGGCCGATAACTGGACTGCGGTCACCCGCGACAAGTCGCTGAGCGCACAGTTCGAACATTCGATCGGAGTCACGGAAACGGGGTGCGAGATCTTTACGCTCTCACCCAAGGGCCGGTTCTTCCCAAACCTCTGAGCCTTTGGGCGTAGCGCCAGCTAGACGAACTCATAGTCAACGGTGGGGCTCGGCGCTCGTTCCCTCGATTGAGGGCCGGGTGTCGCAGCGTCTCTCATGCGGCTATCTCAGGAGGGCATGAAGATCGACGACATTCGCCGCCTCGAAGAGAGCCTGTGGCGTGACGGGGTGTTGGAGAAGCCGAACCGGTCATCTATTTGGGGTCGGATCGACGGCGCATGGAGGCTTCGTTTTCATCAGGCAACGCCTGTGGCCGGTTAAGCACCGACACCGAATAGTGCGTGCCTGAATCGGTTCTTGAGCATTACCCCGTCTCGAATGGGGATTGCGCGGGGCTGCGGCGTATTGGAAATCTTGATCACCGCCAGGGTTGTCGCTGCAAGGGTGTGAATCGCATCGCGCAGTGCGGGCACCTCGTCCTCGCGGGTTATCAACCGGGTATCAGTGATCCCGCAACCTGCAGCCACGGCGACGAGGTCTGTGCCCGATCCTGTGGCGCTCGTCTGTTGACCCGTCTCGGAGTACTGCTCGTTATCAAGCACCACGATCGAGAGATTTGGCGGGGCGTGCTGCGCGATGGTGGCGAGGCTCCCGAGGCCCATCAACAACTCCCCGTCACCTGTGAGCACCATAACGGGGCGGTCGGGTTGGGCGAGTGCGATGCCGAGCCCCGTCATCGTCGCTGCCCCCATCGCACCCCATAGGTAGAAGTTACGATCATCATCCCCGGCGGCGAACGCATCATAGGTGGTCGAGCCCAGCCCGGTCACCAGCAGCAGATCCCCCCGGTCGCGCAACAGCGCCGCCACCGCCGGGCGGCGCTCGATCAAGCCACTCATCGCGTCCCCCAGTTCTTTGCGCCAATCAGCCTTTGGGCGAGGATCACTGCCACCGACCGGTCGGAGAAATAGGCGTGATCCAGAGCCGCGCGCACGGTTGGCGCCACATCCTCGGCGCTCTCGCAGCGATAGGTATCGACTGCCATGATGCCGAGCACCGGTGCCACCCTGCTGCCCATAGGGATCTGCCATGGCACGAACTCGCCCCACTCGCCGCGCATGGTGATCAGAACCACCAAAGGAAAGCGGCAGCTTTCCGCCATCGAGAGCATGTTGATGCAATTGCCCACACCGGATGACTGCATCAGCAACGCCGATTTCACGCCACCCAGCCATAACCCGGCCGATAGGGGAATGCCCTCCTCCTCACTCGTGAGCGCGGTGGTGCCGATCCCATTGGTCCGCTCGCAAAGCTGGATCAGCCCCTTGTGCCCGCCATCGGGAACATAGCTTACATGGCCGATCCCGGCATCAGTAAAGGCGCTAAGAATGTCATGCTGCCAGCGGTGGATCTGTTGGTCGGTTTCGCTCATCGGTCGGTGGCATCCTTTTGCCGACGGGTCGCGTGCTCACGCCTCGGCGATTCGCGCCAGGTGCCGACCGTACTCGGTTTTCATCATCGGCTGAGCCAACACCTTCAGCCGCTCGGCGTCAATGAAGCCCATGTGAAACGCGACTTCCTCGGGGCAACCTGCCTTTAGCCCCTGACGCTTCTCGATGGTTCGGACAAACTCGCCTGCTTCGAGCAGACTGTCATGGGTGCCGGTGTCGAGCCACGCGAACCCACGCCCCATCAGTTCAACAGTCAGGCTGCCTTCGTTCAGGTACATCTCGACCAGTGACGTGATCTCGAGCTCGCCGCGGGCCGATGGTTTGACCGCCTTTGCCAGCCGTGGTGCCCGCCCGTCGAAAAAGTACAGCCCGGTGACGGCATAGTTGGACTTCGGTGTTGTCGGCTTTTCTTGGACCGAGATCGCCTTTCCGGAGGCATCGAACTCCACCACGCCATAGCGTTCGGGATCCGCGACACGGTAGCCGAACACCGTGCCGCCTGTCTCGACGGCATCGGCGGACTGCAACAGCTCTGGCAATCCGTGCCCGTAATAGATGTTGTCGCCCAGGATCATCGCCGATGGCGCACCGTCCAGAAAGTCCTCGGCCAGAAGATATGCCTGCGCCAACCCGTCGGGCGAGGGCTGCACGATCCAGGTGATCTCGAGCCCGAACTCCGACCCGTCACCCAACAGCCGCTGAAATTGGTCCTGATCGTGGGGCGTGGTTATCATCGCGATCTCGCGGATGCCGGTCAGCATCAGGACCGACAAGGGATAGTAGATCATCGGCTTGTCATAGACCGGCATCAACTGTTTCGACACCGCCTTGGTGATGGGGTAGAGCCGTGTGCCCGATCCACCGGCCAGAATGATGCCCTTGCGCTGTTTCATGGTCATGAAGTCCGGCCTTCCAGTTCAGTCAGGATCGATTTGAGCGACGCATGCCAATCGGGCTGCGCGATACCATAATCATGCGCGATCTTTGCGCAGTCGAGAACCGAGTTTGCGGGACGCGGCGCAGGCGTTGGGTAGTCGTATGACGGGATCGGCCGGACGCGTGTGGGCATCCCGGCCTCGCGAAAGATGGTCTGAGCGAAACCGCACCACGATACCGCTGGCGCGCCACAGAAATGGTATGTGCCAGCGGTGCCGTTGCCGGCCTGCCAGGCGGAAGCGATGGTGAGCAATCCATCGGCAATATCCAGCGCCGCCGTCGGCCCGCCGCGCTGATCGTCGACCACCGTCAGTTCTGGCCGTGTCGCGCCAATGCGGAGCATGGTGCGCACAAAGTTGCCACCATGGGCCGCGTGAACCCAGGCGGTGCGCAGTATCACATGGGCGCCAACGGCTGCCTTGACGCCCTCTTCACCCGCCAGCTTGGACCGGCCATAGGCACCCAGTGGTGAAGTGGGATCATCCTCGCGCCACGGGCGTGTAGCGCTGCCGTCAAAGACGTAATCGGTCGAGATATGAAGGAACGGGAGACCCTTTGACGCCGCGGCGTTCGCCATGGCCGTTGGCGCCGCGGCATTAACGGCCATTGCGGTCGCAAGATCCTCTTCGGCCTTGTCTACCGCGGTATAGGCAGCTGCGTTGATCACGATATCCGCGTCGCTGGCAGCGATTGCCTTGGCACAGGCGGTGGGATCGGTGAGATTTGCCGCGTCGCGGCCCAGTGCCGTCACCGACACGCCGGGCCCTGCGCGGCGCAGAATCTCGGTCGCCACCTGACCGGTCTTGCCGAACATCAGGATCTTCATCGCCTAGCCTGCCTTGGCCGTGTCGCCCAGACCCAGGCGCTCTCCCACACCCTGGCGCTGCTGGATCCGCTGCCACCAGCCGGTGTTTTCGAGATACCAGGCGACGGTCTTGCGCAGCCCCTCTTCGAGCGTAACCGAGGGTTGCCAGCCCAGTTCCGACATGATCTTGCTCGCATCGATGGCATAGCGGAAGTCATGGCCGGGGCGGTCGGTAACAAAGGTGATAAGTCGGTCATGCGGCGCACCGTCGGGGCGGAACTCGTCCAGGATCCCGCAGATCGTGCGCACGATCTCGATGTTCTGCGCTTCGTTATTGCCGCCGATATTATAGGTTTCGCCCAGCCGGCCGTCAGCGAGCACGGAGATCAGGGCCACCGCATGGTCCTCGACAAACAGCCAGTCGCGGACATTGTCGCCCTTCCCGTAGACCGGGATCTGCTGGCCGGCGAGCGCCTTTAGGATCACCACGGGAATCAACTTCTCCGGGAAATGATACGGTCCGTAATTATTCGAGCAATTGGTGACCACGACGGGCAGGCCATAGGTCTCGGCCCAGGCGCGGACCAGATGATCGGACGATGCCTTTGACGCCGAATAGGGTGAGTTGGGCTGATAGGGCGTTTCTTCGGTAAACAGCCCATCTTTGCCCAGGGTGCCATAAACCTCGTCGGTCGAGATGTGGTGAAAGCGGAAGGCCTGTTTGCCCGCCGCGTCCAGGCCCAGCCAATAGGCGCGCGCGGCCTCGAGCAAGGTAAAGGTTCCCATGACATTGGTGGTCATGAAATCGCCGGGACCATCGATGGACCTGTCGACATGACTCTCGGCGGCCAGGTGCATCACGGCATCGGGTCGATGTGTGGCAAAGATACGGGCGAGCGCCGAGCCATCGGTCACACAGGCCTGCTCGAAGGCATAGTTAGGGCTGTCGGCCACCGTCGCGACGTTCTCTTGGTTTGAGGCATAGGTCAGCTTGTCGAGATTGACCACGCTGTGGCCATCCGCGACCGCCCGGCGCACTACGGCAGAGCCGATAAAGCCCGATCCTCCGGTTACGAGTATCTTCATGACGGTCCTGGTCCTGGTGGTTTCAGAAGGGTGTGACGAAGTCGCGGAACGCCGGAGCCCTCGCGTCCTTGTCGCTCAGTACAGCATCGGCGGTATCAATCCCCCAATCGATTCCAAGATCGGGATCGTCGAACCTTACAGCACCATCGCATTCGGGCGAGTAGTACCCGTCAACTTTGTACAGCAAGTCGACATCGGGGGTCAGGGTAATGAAGCCGTGCAGGAACCCGCGCGGGACCCAAAGTTGCGCACCGTTGTCTGCCGAAAGTTCTTCGCCGACCCATTCGCCATAGGTGGGCGAGCCCGGACGCACATCGACGGCCACGTCGAGCACGGCGCCGCGCGCGACTCGCACAAGCTTTCCTTGAGCGTGTGGCGGCGACTGGTAATGCAACCCACGGATGGTGCCTTTTTCGGCTGAATAGGAGTGATTGTCTTGAACAAAAGTAGTCTCGATACCCGAATCAGCCAATCTATTCTGGTTCCACGTCTCAGTAAAAAAACCTCTATTGTCCCCGAATCGCCGGGGAACCAGACGAATCACATCAGGTATTTTTGTTACAATCGCATCCATTCGTCGCTCCGGCCGCCTAATTTTAGCGCATTAGCAGGCTGGTAGCGAAAGCAGAAGGCCCTGTCGATACTCAAGACTGTCGCGCGGGCTTTTCGCAGCACCTGCGAAAGTGATAGCTTCTGATTCGGCGAAGGTAACATTCTGGAGACGTGTTGGCGTATCCGAAATCTCAACCGCAAGCGCCGGGTCTCGAACTAAGGGGGTCTAGGCTATTTGCGCTCTGGTTGGCGGGTAGGGGGGCGAGCCTCGCCTTCACAACCTATCATACTGGAAAGATGTTTCTGGTCGGAACCCGCCAGGATGGCTTCTTGTCTGCATTTGAACGGAGCTTTTCGCGGCCCATGGGGCTGGGCGCGGATCCCAACGCTCCCGGGGCTTTCTATCTGAGTTCACAATCGGGCGTTATGCATTTCGAGAATTTTCTCGATCCCGGTGATACCTACAAGGGCTATGACGCAGTCTTTGTACCGATCAAAACCCACACCACGGGCGAGATCGATATCCACGATATACAGGCGCGCGACGGCAAGGTGATCTTTGCCGCGACACGCTTTAACTGCATCGCGACAACCAGCGAAGAGAAAAGCTTCCGCCCGATTTGGAAACCCGCTTTCATGGATCGGCTCGTGGATGAAGACTGCTGCCATCTTATCGGACTGGCAATGGACGAGCGAGGCGCGCGGCCCGCTTATGCCACTTGTGCGGCAGGCTCGAATGTGGGCGATGGATGGCGTGACCAATTGGTTGGCGGTGGGCTTGTTCTCGATATCGATTCGAACGAAATCGTGTGCTCAGGCCTGTCGATACCAAATTCCCCCCGGTTGCACGATGGCAAGCTTTGGCTGCTGCAATCGGGGACCGGTGAATTCGGCGTGATCGATCCGGCGACCGGCGCGTTCGAGACTGTTTGCTTCCTGCCCGGCTATGCACGCGGCCTCGCCTTTGTGAACAATTACGCGGTGATCGGCTTGTCGCGCCCGCGCAACGGTGTCGCCTTTGATGGCTTGCCCCTGCGAGAGCGTCTGGAACGAGATGGTGCCGAGCCGCAATGTGGGCTGGCTGTTGTCAATCTGAAGACCGGTCATATCGAACATCGTCTGCTTATTGACGGGGTGATCGACGAACTCTGCTCGGTCGCCGTCCTTCCCGGGGTTCGCAGGCCCATGGCGGTGGGTGTTCACACGGACGAGATCGCCTATACCGTGCGTCCGGAACTAGTCTAGATTTCCTCGGACCGGCGAAAAACAACCATCGGTATCTGCGGTGTAAAGATGCCCCGATCCGATGTCGATCCAGGCACCGTGCAGACTCAGTTCGCCGCGCGCGATCGCCTCGGCGACAAAGGGAAACGTCTCAAGATTTCTCAGCGAGGTCAGCACGGCCTCGTGCTCTAGTCTGGTTGCGAGTTCCGGGCCGGTCAGCCCCTCGGCGATCACGCGATTGCAGGGCTCGCGCAGGATGTCCATCCAGCGCCCGATAAAGCTTGAGGTTTCTTCCAACTCGGGTGCCGTTCCCGTGCACATGTCGTGACAGGCCTTGACGCCGCCGCAGGTGGAATGGCCGATCACCACGATATGCGCGACCTTCAACGCATTGACCGCATATTCGACTGCCGCCGAAGTTCCGTGATGCTGATGGTCGGGGCTGTAGGGCGGCACCAGGTTGGCGACGTTGCGCACGACGAACAGGTCACCAGGTTCCGAGCCGAACATTCCCACCGCATCAACCCGGCTGTCACAACAGCTAATCAGCATCGCCCGTGGATGTTGGCCGGTGCTGGCCAGGCGCGCAAACCAGGCCTTGTTTTCGGCAAAGCTGCCGTCCCGCCATCCATCATATTGCCGCACGAGATATCTGGGCATCGGAGAAATGGACTTCGGGGGTGGCAGGGCCTTCCTGTTCTGGGTCATCGGGCTTCCTTCTCAATCGGTCGAGATCTGGTGTGAGTCAGGCAGATTGGAATCGGCAACAGGATCGTCGAAGCCAGACTTCGACCGAGGCGGCCACGACAATTCCCGTCGATTTTGCACGGCGGTTCATGCGGCTTCCTTGTCGATTGCACGGGTGCGAACAGCGCGATAAACCGGGTCCAAGGTCAGATGCAAGAGGATTAGGGCATGTCGACAATGCGCGCCGTCCTGATGGGTGAACAAAACGATAGCTTTGGCAGTGCCGATATGCTGGTCACGGGCACACGGTCGATCCCTGAGGCCGGCGCCGGAGAGGTGCTGATCAAGACCACGGCTTGCGGGGTCAACGGCCCGGACCTGATGCAGCGGCGCGGGCTCTACCCCGCGCCCAAGGGCGCCTCCGATTTGCTGGGCCTGGAAGTCTCGGGCATCGTGGCGGCGGTTGGCGAGGGCGTCTTCGGCTGGTCGGTGGGTGACGAGATCTGCGGTCTGACCAATGGCGGGGCCTATGCCGAATTTGTCGCCGTCGACGCACGCCATTGCCTGCCCGTGCCCAAGGGGGTGCCCTTGGTGGATGCGGCAGGCTTGTGTGAGACCTATTTCACGGTCTGGTCGAATGTCTTTTACGGGTATGACGTGCCCGCTGGCGGGCTGTTCCTGGTGCATGGCGGCGGCGGGGGCATCGGGTCGACCTGCATTCAACTGGGCGCTGCCCGGGGTCTGCGAGTCTTCGCCACCGAGGGGCCGGGTGGACTCGCCTTTTGCGCTGAACTGGGGGCGGAACGGGTGATCGACTATACGGCTGAGGATTTTGTGGCGATCACGCGAGAGGCGGGCGGCGCCGATATCATCCTCGACATTGTTGGCGGCGACAACATCGCCAAGAACATCAAAGCAGCAAATCACGATGCACGTATCATCCAGCTTGCCTTTGCGCGTGGCTCGAAGGTCGAGATCAATCTTATGCCGGTTATGCTGAAACGGCTCAACTACACCGGCTCGACCCTAAGGACCCGGCCTGATGCGTTCAAGGCCGCCATTGCCAGCGAACTGGAAGCCGAGGTTTGGCCACTTTTCGCGACAGGTCAGCTCGCAGCGGTGACTCATACGGTTCTGCCGCTGCAAGAGGCGTCCCAAGCGCATGCGATGATGGAAGCCGCGGGGCACCGCGGAAAAATTCTGTTAAAGGTCTGAGATGAAGGGACGTTACAGCCAGTTTTCGCGAGAGATCCTGCCGGGTATCGGCCATAATCGGGGGCCATCGCTCGATCCCGGGCGCGGGTTCCGCAAACACGCCTGGAAGAAGGCGCGCGCCGACCTGATGCCCCGTCTGCCGCTCGAAGTGGTGCGCCGCCGGGTCGCGCGGGCCAAAGCGCTTGGCCTCGATTATCCTCAATATGCCTCGATCCTGCTTGGCACTGGGCGGGATATCGTGGCGTTCCTCTTTACCTCCGAGGCGATTCGGCTGCGCGTCGATAGAGGCCTTGGCCTGCCCGAGCACGAGCGGCGCAAACTGGCCGAGATCACCGGTTGCGATCGGTTGTTGATGACACCGATCGGTTCGGACCCGATCCGGGTTGGCCGTCTCCTGGCTGAGCGGCAGAACCTTGTCTTTGCCCAACTCGGTACCGCGCCGCCGGAGCATGCACGACCGGGCATCGCGCAGGAGGCGATCCGCGCCCTACTTGATCCGCTGAAGCTCGTCGGTGATCAGGTTGTGATGATCGGCACGCGGGTCCCCGAACGAGGCTGGGCCGACGCGGCAAAGCTCGCGCGGTTTCTGCCCGCAGAGCGGTTTTTTCCTGATTGACGCCTGCGTCGGCACGATGTGGAAGCTGCCTCCATGCTTTTCCATCTGCCGGAAGCTTGGGATTCCAGCTACCAAACGGAGTTTCCCAAGGGAAACACGCCTTTTTTCAAAGCGTTAGCCTGACGACTCCAAAGGAAATCTTTCGCCGCGTTAAAGTGGGCTTTTTTGTTCGGCTCGATTTAAGTTTCGCGAAACAGTGCCCAAGATTTTTTGACTCCTGCCGCCGCGCCGGCTCCGTCATGTAGAGCCCAGCGAAGTCCGTATCTGGACACCGATTGGAGGAAAAATCTGATGAAAACTGGATTCCACACGCTCGCGATCCCCGGGCCGACCAACATGCCGTTCGAGCTGCGCCAGGCCATGGAGGTTCCCCTGGAGGACCAGCGCGCGCCGAGCTTTCCCGAGCTTACGCTGCCGCTGTTCGACAAAGTTCGGCGAATCTTCAAATCCGAATCCGGCCAGGTCTTCCTCTTCCCCGGATCGGGTACCGGCGGGTGGGAAAGCGCGTTGGTAAATACACTGAATCCTGGCGACACCGTGCTCTGTTCGGTCTTTGGACATTTCAGCCATCTGTGGCGCGACATGTGCGAGCGGTTCGGGCTCAATGTGATTGCCATCGAGGTTCCCTGGGGTCAGGGTGTGCCGCTCGATGAGTATGCCAAACACCTCGAAGCCGACAAGGAGCACAAGATCAAGGCCGTTCTCGCCTGCCAGAACGAAACGGCCACCGGGGTTGCCTCCAACATTGCTGGCGTGCGCAAGGTTCTGGATGCGGCTGACCATCCCGCGCTGTTGTTTGTCGATGGCGTCTCCTCCGTCGCCTCGATTGATATGCGCATGGACGAATGGGGCGTCGATGTTTGCGTTTCCGGCTCGCAAAAGGGCTTCATGTTGCCAACGGGCCTGGCCATCATCTGCGTCAGCCAGAAGGCGTTGGAGGCGCACAAGACCGCGACGCTACCGCGGACCTTCTTTTCTTGGGAGGACATGATCAAGACCAACAAGGACGGCTGGTTTCCTTATACACCCGCCACAACGCTGTTGCGCGGTCTCATGAAATCCTGCGAGATGCTCGAGCAAGAGGGCCTTGGGAACGTCTTTGCCCGCCACAACTTTCTGGCGGAGGGCGTGCGCCGGGCGGTCGATGCCTGGGATGGCTGCCGTCTCTGCGCCGAAGAGCCGAAATGGCACTCCGATACGGTCTCGGCCATTGTGATCCCGGAGGGCTTCGACTCGAACGAGGTCGTGGCGCGGGCGTTCAACCGCTATCAGCTGTCGCTGGGGGTGGGCCTTTCCAAGGTCGCGGGACGCGTTTTTCGGATCGGTCACCTCGGCTGGTTGAATGAGTTGATGCTCATGCAGGCGCTGACTGGTGCCGAAATGGCGATGCGCGATGTGGGCGTGCCGATCGAACTTGGCTCGGGCGTTGCCGCAGCTCAATCCTTTTACATGAGCGCGGATGAGGGCGCGCTGGTCAAAGCGGCACAGTAACGCGCGCCCGCGAACTCAGGCCCGTGCATGCTCCTCCCGCCGGTGCGAATTCACCTTACCCGGCGGTTGGTTCCTGTGTTGGGGGCTGGCCGCCCCTTTTTTCTTTTGCATGGGTTTGGTAACCCAAGGGCGTGCTTGCTTGCGAGGGCCGAATCGGAGCTTTCCGGATCGGAAAGGTTAGTTTTGGAGGCCTCCATGGCGTTAGACGATCTGAGATCGAGCCGGGCAGGTGTGATCTCTCGCGCTTCGCTGCCGCCGTCTCCTTTTCGGACTGCATTCGGCGATCGCTGGAGCCGTCTGCCGCCCGTTTTGGTGGCGTTCCACGATGGCCCTTCGCCGCGGATGTTTCGAGGACAGGCAGAGGTAACCAGGGGACGGTCGCGTTTGGCGGGTCTGATTGCCAATCTGTTTCATTTTCCGCGACCTGGGCGCGATGTTCTTTTCGCTGTCACCGTGCGTGCTGCGGGGGAACATCAGATCTGGGAGAGGCGGTTTGGGACCTTGCGAATGACCTCACGGCTCGAACCCGCTGGCGCTGGCGCGGTGATCGAACGCCTGGGGCCGGTTGCCTTTCGTCTTGCTGTCGAACACGTGCCCCTTGGTCTGCGACTGACGGTTGAGCGGGGCTGGTTCCTGGGGCTGCCGATTCCGCGTTCCCTGCTTCCTGTCGCGGATGCAACCGAGATCGAACATGACGGCGCTTTCTACTTTGATGTCGATCTCACACTGCCTCTGATCGGTCGGATGATCCATTATCGCGGCTGGATGAAGCCGGTAGAGACGACCGCGTGATTCGCGCCGCGATCTTTGACGTCTTTGGAACCGTCGTTGATTGGCGCACGGGCGTCGCTGCGGTGGCAGGTCGGTCGTTTGCCGAACACGGGATCGCCCTGGATCCCCTTGCCTTTGCCGATGCCTGGCGAGACGAATACCAACCGGCGATGGAACAGATCCGATCTGGCGGGCGAGGCTATGTGGCGCTCGACGACCTGCATTTCGAGAATCTCAATCGGATCTTGCCACGGTTTGGGCTGGAGGGTGTTTTTGACGATGCGTCGCTTTGGGCGCTCAACGCGGCATGGGAGCGATTACCCCCCTGGCCGGATTCAGTGCCGGGCCTGACGGCGATCCGGCAGGCGATGATCATTGCGCCCTGTTCAAACGGGTCGATCGCCCTGATGAGCCGACTCGCTCGATTTGGCGCATTGCCGTGGGATTGCATTCTGGGGGCGGATGTTGCGCGCACATACAAGCCGGAGCCGGATGCCTATCTACGCTCGGTTGCCGCGCTGCGTCTGGAGCCTGGCGAGGTTTTGATGGTTGCAGCCCATAACAGCGACCTGTCCGCCGCAGCCGAAAATGGCCTGAAAACCGCCTTTGTGCCCCGGCCAGACGAGCATGGGCCCGGCATGGGGGAAGCCTCGCCCACGGGTGACTGGACCCTTGTGGCGCGGGATTTCAAAGACCTTGCCCGTCAGCTCGCCGCCTGAGCGACCCTAACCCCTAGTCGCGCGGCATCATCCGGCCAAGCTGTTTGCCGCCGATAAGGTGCACATGGAAATGGGGAACTTCTTGCACGCCATGGATATCGGTGTTGGCGATCAGGCGAAAACCTTCGCCACCGGCAATCCGTGCCACACCCGTTTGGCGTGACACTGCCGACACGGCCCGCCAGAAGTCCGCGATCTCGGCCTCGCTGGCCTCGGCGCCAAAGTGATCGGCATTCACATAAGGCCCCTTTGGGATCACGAGGACATGAACCGGCGCGACCGGATTGATGTCTTCGAAGGCGAGCGAGTGATCGCTTTCAAACACCGTTGTATTGGGGATCTCTGCGCGCAGAATCTTGGCAAATATGTTCTGGTTATCATAGGCATAGGTCATCTGGGTTTCCCGGGTTTGATTGTGTTGTCAACTGATGGCGTGTTCCGCCGCCCGTGCGATCGCCTCGGCCTCGGCACGGCGGCAGTGCAGGAAATGGCCGATATCCAGCACATTTTTCTCTCTGCCGCGGTCCAGGCGGTTGCGGTACAAAATAGTGCGGTAGGTGTCGCGCAGATAGATTGCTTCGGTTGCAAATTCCTCGCGCAGCGCGCGGCGCAGCTCTTCGCGTTCGAAACCCCCGGAATGCGGGCCGAGCAGGCCTGTGCGCGCGGCGTGGCCGTCGAGATGATCGTCCGAGATCGGCCGCTCGACGATCAGGATCCGCGCCTGGCGATGGGTCGCCACCATATCGTCGATAAGGTCCGGGCGGCCGGGGTCCACGCAGATCAGCGCGGTTTCCTGGGCGCGGGCGCGCATCATCAGGTTCAGGATCACACGGCGGTGCCGGTTGCGCTTTTGCAAACCGCGCTCAAGATTCCCGATCTCCACATCCGTCTCGGCCTCCTCGTCAAAAAGATAGCCCAAACCGCAGAGGCCCGTGGTATCGGCGATCGCGTCCTGAACGGCCTTGCCGACATGCCAGATCTTTGCGGCGACGATCAGGATTTCACCCTCATTGGCGGAATCGATCGCGTTCTCCCAAAACCGGCGGGCATAGCGCCGTCCCCGTCGGCCCCTTGTGGTGAGATAGGTGTAGAGACCGTCATGCGTGCCCCCCTCGGCCTCGTCATGACGGTCCTGCGCGAACACCGCCAACAGGCGCGCCCGCATTGCGCTCGATTCATCTGAAAGCTTGCGGGCGAACAGCCAGTCCTGCGCGCGCAAATAGTCGTAGTGATCCTCGTAGAAAACCACCGGCATTCCGTAGTCGCTAAAGATCAGATGGGTCGGCGGATGCGAGACGATCTCTGCCGGGGTAGTCACGGCGGCGGTCATGGTCTGAAAGAAGATTTCATCCGGTATCCAGGTGGTGCGGAAAAAGCGGACGATCTCGGGCCGCGCCGCCGCCAGGGCCAGGATCGCCTCGACGGTGCTGGCGCGCAACAGCCACCATTGCGATCCGATATGGATCGGCAGGTTCTCTGGCGGTTCTCGGCGTAGACCATAGCGCTGTTGTAGCTCCAGCGAGGTCTCGAACAGCCATTTCTGTTCGCGCTCGTTGAACCAGTGGCGATAAATCAGCCGTTCGATCGTCAGGCCGGTTCGAATAAAGGTGCCGTCGTGGAAGTCCGCAGCTTCGATGAAGTCTTTCTGAGCATGGCGTTCCAGAAACCCTTCGATATAGCTGCGCGACTTGGTGGGATAACAATCGCCGCTGATGAGGTAGTAGTGGCTCTGCCCTTCGAAACGCTTTCTTGCCGTTCGGATAAGGCTCAGCGTCGCGCGGACGAGCGACCAGGTGCCCCAGCCGCATTTGACCCGAGGTGCAAAGGCGATGTTTGGATCGTCCTTGAATGCTGCTCGCAGCGTGTTGAACTCAGTTCGCGGCGCTCGCGCGTCATAATGGATTGTAACCGTATCGCCGTGGGCTGTCAGGGCTCTTGCCTGCGCGATCACGCGTTGAGGCTTTTTATGCGCCAGTATAAGAAACGCGATATTGGCCAAGTTGTCCCTTCTCCCCCGAAACTCCATGTGTTCTGCCGAACCGAACACGGAAGTTCAAGGTATCCCGTCCCTTCGGGGCTGGAACCACGCAACATTGACAGAGTTGCAGATTCACGCTTCAAGCACCCGCGAAGGGGAGCGTCGGAGGTACTGTATGGAATATCCAGGCGTCTGGGTGAACGAAAGCCAAACCCTGATTTACCGGGTTGTGCCGAAGTGCGCCTGCTCGACCATCGGACAAATTATGTTCCACGGCGATCATGGGCACTTCTTTGATGGCGATATTCATGATGCCAAGGACGGTCTGTGGAAGTGGAACGGCAATACCGACCGGGCCCATGCCCGCGATATGATCGTCGAAACGGTCAAGGCGGGCGAGGCCTTTACATTCACTTGTGTCCGTAGTCCCTATACCCGCATTCTCAGCGCGTTCTTTGACAAGATCTGCGGTATCCAGCGCAGCGGTAGCAAGTATCGCGGCGACATGGTGCCGATGATCGAAAAGCATTACGGCATGGATATCGGCGGGGCCGAGCAGAAGGATTTCGACCAGATCGACGCCTTTCGCAAGTTCCTTCTGTTCGTACGCGACACCATAAAGTTTCGCCATCCCATGCATCCCGACATCCATTGGGCGCCCATGGCGGGCCATGCTGCGACATTGGTCAAGAACGGCGGCCGCTATGACTATGTCTTTGCCACAGAAGCGTTCGACGATGGCATGGAAAAGGTGATCGAGGCGCGCGGCCTGACTCACCCGGTGACGTTGAGCGATATCCCGCGGTTCAACGAGAGCGAAGGGCACGGGCCCAAACGCGCGCACTCGGTCGAGGACTTTTTCGACGACCTTGCAAACTCGATCATGCTCGACATCTACCGAAAGGATTTCGCTTTCTTCAACTATCGCCGACAGCCAGGCCGGGACGGCCCGCGCGAAGATCTCGATGCTGCCGAAATCAACAAGAAACTTGGCCGTTGAGTCCGGTGGCTGCCCCTGTTCACTTTCTGCTGCATGTGCCGAAATGCGCGGGCACCACGGTGGAGCGGCATTTCGAGACCCATTTGGGTACGGGGTTTCGCATCGCGCCCCGGTGGGAAAACATCGCCCGCGATGTGATTGGCAATCGCTATCCCGGAATAGACGTTACCGGACTGCGTGTCGTCTCTGGCCATTCGCTAAGCATCTCACTCAAGGCGCATTTCCCGGATACCGAGATTCGGGAAAGCGTTCTATTGCGCGACCCAGTCGGCTATCTGCTCTCGTTCTACAATTATCGCTGGACTCGCCATGGCGAGGGCACTGGACCCCGGCCGCCAGGTTTCGAAACCTGGTATGCCCGGCAACGGCGCAACCCGATCTCGCGTTTTTTGATCACGCGGTACTTCGAGCAAGGGGTGCCGGCGCTCTACCGGTTCTCCTCGGCCAGTCGGCTGGCCTGGCTGGAGGAGCGTCTCGCAGGTTTTTTCTTTGTCGGCAGTTACCGGCGCGCGGGCGAAATGATTGGCGGGATCAGCCGCGAGCTCGGCATCCCCGAGGACGTCAAGAACCGCAATGTGACGCCCAAGAAGCACCTGACCAAAGAGGCGCTCGGCGCCGGCTTCATTGACCGGATCCTAAACGACAATCCGCTCGACTCGGCGCTCTATGAACGTTGGGCCGATCGTGGCTGGGAAGGGGCGCCGGAGGCGCCGCGCCCAGCGTTACCCCGGTTCGACCAGCCGCGTTATGCCTTTGGCGATCTGATGACGGGCCTTGCGAAACGGGTTCCTATCTGAGGGCGGGTTCAATCCGCTTTCGCTGCCAGCATCGCTTTGAGCTCGTAGATCAGATCCAGCGCTTCGCGCGGGCTCAACGTGTCGGGCAGAAGCTCCGCCACCCGCGCCTCGATGCCGCTTTCCTCTTGTGGGGGCGGGGCTTCGCGTCGGGGGGCCGCTGCGAACAAGGGCAGCGCATCGGTCAGCGCGGAGCTGCCGCCCTCCCGGTCCTGGGTCTCCAACCGTTCCAATACCTCGCGCGCCCGGGCGATGACGGCTGGGGGTAATCCGGCAAGCTTCGCGACCTGCACTCCATACGAGCGATCCGCAGCGCCTGGGCGAACCTCGTGCAAAAAGATCACCTCACCCTCCCATTCGCGCACAGCAACTGTCGCGGGGCAAAGCATAGGCAGCGTTTGGGCGAGTGCTGTCAATTCATGGTAGTGGGTCGCGAACAGGCCGCGGCAACGGTTCACCTCGTGCAAATGCTCCAGCGTTGCCCAGGCGATGGACAATCCGTCATAGGTGGCGGTTCCGCGTCCGATCTCGTCCAGGATCACCAGGGCCCGCGGTCCCGCCTGATTGAGGATCGCCGCCGTCTCGACCATCTCGACCATAAAGGTCGAGCGACCGCGTGCCAGATCGTCTGCTGCCCCGACACGGGAGAACAATTGGTCGACCACACCGATCTCCGCCGAACTCGCCGGAACAAAACTGCCCATCTGGGCGATGATCGCGATCAGCGCATTTTGTCGAAGGAATGTCGACTTGCCCGCCATGTTCGGTCCGGTCATCAACCAGACCGGGGCGGGGCCGCTCTCTTTTGTTGCGGTCAGGTCGCAATCATTCGCGATGAAGCTGCCCGAGCCCTCGCGACGCAGGGCGCGCTCGACGACCGGGTGGCGCCCTGCCTTGATCCGAAAGCTTCGATCGTCGCGGACGGTTGGGCGCACCCAGTTTTCAGATACCGCAAGATCAGCGTGGGAGGCCGCTACGTCGAGTTCGGCCAGTGCTCGTGCCGCGTCGCCGATAGGACCGGCGTCGGCAAGGATTTCGGTACGCAGTTCCTCAAAAATCCGCTTCTCGATCTCGATGGCACGAAAGCCCGCGTTCAGGATCTTGGTTTCGATCTCCGAGAGGTCGGTCGTGGTGAACCGCACTTGATTGGCGAGCGTCTGGCGGTGGATGAAGCGTTCGTTCAGCGGTGGGGCCATCAGCCTGTCGGAATGCCGCGCGGTTACCTCGATGAAATAGCCCAGCACGTTGTTGTGTTTGATTTTCAGCGCCTCGACCCCGGTCTCGCCGGCATACTCTGCCTGCATTCCCGCAATGACACCTTTGCCTTCGTCGCGCAGCTTGCGCGCCTCATCGAGATCCGCATCCGTGCCAGGGGTAACGAAACCGCCATCGCGGACAAGCAGTGGCGGCTCGGCCACCAGACTCTCATCGAGCAGGGAGAGCAGAGTTTCATGACCTGCGAGCCGGGTCGTGGCGGAAACCAGCGTGTCGGGCAACCCGGCGTTCTCGCCTAGCAAGGCAGCGATCTCTGCCGCCTGGGTCAAACCTGAACGAAGTGCGGCGATGTCGCGTGGCCCACCACGTTCCAATGCCAGGCGCGACAGCGCACGCTCCATTTCCGGAACCTGTCCCAGTGCTTCGCGCAGTTCGCGGCGCAACTCGGTGTCCTCAACCAGATGCGCGACCGTATCGAGGCGCCGGTCGACCTGCCGGGTATCGGTTAGAGGGGCCGAGAGCCGGGCGGTCAGGAGCCGCGCCCCCGCCCCCGTCAGTGTGCGGTCCATTGCGGCAAGCAGCGTCCCATCGCGTCCACCTGACAGCGCCTGTGTCAGCTCGAGATTGCGCCGGGTCGCGGCGTCAATCCGCATCAACCCTGTGCCGGTTTCCCGATAGGGCGGTTTGAGCAGCGGCAGCTGCCCTTTCTGCGTCAGCTCGATATAGTCGGCCAAGGCGCCCAGGGCGGCAACCTCATCGCGCCCGAAACTGCCAAAGCTCTCCAACGTGCTGACCCCGAAGAGTCGCATGAGCCGCTTTTCGCCTGACGCCGAGTCGAAGCTTGCCGGGCCGAGCGGGGTCGCGACCGCCCCCGTTTCCTCGATCTGGCCAATCAGGGCGGCATCCTCGATGGTCTGGTCTCGGATCAACACCTCGCGCGGGGCCAGGCGCGCCAGCATCGGCCCGAGGCCCGCGCGCGTGATGGCTGAGACGCCCAGCTCACCGGTCGACATATCCGCCCAGGCCATGGCAGCGGCATCACGGATCTCGGCAAAGGCGGCAAGAAAATTGCTGCGCCGCGCATCCAGCAGGGTTTCCTCGGTCAAGGTGCCCGGTGTCACCAGCCGGACCACTTCTCGCCGGACCACGGCCTTATAGCCGCGCTTCTTCGCCTCGGCGGGATCTTCGGTCTGCTCACAAATCGCGACCCGAAATCCCTGGCGGATCAGGCTCAGCAAATACCCCTCGGCCGCGTGAACGGGCACACCGCACATGGCAATGTGCTCGCCCAGATGTTTGCCGCGCTTTGTAAGCGCGATGTCGAGCGCCGCAGCCGCGGTGACGGCATCGTCAAAGAACATCTCGTAGAAATCGCCCATGCGATAGAACAGGAGGGCGTCCTGATAGCCAGCCTTGATCTCGAGATACTGCGCCATCATCGGCGTCGGGGCTGGAGCAGTCATCTGATCTACGGCTATCCCATTCTTCATGTCAGCCACGAGCGTTATCATGGGAGAGAGGGATGCGAGAAGAGGGCCGTCGACAGTTTTTGCGGGTCTGCTTCCGCGGCTGCTCACCTGAAATCACAGATGAAATCAGAGCTCATCTGCCGCGGGCCAAATCAAAGGGGCGATAATTTGACATCGGCGCCATTCTGGGAGTTGTCAGGTCGAAATGTTTGGTGCATGGTATACCAGATACAAATCAGAATCACCTCGGCGCCGGAACGTACGGGGGAAGGGAGACACAGTGTCAAACGCACTCAACCTGAAACCGGTTGACGGGTCCTTTAGCCTGAAGGAGCACATCTATGAGGTGCTCCGGCGTTCGATTACCGATCTTGACATCTATGATCCGGCGACCAATCTGCGCATGGATGAGCGCAGTCTCTCCGAGCAGCTCGGCATCTCGCGCACCCCGATCCGCGAGGCCATCATGCGCCTGGAGCAGGAAGGATTCCTCGAGATTCTTCCCCGCCGCGGTGTCTTTATCAAACGCAAGTCCCTCGATGAGATCCTCGAGATGATCATGGTTTGGGCGGCGCTGGAAAGCATGGCGGCGCGCCTTGCTTGCGCCAGTGCCACCGATGACGATATCGCAAAGCTTCGCGATATCGGCACCCAGTTCAGCCAGGACGACGCGGTTGCCCATATGAGCGAATACTCCGAGGCAAACATCAACTTCCACCTTCACATCCTGTCGCTGTCGAAATGCGCCAAGATGGTTGAAATCGCGCAAGGGTTGTTCGTGCATCTCAAGGCTGTGCGCCGCCGCGCGCTGAGAACCGATGAAAGCCGGGCCGAGCGCTCGATCGTCGATCATATGCACATCATCGAAGCGCTGGAAATGCGGGACCCGGAGCTGGCCTCCACCCTGATCCGCGAGCACACCTTGCGTCTGCACGGCTATATCCGCCGCACCTGGCGCGAAATAGACGACAAGAGCGAATCCTGAGGAGAGTTTCATGTCCGTAGTTGCGCAAAGCTTGGACGTTGGCCCAATCGAGTCGGTAGACCCGCAGACGCTCACAGATGGTTTTCACCTTCTGATCGATGCGCTGAAGATCAACGGGGTTGAGACGATCTATAACGTTCCGGGCATTCCGATAACCGATCTCGGTCGATATGCGCAGGGCGAAGGCTTGAGAGTCCTCTCGTTCCGTCACGAGCAAAGTGCGGGTTATGCCGCAGCCGCTGCGGGGTTTCTGACGAAAAAGCCTGGCATCTGCATGACCGTTTCGGCGCCAGGTTTCTTGAATGGACTGACGGCGCTGGCCCATGCGACGACAAACTGCTGGCCGATGATCCTGATTTCGGGCTCGTCCGAACGCGAGATCGTCGATCTCATGCAGGGCGACTACGAAGAGATGGACCAGCTCGCCATCGCAAAGCCGCTTTGCAAGGCTGCCTATCGCATCCTCCATGCCGAAGATATCGGCATCGGTGTCGCCCGGGCAATCCGCTCGGCCGTTTCGGGGCGTCCGGGTGGCGTCTATCTCGATATCCCTGGGGCGCTGTTGGGTCAGACGATGAATGCGATCGAGGGGCAAAAATCACTGGTAAAGGTGATCGATCCCGACCCGGCTCAGATTCCGGCGCCCGATGCGGTGGCTCGTGCCATCGATGTCATGAAAGGGGCGAAGCGGCCGCTGATCATCCTCGGCAAGGGGGCCGCTTATGCCCAGGCCGATGATCTGGTAACGGAGTTGGTCGAAAAATCAGGCTTCCCCTATCTTCCGATGTCGATGGCAAAGGGGTTGCTGCCTGACACTCATCCCCAATCAGCCTCTGCGGCGCGGTCCATGGTGCTGCGCGACAGCGATGTGGTGTTGATGGTGGGCGCCCGCCTCAACTGGTTGTTGAGCCACGGCAAAGGCAAGCAATGGGGGTCGGAGCCGAAGAAGTTCGTCCAAATCGACATCGAGCCCAGGGAGATGGACTCGAATGTCGAAATCGCCGCCCCGCTGGTGGGCGATGTCGGATCTTGCGCCGCCTCCCTGATCGCAGCGATGGGCGATGGCTGGGCCAAACCGCCCGAGGAGTGGACCAGCGCCGTACGCGGCAAGGTCGAAGGGAACGTCGCAAAAATGGCGTCGCGCTTGCAAAACAACAATGTGCCGATGGACTACAATGCCTCGCTTGGCGCAATCAAAAAAATCGTGGCAGAGCGGCCAGACGTAATGTTCGTGAATGAGGGCGCCAATGCGCTCGATTTCGCCCGGTCGATCATCGACATGCACAAGCCGCGCAGGCGCCTCGATGTCGGCACCTGGGGCGTGATGGGCATCGGCATGGGCTCGGCGGTTGCAGCGGCAGTGGAGACCGGCCTGCCGGTGCTGGCGGTCGAGGGCGACAGCGCCTTTGGGTTTTCAGGCATGGAGATCGAAACGATCTGCCGCTACGACCTGCCGATCTGCATCGTGGTGATGAACAATAACGGCATCTATCGCGGCGATGACGAGAACCGCTCGGGCGGGTCGGACCCGGCGACCACCGTGTTTGTCGACAATGCACGCTATGATCAGATGATGACCGCCTTTGGAGGTGTTGGCGTGCAGGCTACGACGCCGGACGAACTGACCCGCGCCATCAATGATGCAATCGACTCGGGCAAACCCACCCTTATCAATGCGGTCATCGATCCCGCGGCCGGAAAAGAAAGCGGCAATATCGGGAGCCTGAACCCTGTTTCGGTCGTCGCGCAACAACGCGATGCCGCGAAATCGACCTGAACTACCCCGCTGCAGCCGCGGAAAAGGAAACTGAGATGAAAGCTCTCGAAGGCGTCAAGATTCTGGACTTCACCCATGTGCAGTCAGGCCCGACCTGCACCCAGCTTCTGGGCTGGTTCGGCGCGGACGTGATCAAGGTGGAACGCCCGGGCGTGGGCGATGCGACTCGCAAACAGCTGGTCGATGTTCCCGGCGCAGACAGCCTCTACTTCACCATGCTCAACCACAACAAGCGCTCGATCGAGCTCAACTCGAAGAATGAGACCGGCAAGCAGGTGCTGACCCGGCTGATCGAGGAATGCGACGTGCTGGTTGAGAACTTCGCCCCCGGCGCGCTGGACCGCATGGGCTTTGGCTGGGAGCGGATCCAGGAGATCAACCCGCGCATGATCATGGCCTCGGTCAAGGGGTTTGGCCCGGGCAAATACGAAGATTGCAAGGTCTACGAGAATGTCGCGCAATGTGCCGGCGGCTCGGCATCGACCACCGGCGACCTCGACGGTCTTCCAATGGTCACGGGCGCGCAGATCGGCGACTCGGGCACCGGGCTGCATTTGGCGCTCGGTATCGTCACGGCGCTGTTCCAGCGCGAAAAAACCGGCAAGGGGCAAAAGGTACTCGCTGCCATGCAGGATGGGGTGCTCAACCTTTGCCGGGTCAAGCTGCGCGACCAGCAACGCCTCGATGCAGGGCCGCTGAAAGAGTACAGTCAGTTCGGCGCCGGCATTCCGTTTGGCGAGGCCACCCCGCGTGCGGGCAATGACTCTGGTGGCGGCCAGCCAGGGCGGATCCTCAAATGCAAGGGCTGGGAGACCGATCCCAACGCCTACACCTATTTCATCACCCAGGCGGCTGTTTGGGAAAAGATCTGCGATGTGATCGGCGAGCCGGACTGGAAGACAAAGCCGGGATATGCGACGCCGCCTGACCGTCTGGACAAGCTGAACGAGGTTTTTGCGCGGATCGAGCAATGGACCATGACCAAGACGAAGTTCGAGGTGATGGATATCTGCAACCCGCATGACATCCCGGTGGGCCCGATCCTGTCGATGAAGGAAATCGCCGAAGACGAAGGGCTTCGCGCGACAGGAACAATTGTCGAGGTCGATCATCCGGAGCGCGGGCCCTACCTGACCGTTGGCTGCCCGATCAAACTCTCCGGCAGCCCGGTTGACGTGACCCGCTCGCCGTTACTGGGCGAGCACACGGCGGAGATTCTAACCGAAGTGCTGGGCTATTCGCCCGACGAGGTTGCCGATATCGCCGGGAGTGGCGCGGTGGGCGACCTGCCCAAGGCGGCGGAATAGACAGTTGAGCGGGGATGAACTGACCGGATGGGTGATGGCGGGATCGCTAAGTGTCATCGGATTTGTCGCGCTGACGCTGATCTCGGCCCCCGAAACCCGACCGGAAGAGGCGATCCTCCACTGTGACAGCAAAGGCGGGATCTGGTCGTCAGAAACCAGACGTTGCCGAAAATCAGACAGCCCGCTCGCGGGCATGGCGGCCTGATCAACGGGCCAAGGGAACAAAGACGGGAGTGGACCGTGAGACTGATCGTGATGGGCCAGCAGGCATTCGGCAAGGATGCTCTGGCAAAGATCCTGGATGCGGGCATCGACGAAGTCGTTGCCGTTTATTGCGCCCCCGACAAGGAAGGCAAGCCCGTTGATCCATTGAAAGAATTCGCGCTGGAAAAGGGCCTGCCCGTGTTTCAGCCGGCGAACTTCAAAGATCAGGACGTGCTGGACCAATTGACGTCCCACGACGCGGATCTGATGGTAATGGCCTATGTGATCCTCTTCGTGCCCGAAGCCGCGCGAGATATTCCGAAAATGGGATCGATCTGTTTTCATCCGTCACTGTTGCCGCTGCACCGCGGACCCTCGGCGGTGAATTGGCCGATCATCTGGGGTTCGACCAAATCCGGGTTCTCGTGGTTCTATCCGACCGACGGCCTCGACGAGGGCGATATCCTGTTGATGTGGGAATGCCCGATCGAACCGGACGATACCGTGATCGATCTCTACTTCAAGAAGATCTACCCCGCTGCGATCGACTCGGTTCTCGAGGTCTGCGATCTTTACCGATCGGGTGATCCACCCCGTATGGAGCAAGACGAGAGCAAGGCGACTTATGAAAGCTGGTGCCGAAAAAAGGATGCAGAGATCATCTGGGCAAAGCCGGTTGCCGAGGTCTACAATCTGATTCGCGGGACCAATCCCGCTCCCGGATCATGGACCTCGCTTAACGGATCGGAAATTCAGATCTACGATTCGCGTCAATGCGATGCCGAGGGAGAACCGGGCGAGGTCGTCTCTGTGTCAGAAGATGGCGTAACTGTTGCCGCGCAAGGCGGCGCCATCCTCGTAAAACGCCTTCGACCAGCCGGCGGAGGCAAAATGTCAGCGTCCGACTGGGCCGCGTCTGCAGGAATAACTGCCGGCACAAAATTTGGTTCCTGACCTCTCAAGTGGAGAAACAGACTTATGGCTTCGGATATCGAAATTGCCCGCGAGGCGAACAAGAAACCTATCCAGGAAATCGGTGCGAAACTCGACATCGCTTCCGACCACCTGTTGCCGTACGGGCATGATAAAGCGAAAATTTCGGCGGACTTCATCAAGTCGGTTCAGGATCGTCCCGACGGGAATCTGATCCTTGTGACGGCGATCAACCCTACCCCAGCGGGTGAGGGCAAAACCACGACGACCGTGGGGCTTGGCGACGGGCTGAACGCGATTGGCAAGAAGGCCATGATCTGCATCCGCGAAGCGTCGCTCGGCCCAAACTTCGGTATGAAAGGTGGGGCGGCCGGCGGCGGCTATGCCCAGGTCGTGCCGATGGAGGACATGAACCTCCACTTCACCGGCGATTTCCATGCGATCACCTCGGCACATAACCTGCTTTCGGCCATGATCGACAACCACATCTACTGGGGCAACAGCCTCGAGATCGACACGCGCCGTGTGGCCTGGCGCCGGGTCATCGACATGAACGACCGGGCGCTGCGTCAGATTGCGGGTCCGCTTGGCGGCGTGGCTAACGGGTTTACCCGCGAGATGGGTTTCGACATCACGGTTGCCTCTGAGGTGATGGCGATCCTCTGCCTCGCATCGGATCTGGCGGATCTGGAGCAGCGGCTCGGTGACATGATCGTTGCCTATCGCCGCGACCGCTCGCCGGTCTATTGCCGCGACATCAAGGCCGAGGGCGCGATGGCGGTGCTCTTGAAAGACGCAATGCAGCCCAACCTTGTGCAGACGCTGGAAAACAATCCGGCCTTTGTCCACGGTGGCCCGTTCGCCAATATTGCCCATGGTTGTAACTCGGTTGTTGCAACGCAAACTGCGCTGAAACTCGCCGACTATGTGGTCACCGAGGCAGGCTTTGGCGCTGACCTCGGCGCCGAGAAGTTCATGGACATCAAATGCCGCAAGGCAGGTCTTAAGCCGAAGGCTGTTGTTATCGTCGCCACCGTCCGCGCGATGAAGATGAATGGCGGCGTGGCCAAGGCCGATCTTGGTACCGAGAATGTAGCTGCGGTCCAGGAAGGCTGCGCCAACCTCGGCCGTCACATCGAGAACATGGCAAAGTTCGGTGTCCCGGCAGTGGTGGGCATCAACCACTTCGTTACCGACACCGATGCTGAAGTGCAGGCAATCAAGGATTACTGCGCCGGACTCGGCGTTACCGCGATCCTCAACAAGCACTGGGCCGATGGCGGCGCAGGCATCAAAGAGACGGCCGAGAAAGTGGTCGAGCTCTGCGAAAGCGGTACGGCGGCCTATACACCGCTTTATCCTGACGAAATGGGCCTCTTCGAAAAGATCGAGACCATTGCCAAGGGTATCTATCGCGCTGACAACGTGATTGTGGACAAAAAGATCAAGGACCAACTTAAACAGTGGGAAGACGCCGGGTACGGGAATTTGCCGATCTGCATGGCCAAGACCCAGTACAGCTTTACCACCGATCCGAACGAGCGGGGCGCGCCGACCGGGTTCGACATTCCGGTCCGTGAGGTGCGCCTCTCGGCGGGTGCGGGTTTTGTCGTGGCGATCTGTGGTGAGATCAT
>JBCCHW010000025.1:0-28048 GCA_039028555.1 Pseudomonadota bacterium | reverse complement strand
TTCCTCAGTGGTGGCTGGCGCAGCCCTTCCGCATGCTGGCGCATAACGGTGAGATCAATACGCTGAAGGGGAACCTGAACTGGATGCGGAGCCACGAGATCCGCATGGCGTCGAATTTCTTTGGCGCGCTGGCCGAGGATATCAAGCCGATCGTCAGCCAGGGCTCGTCCGACAGCGCGGCCCTGGATGCGGTTTTCGAGGTGATGGTGCGCGCCGGGCGCGAGGCGCCGATGGCCAAGACCATGATGGTGCCCGAGGCCTGGTCGAATGACGAGAACATGCCCGCCCCCTGGCGGGCGATGTACGAGTACTCGAACGCCGTGATGGAGCCCTGGGACGGGCCGGCGGCGCTGGCCATGACCGACGGGCGCTGGGTCGTTGGCGGGCTCGACCGCAACGGGCTCAGGCCGATGCGCTATGTGGTGACCGGCGACGGCCTGCTGATCGCGGGATCGGAAATCGGGACGGTGCCGGTCGACGAGTCGAGCGTGGTGGAGAAGGGCGCGCTGGGCCCCGGGCAGATGATCGCCGTTGATCTGACCGAGGGGCGGCTGCTCCACGATGCCGAGATCAAGGACGAGTTGGCCGCAAGCCTGCCCTATGCCGACTGGATCGGGCGGGTGAACAACCTCGATGACGAGATCAGGGGCCTGCCGGAGCCGCATGGCTTTGACGGCACCGATCTGCGCCGCCGCCAGATTGCAGCCGGTTACACGATGGAGGAGTTGGAGACGATCCTGCATCCGATGGGCGAGGATGGCAAGGAGGCCATCGGCTCGATGGGCGACGACACGCCCGCCGCGGTCTTGAGCGACCGCTATCGCCCGCTCAGCCACTTCTTCCGGCAGAACTTCAGCCAGGTGACCAACCCGCCCATCGACAGCCTGCGCGAGGCGCGGGTGATGAGCCTCAAGACGCGCTTTGGCAACCTCAAGAACGTGCTGGATCAAGATAGCAGCCAGACCGAGATCATCACGCTGGACAGCCCCGTGGTGTCGAACGCGCAGTTCGAACGGCTGGTCGCCTCGTTCGGCGACGCCTATGCCGAGATCGATTGCACCTTCCCCGCCAACAGCGAGCCGGGCGCGCTGCGCGAAGCGTTGATCAAGGTGCGCGCCGAGGCGGAGCAGGCGGTACGTGCCGGCGCCGGCCACCTGATCCTGTCGGATCAGCGTGTGGGCCCCGACCGGATCGCCATGCCGATGATCCTGGCGACCTCGGCGGCGCATAGTTCGCTGACCCAGCAGGGGCTGAGGACCTTTTGCTCGCTCAATGTCCGCTCGGCCGAATGCATCGACCCGCATTACTTTGCGGTGCTGATCGGTGTCGGAGCGACCACGGTCAACGCCTATCTGGCGCAGGACAGTCTGACGGATCGGGTTGCGCGCGGCCTTTTGGGTGAGATCGGCAACGAGACGGCGGTGGAGAATTTCCGTGCCTCGATCAATGCCGGCCTGCTCAAGATCATGTCCAAGATGGGCATCTCGGTCATCTCGTCCTATCGGGGCGGCTGCAATTTCGAGGCGGTGGGCCTGAGCCGCGCGGTGGTGGCCGAGTTCTTCCCCGGCATGCCGAGCCGAATCTCGGGCATCGGCACCAAGGGGATCGAGGCAAAGCTGCGCGCGGTCCATGCCCGGGCCTATGACGGGGGTGCCGATGTGCTGCCCATCGGCGGGATCTATAAACTGCGGCGCAGTGGCGAGGCCCATGCCTGGCAGGCCGCCTCGATGCACCTGATGCAGGCGGCGGTGACGCGCAACTCCTATGCCGATTGGAAGCGGTTTTCAGAGGGCATGTCGAAACAGGCGCCGATCCATCTGCGCGATCTTCTTGCCTTCAAGCCGATGGGCAACAAGCTGAACCTGGAAGAAGTGGAGAGCATCACCTCGATCCGCAAACGCTTTGTCACGCCGGGCATGTCGCTGGGGGCGCTGAGCCCGGAGGCGCACAAGGCGCTGAATGTCGCCATGAACCGGATCGGGGCCAAATCCGATTCCGGCGAGGGGGGCGAGGATCCCAAGCATTTCCACCCCGAACCCAACGGCGACAATCCCTCGGCCAAGATCAAGCAGGTGGCCTCGGGCCGGTTCGGCGTGACGGCGGAATACCTCAACCAGTGCATGGAGCTTGAAATCAAGGTGGCCCAGGGGGCGAAACCGGGCGAGGGCGGGCAGTTGCCCGGCTTCAAGGTCACCGAAATGATCGCCAAGCTGCGCCACTCGACGCCCGGCGTCATGCTGATCTCGCCGCCGCCGCATCACGACATCTATTCGATCGAGGATCTGGCGCAGCTGATCTATGACCTCAAACAGATCAACCCTGATGCCAAGGTCTGTGTGAAGCTGGTGGCCTCCTCCGGCGTTGGCACGATTGCCGCGGGCGTTGCCAAGGCCAAGGCCGATGTGATCCTGATCTCGGGCCATAACGGCGGCACCGGTGCCTCGCCCCAGACCTCGATCAAGTATGCGGGCCTGCCCTGGGAGATGGGCCTGACCGAGGCGCATCAGGTGCTCGCCATGAACGACCTGCGCGACCGGGTCACGTTGCGGACCGATGGTGGTCTGCGCACCGGGCGTGATATCGTCATTGCCGCAATGATGGGGGCCGAAGAGTTCGGGATCGGCACCGCCGCGCTGATTGCCATGGGCTGCATCATGGTGCGCCAGTGCCAGTCGAACACGTGCCCTGTCGGCGTCTGCACCCAGGATCCGGCCCTGCGTGAGCGGTTCACCGGCTCGGCGGACAAGGTGGTCAATCTCTTTACCCTGATGGCGACCGAGATCCGTGAAATCCTGGCCCAGATCGGGGCCAAGAGCATCGACGAGATCATCGGGCGCGCCGATCTGTTGGCGCAGGTCAGCCGTGGCGCGGCGCATCTGGACGATCTGGATCTGAACCCGATGCTGGTACGCGTGGAAGAGGGGCGCGAGGTCAAGCTCGACCGGCATCGCCCGCGCACGCCGGTGCCTGATACGCTGGATGCACAGATTGTTGCCGATGCGGGGCCGTTCTTTAAAGACGGCGAAAAGATGCAGCTCGACTATACCGTTCAGAACACCCAGCGCACGATCGGCACACGGGTGTCGAGCCATATCGTGCGCCGGTTCGGAATGCGCAACGATCTGCAGGCCGATCATCTCTCGATCACATTGAGCGGCTCGGCCGGCCAGTCGCTGGGCGCCTTTGCGGCGCCGGGGCTCAAGATCGAGGTCTTTGGCGATGCCAATGACTATGTGGGCAAGGGGCTTTCGGGGGGCACGATCGTGGTGCGCCCGCCGCTCGGCTCTCCGCTGGTGGCGCACGAGAACACGATCATCGGCAACACGGTCCTTTATGGGGCCACGGCGGGCGCGCTCTATGCCTCGGGCCGTGCGGGGGAGCGTTTCGGGGTGCGCAACTCCGGCGCCTCGGTGGTGATCGAGGGCTGCGGCTCGAACGGGTGCGAGTACATGACCGGCGGTGTCGCGGTGATCCTGGGCACGGTCGGCGACAATTTCGGTGCCGGGATGACCGGCGGGATGGCGTTTATCTATGATCCGGACGCGGATTTTCTGAAACGGGTGAACACCGAAACGCTCGAGGTGCAACGCCTCGACTCCGCGCATTGGGTCGGCGTGCTCGAAGGGCTGGTTACCGAGCATATCCGACAGACCGACAGCCCGCTGGCGACCGAACTGATGCGCCATTGGGGCGAGACACTGGGCTGTTTCTGGCAGGTCTGCCCGACCGAGATGGTCAACCGGCTCGCCCATCCGCTGAGCGAGCAGGCGGCGCAGATCGGCGCCTGACCGGGGGCGGCGGCGATGCCTGGCGAGGGCCTGAGCATGGATGCGCTGCGGGCCGAATGGGAGGCGACGCGGCGTCTGACCCGGGATTTGCTGCGCGCCTGTACGGGGCGGGATCTGCTCTTTGTACTGCACCCCGCGTCGGGGCCGGTCTGGAAGCAGTTTCGCCATATCGGGCGGGTGCAGGAAAACTACCTCACCGCGCTCGAGACGGGGCGGGTCGTGTTTGATCCCGCGGCGGGGTCCTATGAGGGCGGCGCGGCGGGCGCGGCGCTGGATGCCTATTTCGACCGACTTGATCAGCGCCATGACGCGGTTTTGGCGCGTCTCGCACCGGATTGCCATGTGGATTGGTGGGGGGAGCGGGTCCCGGCTGAAGGCCACCTGCTGCGCCTGCTGACCCACGAGACCCTGCATCACGGCCAGCTGATGCTCTGCTGGCGGGCGATCGGAAAGCCGTTTCCCCCCAGTTGGGCCGTGTGGGGAGAAGCCTGATCGCGTGTGCGAGCGCCGGTTGACCGACGCCGCCGGTTCAGAAGTTGAGCGAGATGTCCCGGTGGCCCGCCGTGTCCGAAGCCACAAAGAGCGCCTGCTCGCGCGGGAGTTTCTTTTGCCCGCGCAGGCCGATCGTGTCCTTGATCGCGTCGTTATAGGCCGCGAGAGCGGGGCCGAGATCGGTGACCGCCGTCTCGCGCCAGGCGAGGTCCGCGTCATAGGCCTCGACCGCCTTGGCCATCGCTTTTGCCGCCTTTTCGGGATCGGCCTTTTTGCCGCGCAAGGCCCGGCGGGCGGCGGAGAGCTGTTTCTTGACCGCATCGGTGCCGGGGACGGCGCGGACCTGGGATTCGAGCTCCTTGATGGCCGCCTCGCCCTCTTCGTTGGTCATGCCGGGCAGGTCCTGTTGCAGCGTGCGGATCGGTCCGGCGAGCTGTTTCAGCCCGTCGGTCCCGGCGATGGCGGCGCGCAGCTCGACCAGCGGCTCATAGGCATCATCGACCGTGCGGCGATAGACCTGGCGGGCCTTTTGCTCGGCCTTTGTCAGCTCGGCGAAATCCGCGTGAACCTGGTCCCAGTCGGCAGGGATCTCGGCCTTTAGCGCCTCTGCCTCGGCCTTGAGCGTCTCGAGGCGGCTGGCAAGGTCGGTGGCGAGCGCCGATCCCTCGGCGGCATCCTCCAGCCGATCGGCAAGCTCTTCGATCTCGATCTCATGGCGGCGGATATCGGCCTCGATCTGGCGCACCTGCATGTGGATCGGTCGATAGGCATCGGCCTTGGCAGCCACCGCCGCCTTGGCCGCATCGATATCGGCAATGGCGGGGAAGGCGGCCTTGGCCTTTTCGAACCCTTCTTCCATATCCTTGCGCAGATCCTTGGGCAGATAGCTCAAGTCGAGCGTCTCGGCGGTGTTGATCGCCGCCAACAGCGAGTCGCCGTGATCCGAGAACTGGTTGCTCACAAAGCTCTCCATCGAGAACTGGAGCTTTGGATTCAGCGGCGGCGGCGCCGTTTCGGCCAACAGCGAGGTGCGGGTCGGCAGATAGTTCACCAGCGCCGGGTTCAACCCCACGATGACCAACGCGATCAGCTGCAGCGTGATAAAGGGCACGACGCCCTTGTACATGTTCACCGTGCGCACCGCCGCATCTGCGACCCCGCGCAGATAAAACAGCGCAAAGCCGAACGGCGGGGTCAGGAACGAGGTCTGGATGTTCAGCCCGATCATCACGCCGAGCCAGACCGCGGTGACATTCGCGGTCGGATCGGCCAGCAGGATCGGCGCCACGATCGGCACCACGACCACCGCAATCTCGATGAAGTCGAGGAAGAAGCCGAGGACGAAGATCACCGCCATGACGATGATGAATTTCGACCAGAAGCCCCCCGGCAGACCGTTCAGGAAGTCTTTGACCAGTTCCTCGCCGCCAAAGGCGCGGAAGGCCGCCGTCAGCATCGCAGCACCCAGCAGGATGATAAAGACCAGCGTCGTCGTCATCGCCGTGTCGATCATGACGCCGCGCAGGGTGTCGTTGATGCGGAAGGTGCGCCATAGGCTCCACCCGATGGCGATGCTCAGCCCACTGACCCCGATGATCGCGATGGTGACGCCCAGCTGATCCTCGGCGGTGGTGATGTTCTTGATGTTGGTGTCGTAGTTCGACAGCGCGTAAACGATCACACCCAGCGAAAGGATGGCCAGAATGGCGGGAAAGAACGCGTCCCTGCGCCCTTCGCACAGCCGGTAGCCGGCCATGATTGCCGCCCCGACCGCGCCAATGGCACCGGCCTGGTTCACGGTGGCGATGCCGGCGATGATCGAGCCGAGCACGAGGAAGATCAGCGCCAGCGGCGGGATCAGGGTCAGGGTGATCTTCAGAAAGAACTTCAGATCCCACTTGCCGCCGCTGTGTACGGCGGGAGCGGAGCTCGGTTTGAGCAGCGCAAAGCACAGGATATAGGCCATGTAGAGCAGCACGAGCAGGATGCCGGGCACCAGCGCGCCCAGAAACATGTCGCCCGCCGAGGTCGAGATGACGTCAAACTCCGACGGCATCGTCAGCTCACCCGTCGCGATCTTGTACAGCCCCTTGCGTGCGGTCGAGGCCTGATCGACCGCGCTGGCGAGCTGGTCGGCCAGGATGATCAGCACGATCGAGGGCGGGATGATCTGCCCCAACGTGCCCGAGGCCGCGATGGTGCCGGTCGCAAGCGATTGCGAATAGCCCCGCTGAAGCATTGCGGGCAGCGAGATCAGCCCCATGGCAACCACCGTCGCGCCGAGGATGCCGGTGGTCGCGGCAAGCAGCGCGCCCACAAAGACGACCGAGATCCCTAGCCCCCCCGGGATCGGCCCGAAAAGCTGTGCCATGGCGACCAGCAGATCTTCGGCGATCTGGCTGCGCTGGAGCATGATGCCCATGAAGATAAAGAGCGGGATCGCGATCAGCGTATCGCGCTCCACCTCCCAATAGACGCCGCGGAAGTTGGTGACCCCGGCCGAGAGCCACTGAACCGCATCGCCATGGGTGAAATAGGCGTTGGGATCATCGGCAAAGAGATATCCAGCGCCGACCGCGATGCCGATGGTCAGAATCGCCGAACCCGGCAGCGAGAAGGCAACCGGAAAGCCGGAACCAAGCGCCGCGGCCATCAGGATGATCAGAAGGATCAGAAAGAAGATTTCCATGTCGCGCGCTCCTTAATGGGCCGTGCCCGCGGTTTCCCGCGTGCCTTCTTCGCCGCGCGCATCCGCGACCGATTCAAAGAGATAGCTGACGAACTGGATCATCATCGAGACGGCAAAGACCGCGAGGAAACCCGCCATGAAGTACTTCACATACATGCCGAACCCGGATTGCGTCGTCTCGAAGACCAGGATCGGGCTGACGATGATCGCGGATTTGGTCCACATGCCCAGCAGCAGGACGGTCCAGCAAAGCGTAATGCCCAGCAGGATGGACCCGATCGCGTTCACCCGCCCCTTGGTCCGCCGCGACATGCCCGTGTAGAGCACGTCGACGAGGACATGACCGTCCTGATACAGCGTATAGGCCGAGGCGAACAGGAACAGCGCCGCGTACCAGAAGCGCACCAGATCGCCCATGAAGGCCTGTTCGTAGGAAAATACGAAACGGGTGAAGACGATGGCCAGCTCGGCGACCACAACCAGCAGGGTCAGCCAGATAAAGCCCAAGGTGCGCGTCACACAGGCCATAGCGATGCCGAGAAGCACCACGGGGACATGAACATACATGCCGCGAAAGGCCGATTTGCCGAGATCGGTCTCCATATCCTCGCCCACCAGGTCGGGCAACAGGCCCTCGACCCGCAGAAACGAGATCACCGCATCGGTGAGGCCAACCAGAAACACCACCCAAAAGGCCGCGCGGATCAGGAAGAGATTGAAGTTGTGGATCCGGGCGGAATCCTGGCGCAGCGTCCGGCCCGGGGTGAGGAAGGCAAACGCACAGGCCCCTGCGACGGCAACTGCATAAAGCGCGAGCTGGAGGAAGCTGATGGCACCGGCGGGCTGTGTGTTCCACCCCATGACCGGCGCGATCCCCGGCAGGCCGCCCCAGAAAGTCAGGACAACGTTCAGCATAAACGCGGCAAGCAGGAACAACATGGACCAGCCAAAGGCCCGTACCAGTGGTGCGGGTTCGGCCGGTATCGCGTCGGCCACAGCGGCATTACTCATCAACAGCTCCCCCGGGAGTTTCCATGAGAAGGGGACGGAGCATGTCGCCCCGTCCCCGATAGCAATCCTTTGATCAGGCGATCAAAGGTCGAGTGCTTCGTTCCGCTTGGTCACAAAGGCGACATCGGCGATGGCGTGGAAGCCGCCGATCTCCTGACGGGCCTTGATGACCGAGTCAAAGATGCGCGCCGAGAGGTCGGAATGCTCGCGGGCCTCTTCGACAACCTCGGTCGAGGCTTCGGCAAAGCTTGCATAGACATCGTCGTTGAACTCGCGCAGCTCGACGCCGTGTTCGGTGACCAGCTTTTGCAGATAGTTCCCGTTATTGGCCATGGTTTCGGCCATCTGACGGGCGTTCTCTTCGTTGCAGGCCGCGTGGATCAGGTGCTTGTGGTTGTCCGACAGACCGTCCCAGAAGGCCTTGTTCATGCCAAAGGCGAGCTGCGAGCCCGGCTCGTGCATGCCCGGCCAGTAGTAGTATTTGGCCGCCTCGTAGAACTTCATGAAGTAGTCGTTATAGGGGCCGACCCACTCGGTCGCGTCGATGGCACCCGAGACGAGGTTTTCAAAGATCTGGCCGCCGGGCAGCGAGACCGGCGAGGCGCCGAGTTTCGCCATGACGTCGCCGCCAAGGCCCGGGATACGCATCTTGAGACCTTTGAGGTCGTCCGCGCTTTCGATTTCCTTGTTGAACCAGCCGCCCATCTGCAGGCCCGTATTGCCGCAGGCAAAGTTCTTGAGACCGAATTCCGAGGCGAGTTCGTCCCAAAGCTCCTGCCCGCCGCCATACTTGATCCAGGCGTCGATCTCGACATAGGTCAGTCCGAACGGAATGGCGGTAAACGGCGCCCAGCCCGGGTGCTTGCCTTTCCAGTAGTAGTCGGCGGCGATATAGGCCTGCGCGTTGCCCGATGCGACTTCGTCAAACGAGTCGAAAGCGCCGACACGCTCGCCGGCTGCAAAGTACTGGACCTCGATTTCGCCATCCGAGAGTTCAGCGATCCGCGCGGCCAGACGCTGCGCCGAGATCCCGAGACCCGGGAAATCGCGCGGCCAGGTCGAGACGATCACCAGCTCGACCTTGTCTTGAGCAACGGCCGGGGCGGCCAGAGTTGTGGCGCCCGCTGTCAGTGCTGCACCCCTGAGGAAGTTGCGACGTTCCATATTAATCCTCCGTGTTGCCCCGCCCGGGTAACTCCGCAACATTACAGGCGAAAGCAGGGCAGGATGATGTAATCCAGTCAGTGCCGGACGGGCGAGACACTAGTGCCGAGGCGGGGTCTCTGCAAGCCGCTGGCCCGAAAACCCGCGCAACAAATAGTCGCGAGAGGGATCTGAGCCGCAACATTCGCCCTGGTGCCTAATAAATGCGCATTTTTCGTGTAAATCGAGAGGGTTATACATCTCTCGGGTTAGTTTGATTACGCCGCGCCCTGGCTTTTGCCCTCTGCAATCGTGCCCGGCGGTCGGCGCGTGTGGCAGCGGCCGATGCGATGTAACTAACCTATAGCATCACGGGAATTGCGAATGCCAGATACCCCCCAAGGTTTTCTTTTTAAAACACAATTCGCAAAACAGTAAAAATTGAGTTAAAATATCGCGTGGGGCAATCATGAGTTCTTATTAGGCGTGCCGCAGGCGTGCATCTTTGTCTGTCTTTGTTTGTAGGTGATTGAGAACATGGTGACCAAAATCGAGCCTTCCGACGATCCCGAGCTTGACGCGCCCAGCGGCAATCGAACCATTATTGGTTCCGGACTTACGGACTATCTGTCTGGAAGCGCGGCCGACGATATAATCTTGTCCGGTCAGGGCGCTGATCTCATCCTGGCGGGCGGCGGAGACGACTATATCGACGGCGGTGCCGACCAGGATTTCCTGATTGCGGGGGCTGGGAACGACACTGCGATCGGCGGAGCGGGGAATGACTCGATCTCGGCCGGAGATGGGGTCGATCTGGTGTCGGGCGGTGACGGGAATGACACCGTCTTTGGCGGTGCAGGTGCCGATCATCTGTTCGGCGGCGCAGGCGATGACACGATTTTCGGCGGGGCGGGCGGCGATACGCTGCACAGCGACTCCGGGTCCGACACATTGCAGGGCGGTGCCGACAACGACACCTTTATCCTCGACCCGGTGCTGCAGGGCACTTCGGTCGATACCATTGATGGTGGTGCCGGAACCGACCAGGCACAGATACGTTTCTTTGAGATCGCACCCTTTCAGGCCTTTTCCGACGAGGTCGACGCGGTCGGGTTCGTCGCCGCACTCGCCAATATCGGCTTTGATGTCACGGGCATCGAGAACTTTCAGATTGTTCCCGTCAGTCTGGGGCCCATCGTCAACGGGCCGCTGGCTGCTGATTTGGCCGAGGATTTCGGGCTGTTTGATCTCGATCTGACGCAGGATATCAGCGATCCCTTTCGCGCGGGACTGACGATCGAAAATTTCCGTCAGACGGCGGGTGGCGGGATTGATGCGCAGGTGACCGGCGCCGGTTTTGCGATCGACCCGGCCCAGTTCAGCGCGCTTGTCCTGGGTGACACCACGGCGTTTTCCTTTGCCTATGATGTTGTCGACGGCGAAGGGCTGTCGGTCACGCAGACATTCGATCTGTCGGTGACAGGGGCCAACAGCCCGGTTGTGATTGATCCGGCGAGTTCGGTGCTGACGGTGGACGTGCCGGTCGCGGTGGGTGGCGGCGCGATTTCCGGTTTCCTGTCTTTCGACGAGTTCGCGGTGGGAACCGTCGAGCCGATCTCTGACGGGTTTGTCACGCTGACCACCCAGCAGGGCGGCCAACAGATCCGCGCCCAGGACTTTACCCAGATCGAAGATGTCTTCGAGGGGCAGTTTTTCGGGTTAGCCGTCACGACATTTTTCATCGACTTCGAAGCGCCGGTCGGGTTCGTCTCGTTCGGTCTGTGGGATCCGAACTTTGACGGCGGGACCGTGACCGCCCTGGATGTCAACGGGGCGGTTCTGGAGGTCCAGACGTTCGGCCAGGAGATTCCGACCGGTCCGTTCGGCGGATCGACCTCTCAGTTGGTGACCTTCACCGATCCGGATGGGGCGATCTCCGCAATCGTCGTGGAGCCGCTGGGGAACGATTTTCTCGCAATCGATCAACTCACCTATGGCGATGCCGGGGCATCGGGCGTTGTTGCAGGGCGCGCCTTGATCGCCTTTGACGACCCGGACCGGATCGACACGCAGGGCGCCGAGATCGTGACCGCGGAATTTGTCGGCGCGACCGCCGGCCTGCCAGCGGGGTTGGAGGCGGCGGATCTGCTGGATCTCACGGTTCGTGAACCGGGCGTGACCTTGTCCGGGCAGGTGAGCGTCGATCTGTTGGCGGAGACCTCGCTGTTCGACGGGCTGGGCGCGCAGGACGCGCTCGCCCTGGTCGCCGAGATCGAGATCAGTGACGCGGCAGGGTTGTCGGACCGGGCGACGGTGACCTTCAACCTGACGCCGACCAGTGCGGGCAATCAGGCGCCGATCCTGTTGACGGGAGCCTCGACCCTGACGGCCGAGGTCACGGTCGATCAGGTCGACCCCGGCCTGCCGAGCGGTGTGATCGACTTTGAGGATCAGACCATCGGCGGTATCGAGGTGGTGACCGACGGCTTCGCAGTCGTGGCAGCCGGAGACAGCGGTGGCCGGATCGTCGAGAGCGCGACGCAGAATGAGCCGGCCCTGATCGACAGCGGACGTCAGTTCAGTGGTGACGAGGGCGAGATCTCGATCGTCTTCGACGGGCCGGTCGACAGTGTCGGGCTGGGGGTTATCGCGGGTCTGAGTTCTGGCGCGACGATTTCGATTTTCGATGGGTCGGGCGCTTTGCTCGAGTCGGTCAGCCATGCGGATCTGACCATGGCCGCGACCGTGAACGGCGTCGGCTCTGCCCGCGCCTATTTCAGCCGCGACACGGCCGAGATTGCCCGCGTCGAGATCAGTACCGTTGGCGACAGCACGCTGGGGGTGGACGAGATCCGCTATGGCTTTGGCGATTTGCTGACCCCGACGACCTTCGCCACGTTCCGGGATCTCGACGGGGCCCGGTTCGATGATACGTTCCAGACCCTGGCCGGCACGTTCGAGGGGACCGGGGCCGGGAACCTCGCGTTCGACCCCAATGACTTCACGATCGATGATTTCGGGTTCTTCGGAGACAGCACCGGCCCGATTGCCACGCGCGAGACGACGCTTGCCATCGAAAACAACCTGTTTGCCTTTCTGGCCGCGGGCGAAGAGATCACCGCCGTTCTGCCGACCCTTTATGCTGACGGCCAGAGCCAGACCGCGGACGCGGTGTTTGAATACACGTTTGTCGGTGTGAACGACGCACCGACCGCTGTCGACGACAGTGCCGTAACCGATGAAGACACGGCGATTGCCGTCAATTTCCTGTCGAACGACTTTGATATCGACGGCGGCCCGTTTCTGATCGATGCGATCAATGGCACCAGCGTTTCGGGGACAACCTTTGAATTGCCCTCGGGCGCCACGATCCGGTTCGATGACAGCGGCGATATCGTGTATGACCCGACCGGCTCGGCCACGCTGCAGTCGCTGGGCGCGGGTCAGAGCTTTACCGACCTCTTCACCTATACGATCCGCGATTTCGGCGGGCTGGCGGCATCGGGGACGGTCGACATCCGGGTCAGCGGCCTCGATGACGCGGCGGTGGGCACCGCCAACCTGATCAGCCAGTTCGACCCGTCAGGCTCGGGCAGTCTTTACTCCATGTCGGTCAGTGCCAATTCGGCCGAGATTGCGGTGGTGGCGCAATCGTCATCGACGATCGACATCTATACCCCGCAGGGCGTGTTCCTGCGCTCGCTGACCCTGCCGGGGGATATCGGCAATGACGGCGATCTGGACTTTGTGCCAGAGAGTTTTGATCTGGCTGGCGTCACGATCCCGCGCGGCGCGCTGTTGGTGATGAGTGGCGACAGCGCCGAGGCAGAGGTCTTTGCCATCGACCCCAGCGATGGCGAGGTGCTCAGCACGCTCAACACGGTCGTGGGCAACAGCTTTACCGTAGGCATGGCCTATAACCCGGTGACGGCGACGCTGTTTCTGTTGACCTGCAATTGCGATTCAGACGGCAATGTGATCGTCGAGGTGGATCCCGCCACGGGGCAGGAGCTGAGCCGGATCGAGCTTGATCCGCTCAATTTCCAGACCTTTTTCGGCGATCTCGATGTGGACCCCACCACCGGCGATCTGATCGTTGTATCGAGCGCCTCGACCGAGATCCTGCGCCTCTCATCCCAGGGCACGGTGCTGGAACGTGTCGACCTGCCCGCCACTGTTGACGGGCTCAGCGGGGTTTCGGTGGTTCGGGGCGATCCGCTCGATATCTTTGTCAGTTCGACCAGTGGCAGCGTGTTCCGGCTGGCCGAGGGCGTGGGCGCGAACCTGGGCGCCGTGGCGGTTGCCGATCTGGCGCAGACCGACGAGGCGACGCCGGTCGAGATCGACATTGGCGCCAATGACACCGATCCCGAAGGCGACGCGCTTTCCTTTGAACTGGTCAGTTCCAATGGCGACGGCAGCGCGGATGCGGTCCTGGATTTTGTGTTCACCGGCACCGCGCCGCTTCCCGATACGGAGGCGTTGTTCGATGGGGATACCGGCACCTTTGTTTCGCTGCCCACGGGGTCTTCGATCACGGTCGCCTTTGCCGACGAGATCGTTGTCGACGGTCAGGGCGACGACTTTCGGATCGTGGAAGAGTTCAATGCTGAATCCGCGCGGGTCGAGATCAGCGCCGACGGCATCACTTTCCTCGATATCGGAGTCATCGACGGCACCACCGCATTCGATCTCGCCGATTTCGGGTTCAGCGACCGCCTGTTCGCGGTACGGATAACCGGGCTCGATGATGGGGGAACATTCCCGTTCGAGGGCTTCGACCTTGTCTCGGTCGACGCCATCGGGTCGTTTTCCGCCGCGCCACAGGGTCTGGTTTCAGAGGTGGACGAGGGCCTCGTGTCCTATGACCCCAACGGCCAGTTCGACGATTTGAACGATGGCGAAACGCGCCGTGATTTCTTTACCTATCAGGTCACCGACGGTGGGGGCGAGGTCAGCTTTGCCCCGGTTTCCGTTACGGTTTCGGGCATTGGGCAATCGGTCATAACGACCGGCGTCGATGTGCTTCTTAGCGATGACGGGTTGCCAGTTCCAATCAGTTTTGACGCGCTGTTGGCGAACGATTCCGACAGCGACGGCGATCCGCTGACAATCCAATCCATCGCGACCACATCGGCCTTTGGCGCGCCGATCACGGTGTCGGGCAATGGTGCCAGCTATGACCCCGGCAGCTTTTACGACGTCATCTCGTTTGGACAACAGCTGACGGACACCTTCACCTATGTGGCGACGGACGGCGACGGGAATACCGCCCAGGGCACGGTGTTTGTGACCCTCTCCGGCACCAACGACCCGGTCACCGCCGTTGCGGATGTCGGTTCGCCGGGCACCGGGTTCACCATCGACAGCCCGACTTCGACGGGCACGCCCACGGGTGATGGCATCGGGCGGTCGGTTGCCTCGGCTGGCGATGTCAATGGCGACGGGATCGGCGATCTGATTACCGGAGCCCCCTTGGCCACACGCGGCGTGACCGAAGGGAGCGGCGTTGCCTTTGTCGTCTTCGGGTCGGCGTCGACCGCCCCTGATGTGCTCGATCTGTCGGATATCGACGACGGCGGCGGGTTCAGCATCACAGGGCTGAGCGAGAACGATGCGCTTGGCACCTCGGTCGCGGGCATCAGCGATCTCAACGGTGATGGGACAGACGACATTGCCGTGAGCGCGCCCGAGGCCGGTACGGGCGGCGAAACCTATGTGATCTTTGGCGATGAGAGCGGCTTTGACCCCTCTTTCGATCTCGCGACGCTTTCCGGGCTCAACGGGTTTGTTTTTGCCGGGGATAACGCATTCGGCCAGTCGGGCTTTTCGGTCGCGGGCGCCGGGGACATCAATGGCGACGGGTCGGATGACCTGATCATCGGGGCGCCGCTCGCCGGATCGGGCGAGAGCTATGTGATCTTTGGCTCGGACAGCGGCTTTCCAGCCCGGCTGACGCCGGGAGATCTGACTGGCGCCAATGGTTTTGTGATCTCCAGTTCCAGCGGATCGTCGAATGCCGGCGTCTCGGTCGCCTCGGCGGGCGATTTCAACGCAGACGGGGTGGATGATCTGTTCATCGGGGCCTCGGCGCTGGATGTCGGAAACGCGGTCGCGGTGGGCGGCGGGTTTATCCTGATCGGCTCGACCAATGGGTTTGGCGCAGAGGTTTCGCTGGAGACCCTGACCCAGGGCACCGGTGTCACCATCCAGGGCTTCCAGCCGGAGTCCGAGGCCGGGCTCTCGGTCGCAGGCATCGGTGACTTCAACGGGGATGATGTCGACGACGTGATCATCGGGGCACCGGGGACGACCACCGGCAACGGTATCGTTTCTGGTCAGAGTTATGTCCTGTTCGGGGCGGGCGCAGGTCTGCCCGGCACGATCGATTTGCAGGCGCTGTCGGGAGATGACGGGTTCGCCATTTCGGGTCTCGCCGCAGAGGATGCTGCCGGTCTTGCGGTGACCGGGGTGGGCGATGTCAACGGTGACGGGCTCGACGATATCGTCGTCACGGCACCGGGCGCCGACCCGAGTGGTCAGGTTGCTGCGGGTTCGGCCTATCTGATCTTTGGCGCTGAGAGCGGTTTCGGCGGAGATCTGGATCTTTCGGGTCTGAACGGTCGCAATGGCTATGTGCTCGAAGGGTTCGATGCCCTTGGCACCGTGGGGGTCTCGGTTTCCGCCGCCGGCGATATGAATGGCGACGGGATCGGCGATCTGATGCTCGGGGCGCCCGGGGCCGATCTGCTAAACCGGAGTTCCGGCCAGGTCTATGTGGTCTTTGGCGGGCTGGGGCTGCGCGTCGCCGATGGTGATGCGGATGGTGTCATCAGTCTCGCCGGCCTGTTCCCGGGCCTGAAGCCAAATCTGATCACGACCGAGGATACCCCGCTCAGCATACTGGGCGATGATCTGACGGCGAATGATCTGGATGCCGATGCGCTGGACAACTTGGTCGTGACCGGGGTCGATAGCGTCTCGGCCAACGGGGCGACGGTGTCGCTTGACGGCCAAACGATCACCTATGATCCGAGCGGGGCGTTCGATGAGCTGGACTTTGGCGACCTCAGCGTCGACACCTTTTCCTATACGGTGAGCGATCCCGCTGGCGAGACCGACACAGCCCTCGTCGCGGTTGTGATCGCCGGTGAAGATGACCTGTTTCAAACGCTTTCGTTACCGGCCCCGGCCGTCCTCGATCCCGGTTTGACCGGTCTGGGGTTGTCGGCGTTTGCGACAACTGCACTGCCCGCCGACACGCCGGACACGACGGCGCCCGACGGTGTCCTGAAGATCACCGGCGGCAGCTATAGCACCCTCACGCTTCAGATGGCGACCTGGCGGGCGAACAGCGATGACATCATGCCGGCAGAGATGGGTGCCGTCGATCTGAAAGTCAGTCTTCCCTTTGGCGGCGAAGTGATGTTCAGCAACGCTTTCGACGCGGCCTCGGTCTCGGAGTCCTACCGTATCTCGCCCGATGCGGGCGTCCTGAACGTCGACTATACGCTCGAGGATGTGCAGCGCGCGATCGTCGCGTCGCAGCCCAGCGATGGCGATGATCAGATCATCGGGACAACCGGCAACGACACCCTGACAGGTGATTTCGCGGGCGCGGATGTGTTGAGCGGGCTGTCGGGCGATGACTTCTATGACATCGCCATGGGCAGCGGGTGGCTCGTCATCGACGATGTCACCGCGGGCGGCGCGGATACGGTGCGCATCGCTGGCCTGAATTCCACCGAGGCCGTGTTTGGCCGGTCGGCGGGCTTCAGCGACGATCTGATCATCGACAATGGCGCCGGGGGTCAGGTGATGATCCTGAACTCGCTCAGCGACAACTTCGTCGGCGGGGTCGAGACCGTCATTCTCGACGACGCCACTCTGTCGATGGGTGATCTGCGCGCGTTGCTCCTCGACCAGGCGGCAACCGGCGGCGATGACGCGATCTTTGGTTTCGCGACCGATGACACGATCACCGGGGGCCGCGGCGACGACAGCCTGTTTGGCGGAGACGGCAGCGACCGGTTCGTCTTTGCCATCGGCGATGGCAGGGACATCATCGAGGATACCGGAACCGGGGCATCGGATCAGGACGCGCTGGTTCTGGAAGGGCGTGTGTTTACCGAGGCGGCCTTCTCGCTGACCGACGCCACGCTCGGCACCCTTGAGATCGATTTCGAAAATGGTGATCAGGTGACGATCGTTTCCGGTATCGGCGAGAACGCCATGGTCGAGAGCATCGTCTTCGAGGACATGATTATCTCAAGCAGCGTCCTCGATTCCCTGTTCTAGCGGGCCGCCGCGGCCCGGGATCAGGCCGTTTCGAACACACTGACGGTCAGCACATTGTGCTCGCCATTGCGGGTATAGGTGATGTCATGGGCCAGGCCGCGGGCGATGGCGATGCCCTGACCGCCCGGGCCGCGATGCCCGCCGGGTGGCCAGTGGATCGGATCGAAGGCTGATCCGGGGTCGCGAATCTCGAGCCGCGCACCCGAATCGAGATGCGACAGCGCCAGCAAGAACTCTGACGTTTCATCAAGATCGCCGTGCATCAGCATATTCGCGACAGTCTCGTCGACGATTACGCAGAGTCGGTTCGCGACCTGATCATCGATTTTCAGTTCCCGACAGGACGCCTTGACACTGTCGAGCGCTGTTTTAAGCCCCGATTGAGAAACCGCAAACTCGCGGATCATACCCGCCTGTGCTCCCGATACTGCAAATGAGCCGTTTGTTCGTCATTCAAGCATAGTATAAACTAGATTGTGTTCAAATTCATACGGGCTTATGTCCGCCAAAAGGAGATCGCAGATGTTCCGTCCCATAATGACGATCCTAACCGTGGTCGCCGCAGGGATCGTTTCTGCCGCACCGGCCCTGGCTGCCGAAGAGATCGGGCAGATCAAACTGGTCAAGGGCGAGGTCATTATCGAACGCGCGGGCGAGACATTGCCCGCGCAGGCGGGCGCGCCGGTCGAAAAGCTCGATACACTGCGCACGGGCAGCGACAGTGCCGTCGGCATGACATTCAACGACAATTCGCGCATGTCGCTGGGTCCAAACTCCGAAATGTCGCTGGAGAAATATGTCTTCAACGGCCAGGGCGCGTCCGAGAACACCTTTGACGCCCGCCTGACCAGGGGCTCGATGACGGCGGCCTCGGGGCTGATTGCCAAGACGCCCAATGCCATGCGCGTGCTGATGCCGACCACCATTCTGGGTGTCCGCGGCACCGAATTCGCGGTTCAAGTCGGCGAGGAATGAGCCGGGCTCTCGCCTGGGCGGGAGGTCTGCTGCCGCTGGTTCTGACGGCTTGCGGCGCCGACAAGCGGGATTTCTGGACCAGTGAGCGATGGGATGTCGAGGCGGCGGCGGCGCTGCCCGTTCCCGATGACCCGATGCTGCAATCGCTGCGCGAGACCTATCTGGAGCATGCCCGCTTTGAGGCGGATGAGCCCGACTGGGGCAGCGTGGTGGACTATATCCTGCGGCTTCGCACCCTCTCGGCGGGGTCGCTGCCGCCGATCCGCGACCTCGAGGAGATGGGCCTGGATGATGCGGCCCTGCTGGAGCTTGGCCCCGTCAGGGCCCAGATCCTGGCGCTTCAGGCAAGCCCGGGTGCGCGGCTGCGCGCCAGCCCGGAAATCGGTGCGGCGCAGGCGCATTTCGACTGTTGGGCCGAACAGGCCGGTGAAGGGCATCAGGTGGACGATATCGCGCGGTGCCGCGCGGCTACCCTCGATGCGGTTGCCCGGGCCAAGGCAGCGGCCCAACTGCCCGCGAACTGGGTCGTGCTGTTGCCCGAAGAGGGCGACATCGGCGGCGTCAGCGTGAGCGACGGCAAGCGTGAACTGCTTCTCAGCGAGGCGAACGCGGCGGCGCGTGCCGATGGCGAGGTCGCATATATGCCCGTCGATGTCTCCGAGGTCTCTGAAACCTTTGGCGCCGCACAGGCGGCGTCTCCGCTGCCGCCGCGCCTTTTCACGCTGACCTTCGAGACCGGTCAAACCGAGATCGACACTGCCGGTTTCGAGGCGATCGCCGCCGCGAGCGCCGATGTGAAACGCCGCAACGACGCGGGCGCCGCCGCCGAAATCGTGGTCACGGGCCACGCCGATGCCGTGGGGCCCGCGCGCGCGAATCTGACGCTGTCCCGGCGCAGGGCGGCGGTGGTCGCCGCGGCGGTTTCCAACGAGCTGAGCCACGAGCCGGGTGTCCGGTTCAGGACCGAGGCGCGTGGTGAGCGCGACCTGCTGGTCGACACGATCGACAGCGACGTGCAGAACCGGCGCGTGACCATTCTGGTACGCTAGGCGGGGTCGCCCGTCTCTTTGCGCCAGCCCTTGAGCGCGTCCATCACGATGCCCGAGGCCCGGGGGGCGGTCCGCGCGACATGCGGCATCGGGCGGCAGACGTCGATCGCCGCGACCCCAACCCGGGCGGTGAGCGCCGCATTCACCGCCGCCTCGCCGAACCGGCGCGAGAGTTTGCCGAGCACGCCGCCCCCCACCAAAGGCCCCAACAGATCATCGGTCGCCGCGATGGCACCCGTTGCGACCAGGTGGGTCGCCACCGTGCGCAACAACCGCCAGGACCCGAACCACCCGGCGCGGCCGCCATAAATCACCGCAATTCGCCGGATCATGCGCAGATTGGCCCAAAGCACCGCGATCACATCGACAAAGGCGAGCGGGATCAGCGCGGTCGCAGCCGCGACATTGCGCGCGGTGGCGGCGACCTCCTGCTCTGCACGGGCGTCAAGCGGGGTCAGATAGGCCCGCTCGGTCGTGGCCATCACGGTTTCACGGTCTGGCGTGTCGCGCAGGGTCTTGGCAACCTCCTGACCCGCGGCCTCCAGCTCGGGCCGGCTGGCATAGAGCCGTTTCATCCCGGCGGTCAGCCGCCTGATGTCGCCATCGGCGGCATGCCGGCGCACGGTCTCGATCCGGCCAAGGCGGGCGATGGCGGCCACTTCGCGCAGCGCGAGCGCGAGCAGGAGCAAAACCAGCCCGCCGCCAAGCACCAGCCCGACCCAGCCGAGGATCTCGTTGCGCAGAAACAGCGCTTCGATGAAGTCATAGAGGCTGACGGTCACGATCAGCGCCACCAAGCCGCCGGCCAAGGACACAAACAGCCGGCCCAGTCCGGACCCCGGACGGGCCGCCATATGCAGCGCATGGGCCGCGGCCTCTCCGCTGGCATCGGGGATCGGCGGCGCGTCGGCAGGCGCGGGGGCATCGGGGAGCGATGTCGCCTCGAGATCGAGGATCACCGGACTTTCCCGCGGGTGTTTCGGGTCACTGGTCATCGGATCACTCCAGTTTGTCGCCGATCAGGAACTCGATCGCGCTGTCGAGGCGGATATGGGGCGGGCCATCCTCTGGCGCTGCGCCCCATGAGGGCGGGGCAAAGCGCAGGGCGGCAAAGTCGCCCTCGGGCCAGTCGGACGGCGCCGCGCCGGGCTGGGCCGCATCGGCGGTGGCGAGCAGCGCGCGCGGGTCATCGGGCAATGCGCCGGGAAAAATCGCCGCCTCGCGCCCCGTATCTGAACGAATGCCGCGGACAAGCCGCAGGCGGCGGCCATCGCGGGTGATCTCCTGCTCGGCGGTGGCGCGGATCGCCGCGATCGCGATCGCGCGGGTCTCGGCACCGGCCCATTCCGCCTGGCGTTGCGCTTCGGCGAGCATCCCCTCGACCAGGGTCAGCAATTGCGGGTGCTGTGTGTGATGCAGGTGATCCGATTTTGACGCGCAAAACAGCAGACGGTCGATTCTGCGCCCGCCCAGAAGGGCATCGAGCCATGAGTTTCTGCCATGGTGAAAGCAGCCGAGTGTCTCGGCCATTGTTGCCGTCAGATCGGCGACGGCGCGGGGGCCATTTGCCAGCGCGTCCAGCGCGTCGATCAAGACCACCTGCCGGTCGAGCCGGGCGAAGTGGTCGCGAAAGAACGGGCGCGCGACGACGCGCTTGTACGCCTCGAACCGGTCTCGCATCTGGGCATAGAGGCTGCCGCGGGGCACACGGTCGGGCTTTGGCAGTGGCGCAAAGGTCAGCGCGGGCGACCCGTCGAGGTCGCCGGGCATCAGAAAGCGCCCCGGCGCCAGCGCAGAATGCCCGGCAAGCCGGCACTTCTGAAGATAGCCCCGATACGCGGTCGAGAGCGCCTCGGCCATCGGTTCGTCATGGGCGGCGGCGGGATCGGCCTCGGACAGGGCCCGGGTCCAATCGCCGGCATGGGGCGCGCGCGCGGGGCTTTGGGCGGTTTCCAACGCGTGCCTGGCCCAGGCGTCATAGCCCTGTTCAAGCAGGGGAAGATCCAGCAACCACTCGCCGGGATAATCGACGATATCGAGATGCAGCACCGACGGGCCGAACAGGCCCGAGACCATGCCCGCAGGCTGGTAGCGGATCGAAAGCCGCAATTGACTGACCGACCGGGTCGATTGTGGCCAGCATCGGTCGGACCCGGTCAACGCCTTGACATGGGTTTCATAGGCGAATCTGGGGATCTCGGGGTCGGGTTGCGGGCGCAGGTGAACGGCTTCGATGCGTCCCTCGGCCTGGGCGCCCAGCATGCGCAGACGCCCGCGATGCAACAGGCTCGCCACCAGCGCGGTGATGAAAACCGTCTTTCCGGCGCCCGACAGCCCGGTCACGCCCAGGCGCAGCGTCGGCTCGAACCAGCCGCCGATCTCGCGCCGCGCGCTCTCGACCCCTTCGAGCAGGTCGTCTGCAATGTCACCGATTCCCAATGGTAGATCCCGTCTGACTGTTCCGGCCGTTGAGCCGATCCCTAATATGGGCATCATCGCGCGGAACTGAATGGGATGCTTGCGCGCGCCCCGTATTTCCGCGATCACGGCGCCATGCCACGCTATAAACTGACCATCGAGTATCATGGAGGCCCCTTTGTCGGCTGGCAGCGGCAGGAGTCGGGCCGGTCCGTGCAGGGGCAGATCGAGGCGGCGCTGCGGCGGCTAGAGCCGAGGGCGGGATCGGTGCAAGGGGCAGGGCGCACCGATGCGGGCGTTCATGCGACGGCCCAGGTCGCCCATTGCGATATGGCAAAAGACTGGGATCCTTTCCGGCTGCGCGAGGCGCTGAACCATCACCTCAAACCCGATCCCATCGCCATTTGCGCAGCGGAGCGGGTGGCGGATGATTTCCATGCGCGCTTCGATGCGACCCGGCGTGACTATCTTTACCGCCTGATCTGCCGCCGTGCGCCCCTGACGATCGAGAAAGGCCTTGCCTGGCGGCAGAACGAGCAACTGGATGCGGCCGCGATGGGCGAGGCCGCCCGAATGCTGACCGGGCGGCATGACTTTACCACGTTCCGCTCGGCCCATTGCCAGGCGGCGAGCCCGGTCAAGACGCTGGACCGGTTCGAAATCCGCGCCGAAGGCCCGGAAATCCGCTGCTTTTTGAGCGCCCGGAGTTTTCTGCACAACCAGGTGCGCAGCTTTGTCGGCACGCTGGTTCAGGTCGGGTTGGGGCGCTGGCCTGCATCGCGGGTGCGCGACGCGTTGGAGGCCGCCGACCGCGCCGCCTGCGGCCCCGTGGCGCCGCCGGACGGCCTGTACCTGACGGCGGTTGACTACCCCAAACGGGACGCCTAGCGCGCGCCGCCGGCCTCTTCACACCTGCGCTCAGATCTTTTTGAACCGGTTCGTGATCCGAACCGGGGTTCGTTGCGTAACTCTCATGAAAGCCGCGTTAGACGGCCACCAATGGAGAGATGACACATGGCAGTTTACGACCGCAGCTCTGACTATGTTTCGCAAACGGCCATGAAGGCCGAGCTCTTGGAGGCGGATACCGAAGCCGCCCTTGCCCGGGCCTGGCGCGATGAGGGGGACGAGGCGGCGCTTCACCGGCTGACAACCGCCTATCTGCGCCTCGCCATCTCGATGGCCTCGAAATATCGCCGATACGGCGCCCCGATGCCGGATCTCATTCAGGAGGCGAGCGTCGGGCTGATGAAAGCCGCCTGCAAGTTCGACCCCGACCGGGGCGTGCGCTTCTCGACCTATGCGATCTGGTGGATCAAGGCGTCGATCCAGGATTATGTGATGCGCAACTGGTCGATGGTCCGCACGGGCTCGACCTCGAGCCAGAAGTCGCTGTTCTTCAACATGCGCCGCGTGCGGGCAAAGCTCGAGCTTGAGCATGGTGCCAGCGGCGACAGATTGAACGAGGTCGAGATGCGCCAGGAGATTGCGAGCGAACTGGGCGTGCCGCTGCGCGATGTCGAGATGATGGATGCCCGGTTGTCGGGGGGCGACTTCTCGCTGAACATGACACAGGCGGGCGAAGAGGGCCGCGAATGGATGGAGACGCTGGAAGACGACGGCCCTCACGCGGCCGAGATTGTGAGCCGCGACAGCGATCTGGGAACGGCCAGGTCGTGGTTGAGCGACGCCTTTGCCGCGCTGACCGATCGAGAGCAGGTCATTATCAAGGCCCGCAAACTGGCCGAGACACCGGAGACACTCGAGAGTCTGGGAACCAAGTTCGGCCTCTCGAAAGAGCGTATCCGGCAGCTTGAAGCACAGGCGCTGCGCAAGCTGCGCAACCGGTTGGTCGAGTGCCATGGCCCGGTTGTCGAGGATCTCGCGCAGACGATCTGAGCCGCCCCTCAGGCGTATTTTTCGAGAAAGGCCGCCGCGTCCAGGCGGCGGAAATCCGGCAATGCCGCCCGGATCGCGTCATGCGACCAGTCCCACCAGGCAAGGTCGACCATTCCGCGGGCAATTTCGGGCGCGTATCGGGGCCGCATCGGCGTGGCGGGCAGGCCGGCCACGATGGTGTAGGGGGGCACATCCTTGGTCACGAGCGCGCCGGTGGCAACCACCGCGCCGTCGCCGATGGTGATCTCGGGCCGGATTGTCGCGTTGTGGCCGATCCATGTATCATGCCCGATGGTGACGACGCGCGCGTGCCGGGCGGCAAAGAAATCCTGATCCATCTCGGCATCGTCCCAGTAATCCGCCGAGCGGTACTGAAAATGGTGCAGGCTCGCGCGCTCCATCGGGTGATCGGCCGGGCCAATCCGCACAAAGGAGGCGATGTTGGCGAACTTCCCGACCCGCGCGTTCTCGATATTCGCCATGCGATCGCAATAGGAATAGTCGCCGATCATCGAATGCCCGATCCGCGAACCGCGCCCGATCTCGACAAATCGACCGAAACTACTCTCAACGATCTGGCAGTCTGGGTGTACAAAGGGGGTGTCGGCGCTCAACCGTGCCATGGCGTATAACCTTGTTGTCTGAATTCAGCGGATAAGTTTGACCTTTTGCCCCGGGGTCAGCTGGGCGCCCGCCTTCAGGCCGTTCAGAACCAGAAAGCGGTCCTCGGGGAACTGGTCGACATTCATTCGATCGGCCATCGAGGCGACCGTGTCGCCGCGGCCTGCCGACACCACATCGATCCGCTTCGGCTTGAGCTTGCGGGCTTCGGTGGCGGAGAGGTTGCGAAAGGTGCGCGCCGCGTCATACATGGCCGGGATCTGGTTCGATCCGCGCGGCGCGATACCGGTAAAGCGATAGATCGTGCCGTTCAGGCGGATGGCGACCAAAAGGACATCAGCCCTGCCGCCCTTGACCGCCATCGGCAGGATCCCGCGCGCGGCAGGCAGACCGTTGATGGTGGTTTGTTCGAGCTGGCTGAGCTGCCCGACCCGCGTCTGCCGGGCCAGCGCGGGCACCCAGCCGTTCTGGATATAGCCGGTCAGGGCGCCGCCCGGATCGTTGCCGCCATCCATGATGAAGAGCGCGTTTCCCGGTCCGCGGGCCGCAACCGACTTCGATGAGTTCGTGATCGCAAACTCCGGCGGCGCCGTATAGGTGAACCGGAGTTTCGGGTGACTGAACGTGCGCCCGTCGACAAACCCCTGTTCGGGCGAGTCGCCCCAGATGATGCCATCGACCGCACGCATGAACCGGTCGCGGTGGCGCGGCGCGTCAGGGCTGATCACGAGGCCGGTCTGCTCCGCCACCGCCACGGCCTGGCGGGTGCGCGGCGCATTGGCCGGATGCGAGGCAAAGAAATCGACCGAGTTGGGATTGTATCCCCGTCCGGCGATCTTTGAATCGAGCAGCGATGCCGCCCCCATGCTTTCCAGAAAATCCGATTGCGCATAGGGGTCGTACCCGGCCTTTGCCAGATAGCGGATTCCGAGGTTGTCGGCATCGAGTTCGTCGCCCCGCGAATAGCTTGCGAGAACGCCCCCCGCCGCGGTTTGCAGCAGACCCTGCGCCGCACTGCCCGGGATGCCGAGCAGCCCCAAGCCGATCTGGCCGGCCAGCATGCCGATGCCGGCGGCCGTGCTGCGCCCCTGTCGCAGCGAGGAATGCCCGGCGGTCACATGGCCGATCTCGTGGCCGATCACGCCGGCAAGCTCCGCCTCGTCATTGGCGAGCGCGACCAGCCCGCGCGTGACATAGATATAACCACCGGGCAGCGCAAAGGCGTTGATGGTCGGTGTGTCGAGCACTGTGAAGGTCCATTCAGCGTCGGGTTGTTCCGACACGCTGGCGAGTTCATCGCCAATCCTGTTCACATAGTTTGCAAGTTTGGCGTTCTCGTAGGCGCCGCCAAATTGCTGCAGGATCCTGGCATGGCTCTGATCCCCGGTTTTCTGATCCGAGGCGGATCGCTGGGCGACCGTTGCCGGGATGCTGCCGGGCTCTGACGAGGTCGTGGCACAGCCGGCCAGGGCCAGGCCCATGAAAATACCGGCAACAATGCGCCTGATCGCCAACACCCGTCTCCCTGATGCGAGGCCCTTTCGGGCAGCCATCCCCACTCGGGCTTTTTAGGCCAAGAAGGGCTTTGCGGGCAACGGTGATTACGCCGGGGGCAGGGGCATGACAAGGCAGGTGGTCGATCCGGTCGCGAACAGTTTGTCGTTCTCGTCGAGCATGCGCCCAACGGCGGTCGCGGTGCGCCGCCCGACATGGTCGACCTGCCCGATCGCCCGCAAGGGCCCCGAAGTCTCGAAAGCCGGACGCAGGATGTTCACCTTGAACTCGAGCGTCGTATACCCCTGACCGGCGGGAAGGCTGGATTGCACCGCGCAGGCCATGCAACTGTCGAGCAGAGTTCCAAACCAGCCACCATGGACGGTGCCGATCGGGTTGAAATGGGCGAATTGCGGCGTGCCGGTAAAGACCACGCGGCCCGCCGATACCTCGGTGAGCTGAAAGTCGAGTGTCCGGGCGATGGGAGGCGCGGGGAAACGCCCGTCCATGATTCCGGTGATGAACTCCAGGCCGGAAATCTTGCCAATCTCCGACAGCGGCATCAGGTCGTCTCGGCTCTCGGCGAAAGTGGGGGCGGGTGGCGGCATGGAATCCTCTAGCAATGCCCTGCGAAAATGCCGCCGTGGCTTGGCGGATACAAGCGTCTTGATGTGGTGCACGGGGTGACGTTGCGTTAAACGGGTCCGTGAGCATTTTCGCGGGGAGGCGCCAAGGTATGGCGGCCGAAGATCACAGGAAGTGGTGGTTGCTGGGCGCGATGAGCGGGGTGCTCGGCCTGATTGTTCTGGATGAGACCATCGTGACCGTTTCGCTGCCGACCATCTCGGCGGAACTGGGCCTGTCGGTCGCGGCGGCGCATTGGGTGGTGAACGCCTATCTGCTGAGCTTCACCTGCTCGGTGGCGATTGCCGGGCGCTATGGCGACCGCTTCAGCAGGCGGAGTTACTTCACAATCGGGGCGCTGCTGTTCGCATTGGCCTCGCTTCTCGCCGCCGTGGCGTGGGATGGTGCGGTACTGATCGCGGCGCGCGCCCTGCAGGGGGTCGCGGCGGCGATTGTTTTCCCAACCTCGCTGGCCTTGATCACGGCAGCCTTCACGACGCAACAACGCGGGTTGGCCTTTGGCTATCAGACGATGGTCGGGGGAATATTCATGGCCTCGGGGCCGTTCATCGGCGGTTTCCTGACCGAGACGGTCTCGTGGCGCGCGATCTTTTGGATTGGCGTTCCGGTCGTGCTCGGCATCGTGGCCGTGCTTTGGCGGGTATGGTCGCCCGCCTACGACCCCGAAATGCGCGGGCGTGGCAGCGACGGCACAGGGCAGGACGTGCTGGGGCCGGTATGTCTGGTCTTGGCGCTGCTCGGCCTGGTGGTCAGCATCATGCAGGGCCCCTCGTGGGGGTGGGGTGCACCGACGACTCTGGGCCTGTTCGTGCTGGGCTGGGCGCTGACAGGGATGTTTGTCTTCAGGGCGTTGTCTCATCCCGCGCCGCTCCTTGATCTGTCGCTGATGAAGATCCCCGAATTCTCGGGCGGCGTGCTGATCTTCGCCCTGTTCCAGCTGGAAAAGATCGCGCTCTTTCTCTTTGTCGCGCAGTTCTTTCAGGACGTGCTTGGCAAGTCGCCCATGATCTCGGGCGCGGCTGTGTCGCTCGCGATCCTGCCGACCCTCGGGACATCGGTGCTGGTTGGAAAGGCCGCGGACCGATACGGCTCGCGCCGGGTGCTGATGACAGGCGCGGCCTGCCACGGGGCGGCGATCCTGTTGCTGGCAATTGCCGCGAGCTACCAGAGTTTTGCCCTGGCCGTGGTCCCGCTTGTTCTGTGGGGCGCCAGCATGCCAAGCCTCGCCATCCCGGTGCGCCGGGTTCAGATGAACCAGGTCCCGCAGCACAAGCATGGCCAGGCGAATGGCATCAATCTGACGATCCAGATGCTCGGCGGCTGCATGGGGCTGGCGATCTGCAGCGCGTTCTTGAGCGAGACGCACAGCTATGCGTGGCTGTTTGCGCTGGTCGGCCTGGCCACATTGGCGGTTGTGCCAATCGCAGGGCGAACCATCGAACGGCAAAAGCGGGGATCTTACTGGTACCTGTGCGGGTTGAACCGTTGGAGTAGGTGTTTCAATTGCCTGGTCTGCTACGGCTACC
>JBCCHW010000024.1:0-28071 GCA_039028555.1 Pseudomonadota bacterium | reverse complement strand
GCAATAATTATTGCCGTTATTAATCCAATTACGCCAGGGAGGCCAAAGTCAATTATTTGCTTCATTCAGGTATTCCTAACAATCTGAGAATAGCCGGCGATCTGCGGTCTGCCCAACGTTGGATAGCCAGTTTTAAGCCTTCAAGGGTCCAACCCTCTCGCCACAGATCAGAGTTCAATTGAATGTCGTGTGCCCAGAGTTGGAAGTCCGATAAAGCTTGTTCGTAGGACTCGTCATCACTTAAATCTGCAACCAGAACCAACGTATCTTTTTGGCCTTTCGAACGGCCTGGAGACCATGCGAGCAGATATGGGCCGCGTCGACCAAAACTGCGAATTCCATCTGTTCTTCGATCTGCAAGCTCGGCGTGCTTGATTGCTGTTTGCGCGGTTAGTAAGTCGTAGTTGTTTGCTGCAAGCTGGCAAGCAGCTTGGAAATCGCCAGCGACATCAGCGGTGAATTCGATCCTAGCGGCGATCTCCCCATCCCTGACAGGAAACAGTGTCACCATTTGCTCGCTGGGCGGAATGCCAGCTCCAGCAAGTTCGGATACGGGCCTTAAGGAAGCGATGTAAGCAGAACAAAGGACAGTGAAGCGTTCGCGGCTGTCTGTGTGTACCCTAGGGTCTGTTGGAAACGCTACAATTCCATATCCAGCAAATTCCGTTGGTGGAAACTCCTCAGGGCCTGCAAAAGCTCGAGAAGCCGAAAAGGCTTCAGAGCCTATCGCGGACTCGCCATCTATGGGGAACCTGGTCGAAGCCTCACAGGCCGCCAAGCCAACGAGAGCCAATAATGCTGTAAATCTTGTTATAAACATCGAACGCCGTGAGTATCTGTAATAAACGGCCAACGCTACCGTTAACGCAAGGTTTTGACAAGTTGCCGCTCACCCACACTTCGAATGCCCGCAATCCCTGCAAACCTCGCAGCCCTCCTTCAGCTCCAGCGCAAAGCTGCCGCAGTTGGGGCAGCTGGCCGGGGCGCCGCCGCCGACCACCAGGCGTTCGGCGGCGGGGTCGGTGCTCAGCCCCATCCCCTCGCCCTCGATAAAGCCGATCTCGACCAGGTGGCGCTCGATCACGCCGCCGATGGCCGCCAGGATCGAGGGGACATAGCGCCCCTTCATCCACGCGCCGCCGCGCGGGTCAAAGACGGCCTTGAGCTCCTCGACCACAAAGCTCACATCGCCACCCCGGCGGAACACCGCCGAGATCATCCGGGTGAGCGCCACGGTCCAGGCGTAATGCTCCATGTTCTTTGAGTTGATGAAAATCTCGAAGGGCCGCCGGTGTCCGCCCACTATGGCATCGTTCATGGTGACATAGATCGCGTGCGGGCTGTCGGGCCATTTCAGCTTGTAGGTCCGCCCCTCCAGCGCCTCGGGCCGCTCCAGCGGGTCGGTGATATAGACGACCTCGCCCTCGGTCTTGGGGGGCTCGGCCGGCGCCTCGCTGGCGACCGAGAGGACCGAGCCCGTCACCTCGTTGGGCCGATAGGTCGTGCACCCCTTGCAGCCCTGATCGTAAGCCGCCTCGTAGACCGATTTGAACGCGTCGAACGAGATATCCTGCGGGCAGTTGATGGTCTTGGAGATCGAGCTGTCGACATGGCGCTGGGCCACCGCCTGCATCTTGACATGATCCAGCGGGGGCAGGGTCTGCGCGTTGACGAAATAGTCGGGCAGGGGCGCGTCGGCGCCATGGATCTCGCGGTACTTCGCGACGGCGTAGTCGACCACCTCCTCCTCGGTCCGCGAGCCGTCCTTTTGCAGCACCTTGCGGGTATAGCTGTAGGCAAAGACCGGCTCGATCCCGCTCGAGACATTGCCGGCGAGCAGCGAGATCGTGCCCGTGGGCGCGATCGAGGTGACCAGCGCGTTTCGGATCCCGTGCTCGGCGATGCGGGCGCGCAGACCCTCGGGCAGGCGGCCGATCATCTCGCCCGCGAGATAGGCGTCGCGGTCAAACAGCGGGAAGGGGCCCTTTTCGGCGGCGAGATCGGCCGAGGCGCCATAGGCCGCACGCTCGATCGCGGCCATCCAGGCACCTGTCTGCGCCGCCGCCTCGTCCGAGCCATAGCGCAGCCCCACCATCAACAGCGCATCGGCAAGCCCGGTGACGCCCAGCCCGATGCGCCGTTTGGCCCTGGCCTCGCGCGCCTGCGCCTCCAGCGGAAAGCGCGAGGCATCCACGACGTTGTCCATCATGCGCACGGCGGTGGCGACCAGCTCGGCCAGCTCGTCGGCATCGATATGCCCGCCGGCAAAGGGGTCGCGCACCAGGGCGGCGAGGTTGACCGAGCCGAGCAGGCAGGCGCCATAGGGGGGCAGCGGCTGCTCGCCACAGGGGTTCGTCGCGGCGATCGTCTCGGCATAGTGGAGATTGTTGAGCTGGTTGATCCGGTCGATGAAGATCACGCCCGGCTCGGCATAATCATAGGTCGCGCGCATGATCCGGTTCCACAGATCGCGCGCCTCGACGGTGCGATAGGTGTGGCCCTCAAAGACCAGATCCCACGCCGCATCGGCGCGCACCGCGGCCACGAACGGGTCCGTCACCAGCACCGAAAGGTTGAACATGCGCAGGCGTGCCGCGTCCTGTTTCGCGGCGATGAACTCCTCGATATCCGGGTGGTCGCAGCGCATGGTCGCCATCATCGCGCCCCGGCGCGAGCCCGCCGACATGATGGTGCGGCACATGGCGTCCCAGACATCCATGAAGCTGAGCGGGCCCGAGGCATCGGCGGCCACACCCTTTACCTCGGCGCCCCTGGGCCGGATGGTCGAGAAGTCATAGCCGATGCCGCCCCCCTGCTGCATGGTCAGCGCGGCTTCCTTGAGGCTCTCGAAGATGCCGGCCATGGAATCGGAGATCGTGCCCATGACGAAACAGTTGAACAGCGTCACCGACCGCCCGGTGCCCGCGCCCGCGATGATCCGCCCGGCGGGCAGATAGCGAAACCCCTCCAGCGCGCGATAGAAGCGGGGCTCCCACAGCCCGGGATCGGCCTCGACCGAGGCCAGCGCCCGGGCGATGCGCCGCCAGCTTGCCTCGATGGTCTCATCGACCGGGGTGCCATCGGCTTCTTTCAGCCGGTATTTCATGTCCCAGATCTGCTCGGATATCGGGGCGGCAAAGGCAGACATCAATGGCACCCCTCCCAGGGCAACGACTCAAGATTTAGCGAGAAGGCGGGAGACTAGCACAATTGGCTGCGCCTGTGCGAGTCTCAGGGGCGCCCGCGAAACCGGGCGAGGAAGGCAGTCCGCGCACCCTTGCGGCCGCGGATCGACCGGGCACGGCGCCAGGCCAGCCGCGAGCCGGGATCGGTATCCGGTGCCGGGGTCCCGCGCGTCGCCAGCGCGCGGGCGACCTCTTCCGGGGTCCCTGTCGCGGGGCGCTGCGCCGATTTGGTCACAATGCTTTGCATCCTCTCGTTCCCGGTGGTTGCCCCCCGCTCCAATCTCCGGCTTTGAAGGGCTCGCAGCAGGCCGGGCTCCGCGCAATGGCGCATGCGGGCGCTGGCGCCCGCATTCCGTTTGGCTGACTGTCCCGGCATGAAAGATCCCGGCGCGAAAGATCCCGGCCCGAAAGATCCCGGCGCGGAAGAGCCTAGCGCGAAAAGGCCGAGCGGATCAGGCCGAGCCCGGCAATCGTGAACAGGCCCGCCACCACCGCGTCGACCCAGCGGCAGATCCGCCGATAGCCCGCCATGACGCCGGGCAGCGAAAACACCAGCGCATAGAGCGTATAATTCGCGACGCCGATCGCGATGCAGAGCCCCGTGACCGCTGCGACCCGGCCGCTGCCCGCCCCGGCGTCGAGCCCCATGGCCAGTGCGGCCATCCAGGCGACCACGGCCTTGGGGTTCGAGAGGTTGAGCAACAGCCCCCTCAGAAACCAGCGTCCCTCGCCCGCGGTCCGGATCTCGGATCCCGTGCCGCGAAGGGCGGATCGGCCCGATTGCACCGCCAGCCACAGCAGATAGAGCCCCCCGGCGATCTTGAGGACGAACAGCAGATGCGCCGAGCCCTGCAGGATCGCGCCCATCCCGGTTGCCGCCACCAGCCCCCATACGGCGAGACCCAGGCTGAGACCCAGCCCGAACCACAGGCTGCGCAGCCGGCCAAAGCGCATCGCGACGGTCGCGGTCGCGATATTTGCCGGTCCCGGCGATGCGGCCATCACGAGGAAGGCCAACAGGATCGGCACCCATTCTCCGGTTTCCATTGGCAGCAAAGCTCCGTTTGGGCGCCCGTTCCGGGCAGTGGCGCGCGCGTGGTCCGATCAGGCAAGACCGTTTGCTATCCGGATCGGGGCGCTCTCTCAACCCTGTCCGTTCATCAGTCCCAGGATCCGGTGTACCCGGCGATGCTCGTCCAAAAGGCCTGTCGCCGCCGTTTCCGGCACGGTCGTCAGCTTCCAGTTCACCCAGACATTGCCGCCCAGGTCCTCGTCGGCCGAACAGGAAAGCTGATCGCCCGCAGCGGTGCAGAGCACATAGACCTCTTCGCCCGTGGCCGAGGCGTCGGGCTCGATGATAAAGAAATCATCGGCATGGTGCACGATCTGGCCGTCAAGTTCTTTGCGCGCGGCATCGCTTTTCCAGGGTGCCTGTGTGCGGGACTGGGCAAAGGCCTCCTTGCTCGGCGTAGCGGGGGTATGATCCTCGCGGATGACCTCGGGGCCCAGCAAGGTGATGTCAAAGGGGGCGGCGGCCGCGCCGTCTTGGGTTTCGCAGACCGCCTCGGCCCATGCCTTGGGCAGGTTGCGGCATAACGAGCGATAGTCGCTCACCCATTTTTCGCCACCCAGCCGGATCGCCGCGACCCGCAGCGGCGCGCCCCGGCTGGCGATCTGCTTGCACAGGTCGCGCCGGTGGCCGGGCAGGCTCAGATAGCGTTGCCACTGGGTCTCTTTGTTCGGGGCGATCACGGTGACGGCCGCCCCGTCCTGCACGGGGACGTCATAAACCGCATTTTCCAGGCGCGCCGACAGGAAGGTGCCAAGGCAATCGGCGGTGATCGGGGGATCATCGGCAAAGCGCACCAGCACCGGCGGGCCGACAATGATGATCGCGGCGGCCACTGCGCCGATCAGATTGCACGACAGCACGGCGCCGTTCTTCCATCCCCGTTTTTCACCCGTCAGCCCGATCGCCCGGGCGAGTATCATGGAAAAGAATCCCGCCGCGGCGGCAGCTGTCAGCCAGTTGTACAGGGCCTCGCCCGATCCCGGGCCGGCGAGAAGATCAATGGAACTGATCTCGCGGTTAAACCACAAAATGATCAGCGGACCGCCGACGAACACAGCGATCAGAATCAAACTGCGGAAGTTCCATGCCATCATGGGCAAAAGAGCCAACGCCAGCGGGAATATAAAGCTTGCAATCATGTATCTCGACCAACCATCAAACCGGTTTCCCGAAACTGTGCTAAGAAAACATAATAAACGCCGAAATGAGTCATTCTAAGCGTGGGAATCGAGGAATGTTTCGATAAAACTGTCCCACTTACGAACACATCAGGGCCTTCGCTGCAACCGGGTTTTGATCTTGAGGCACAATCTGAAGTGCAAATGAGCAAAGATGCAACCTTGGCGGGAGGTGGTTGATTGACAACACCCGATCAAAGAATAATCAGTGGAGTGAGCTGAGAGGTGCGATGCTGGACCAGACCCGAGAGAAGGCCGGACAAAAGGCGCGCAGCACGGCGATGTTCACGCCGGCGCGGCCCTATACCTTCCATATCGAGCTGACTGACAAGTGCAATGCGCGCTGCCCGATGTGCCCGCGCACCAACCATCTCGACCAGTGCCGGCCCAACCGGGATGTCGTGCACAATGTCGAGCTGACGCTGGCGGATTTCGAGACGCATTTCACGCCAGACTTCTGCGCCCGGACCGAAAAGGTGATTTTTGGCGGGGCCTATGGCGACCCGCTGGCCGCGCCCGAGCTGCTCGAGATCGTCGAGCATCTGACGCGCCACGGCGTCGGTGTCGCGATTGCGACCAACGGGTCGCTGCGCAAGCCGGACTGGTGGGCGCGCATGGGCCGGGCGATGGCGCGCACGGCCTCGGTGCTGGAGCTTCATATCGACGGGCTGGAGGATACCACCCATCTCTACCGGATCGGCACCGACTATGCCAAGATCATCGAAAATGCCGTTGCCTATATCGCGACCGGGGCCAGGGCTGAGTGGCACTTTATCCTGTTCGGGCATAACGAGCATCAGGTGGAAGAGGCACATCGACGGTCGCGCGATCTCGGCTTTCACGGGTTCACGCTGATCGACTCGATCCGCTTTGGCCCCAGGGGCGTGTTCAATTTTCAAAAGCCCGACGGCTCGGCCGGGCAGTATTGGGAACCGGTGCGCAAGGCCGCCGATTTCGCGCTAGACGAAGCGGGCGGCCTGGAGATTGCGCCGCCCGAACCGCCGGATCTGAACCCGGCAAAAATCCGCGGGATCGATTGCAAGTCGGCGCGCCGCAACTCGCCCTATATCAGCGCTCACGGCATCGTCTCGGCCTGTTGCTGGATGACCGGTTCAACCGAAGAGGCGGCGTTCAATACCGGCCACGGGCTCGACAAGGGGCATTTCAGCATCCGCCATCGGCCGCTGGCGGAGATCATGGCGGATGAGCCCTTTGCCAGTTTCTATGCCCATGCCTGGGACGCCGACAGCCTGCGCACCTGCCAGATCAAATGCGGCCGGGAGCAGAAGCAGAACAAGCGAAATTCCTTGTGAGGAAATCGCTGTATCTGATTGACATGTTGTAAAAACACCCGATTGCATGCCCGATCTGCCACTTTTTTCGTGATCCGGGCGCCGAGAGGGGGTCTCACGCGTGATTGAAGCCTTGTGATAGACGTTCACGCCCCGTATGGTCGCAAAAAACGGGACTTGGGGGACAGTTTGCGGGGGACAGGCAAACCTGTGGCGAAATGGTCGCGAAGCGGTGTGAGCAGGGAGGCGCGTGTCGCGGCCTCTGCCGTGCTGCTCGCCCTATCGTTGCAGGCTCTGCAGGTGGCCAGCCCGGCCCATGGCGAGGAACCCGAGGCCGAGATCAAACCGCGCCGCCCGTCCTACAACAATTATGGCGTCACCGGCCTGATCGAGATGCCGACCGCCGAGGTGCAGCCCGATGCGCAGATCGGCTTTACCTCGTCGTTCCATAACGGCTTCTGGCGCAACACGCTGACCGCGACGATCCTGCCGCGGCTCGAGGTGTCGTTCCGCTATTCGGCGTTGCAGGATCTGGCGGGGCCGAATTTCGACGAGACGCTGTATGACCGCAGCCTGGATCTGCGGTTCCAACTGGTCGAGGAGGGCAAGAACTGGCCGGCCTTTGCGATCGGTTTGCAGGACTTCCTCGGCACCGGGATCTATTCGGGCGAGTATCTCGTCGCCACCAAAAGCTTCCTTGACGGCGATCTCAAGGCCACGGCGGGCGTGGGCTGGGGCAGGCTGGCCAATGTGGGCGCGGCCTATAACCCGTTCCGCGCGATCTCGAGCCGGTTCGACACCCGCGACAGCGGCGATGATCTGGGCGGCACGGTGAATTTCGGCGACTATTTCAGCGGGCCGCAGGTGGGCTTTTTCGGTGGCCTGGAATGGGAAACCCCGATCGAGGGGCTTTCGGTCAAGGCGGAGTATGCCTCGGACGATTATGATTTTGAACGCAAGGCCGGCGCGATCGACGTGAACATGCCGGTCAATCTGGGCATCGAGTACCGGCCCGTCGACGGGCTGGAAGTGGGTGCCTACTATATGTACGGGTCCAATTTCGGGGTGCGTGTGACGCTGACCGGCAACCCCTTTGATCCCCTGTCGCCCAACGAGAACGAACCGGCGCCGCTGCCCCTGATGGAGCGGCCCGCGACCCAGCTGGCTGCTGCCAATCTGGGCTCGGTCCAGAATCTGGTGACGGGCTCGCCCGCCAGTGTCTCGTTTTCGGGCACCGGGATCACGGACGTGATCATCGAGGACCGGATCGGCGGGATACGCTGGGCGGAGGCAACCGTCCATGCCTCGGCCGACTACACCTGTCCGGCCAATGCCGCGACGGCGATCGACGCCGAATATGGCGTGATCGATGTGGTCACATTCCGGCATCCCGAGGGGCGGACGCTGTGCACGATCGCGCTGCGTCCCGAAGGTCAACAGGCGCTCCGGCTGACGCAGATCGCGGCGCATCAGCACCCGGTCGACTGGTATCAGAATGAAGCGCTGCGCCAGCAGATCGTCGAGGCGCTGGCGGCTGACCTCGACGCTGACGACATCGGCCTCTTTGGCATCGAGATCTTTCCGACCAAGGTTGCCGTTTATATCGAGAATGAACGCTTTCGCTCGACGCCCCGGGCGATCGGGCGCACGGCGCGTGCGCTAAGCCGGTCGATGCCGCCCTCGATCGAGAACTTCGAGATCGTGCCGGTCGAAAACTCGCTGCCCGTCGTTTCGGTCAATCTCAACCGCTCGGAGCTTGAGGATCAGGTCAACCGGCCCGATGCGGCGCGCCGCGCCTGGCTGGCGGCGAATGTGACGGATGCCAAGCCGTTCTCGAACTTCAACGACCCCAACATCACCGAAAGCTTCCCGCGCTTTACCTGGTCGGTGAACCCGGCGCTGCCGGTCAGCCTGTTTGACCCTGATCAACCGCTGCGCGCGGATCTGACCATCGACGGCGCGGCGGGGATCGAGTTTGCGCCGGGCCTGTCGGTGAATGGCCGGATCTCGCAGCCCATCGTCGGCAATCTCGACGACATCACGACCGAGAGCGATTCCCAGCTGCCGCCCGTGCGCTCGAACTTCCCCGACTATCTGCGCGAGGGGAACCCGGCAATCACGCGGCTGACCGGCGATTCTCTGGTGAAACTGGATGAGGCGGTCTATGGGCGCCTGTCGGTCGGCATGCTCGAGCGGATGTTCGGCGGTGTGAGCGCCGAGGTGCTGTGGAAACCGGCAGATCAGGACTGGGGACTGGGGGGCGAGGTCAACTGGGTCAAGCAACGCGATTTCGACTCGCTCTTCACCTTCCAGGATTACGACGTGGTGACTGGCCATGCGAGCATCTACTGGGAGACCGGGTTCTATGGCCTGTTTGCCCAGCTTGACGGCGGGCGGTATCTGGCGGGTGACTATGGCGGGACGATCACGCTCAAACGGCGTTTCTCGAACGGATGGGAGATCGGCGGCTTTGCGACCTTTACCGACGTGCCCTTTGACGAGTTCGGCGAGGGCAGTTTCGACAAGGGTCTGTTCCTGACCATCCCGTTCAACTGGGCGCTGCCCTATGAGAGCCGCTCGGAGTTCTCGACCGTGCTGCGCCCGCTGACCCGCGATGGCGGACAGCGGCTGGACGTGTCGAACCGGCTCTATCCGATTGTGCAGGACTACGACACTCAGGGGCTGCGCGGCGATTGGGAGAGTTTCTGGGAATGACCGCAGGGATGTGGACAGGCAGGGCGACATGGGCGCTGGCGCTGGCGGCGGCGCTGGTGCTGGGCGCGTGTTCCGAAAAGGGCGAGACCGATATCGTCAAGGTCGGGCGGATCGCCTTCGAGGCCTATTTCCCCGACGAGCCTGCCCCACGGACCGAACTGACCCGCGCGCAGCTTGATCAGATCCCCTCGGCGGTGCTGGCGCTCTCGTTCGACGAGCTGCCTCGGGTCTTTATCGTGCCGCTGGCCAGGAACGGGGACTATCTGACATATATGGACTCCCAGCGCCGTGGCTTTGTGATGCATGACGGCGCTGTCACCGGCACGCTGGGGATCGGCTTTGACCTCGACGCGGTCAAGGCGGCAGGCAACGACCCGGTGTTTCACCAGACCCCGCTGGCCGACTGGCCGGGGCAGGTGAACCGCAGCTATCAGTATCAGGTGCGTGACGGGGCGGGGTATGTCATCTCGCTGACCTGCACCTATCAAAAGGTGGCGCGCGAACGCATCGAGATCATCGAGCAGTTCTATGACGTCGTTCGGATCGCCGAGACCTGCACTAACAGCGCGCGGCAGGTGACAAATCTGTACTGGGTCGATGACGAGACCGGCTTTATCTGGCGCTCGGTCCAATGGGTCAGCCCGAAACAGCCGCAGCTGACGATCGAAGTTGTGCGGCCCTTCCTCGACGGCTGATGCCGGGGCGGTCAATTCCTGAAAGCTCGAAACACAAAAGGCGCCGGTCGGCCCGACGCCTTTGATCTCCGCAGCAGAAGGTGGCCCTAGTTGCCGTTCGTGGTCGTGGTGTTGCGGTTGTTGTCGTCGTCGTTCAACAGGGCAACGATGATCCCGGCGATCACGATGGCGCCGCCGATGGCCAGCGTCGCATGAAGCACATCGCCGCCCTCGTCAGAGCTGAGCGGCGCCTGGGCAATCCCGTTCTGGCGCTGTTGGATCCCGTCGGTCTCGACATCGGGCACGGCAGAGCTTGCAACGGCGGGCTCGGCATTCAGCGACTGCGCCAGGACCGGCGCGACGCTGGATGACAAAGCCAGCGACACCGCTGTGATAAAGGCTGTGATCCGCATCATTGACTCCTCTGCCGGTTTGCCGGGCGACAGATTTCAACAATCACCCGTATTCCTATGCTCTGCTTAACATTAATTGCGGCGCGATGCAAAAGCTGCCTGTGCCCGATTCCGCGCCCGATCACGCGCCTGACCTGACCGCCGGCAGCACGTGTTCGGTGAACAGGGCGACGGGAAGGTTCCAGGCCTCCCAGTCGTTATAGCGCCCGGCCAGCACCACCATCACCAGGTCGAGCCAGGGCACGATCATCAGCCGCTGGCCACCATTGCCAAAGGCCGCGATCCAGTCGGGCGGGTCGCCGTCGGGCGCCAGCCACCAGAAAAAGCCATAGCGCGGCTCGTCGCTGGTTTGCGCCTGCGGGGCGGTGGACCGGGCCAGCCAGTCGGCCGAGACGATGCGCCTGCCACCCGCCGCGCCGCCCTCCAGCACCAACTGGCCGATCCGCGCCATTGACCGCGCGGTCAGCCGCAGCCCGGAGGCGGCCGAGGGCATGCCGTTTTGCCCGTCAATCCACTCGAAGGCGTCGATGCCGAGCGGGGTGAAGAGCCGCTCGCGAGCAAAGGTGTCGATGGGCTGGCCGCTGCCGCGCCGGATCACCTCGCCGATCAGCGAGGTCGCGCCCCCGTTATAGCACCAGTCGCGGCCCGGCGGGGCGACCAGGGGGCGGTCAAGGGCATAGCGAAAGCCGTCGCCGGCATGGTCCATTGCGGTCTCGCTGTTGCGCGGATTGGCGTAAGAGAGGGTCTCGTTCCATTCCGTCCCCATCTGCATGGTCAGCGCGTCGCGAATGCGCCACTGGCGCCGGGCGGGGTCGGCGGCGAGATCGGAATACTCCGGGAACTGGTCGAGCAGGGGCGCATCGGGGCCGGGAACCAGGCCGTCATCCAGCGCGATCCCGTAGAGCAGGCCGACAATGCTCTTGGTCACCGAGCGGACGTCGTGGAGGCGCTCTGCATGGTTCTCGACCAGGCCCAGAAACGCGCCGCGCCGTTCATCCTCGCCGGGGAAGTAAAGCTCGGCAAGCGGCACGCCGTGGCGCTGCACCAGGACAGCGTGCAGATCCTTGAGCTTGCCCGCGGCATGGGCGTGCCTGATTGACTGTTCCATGCCAGTTCCTCCCGCAACGACTCGGCCCGCGCCAGTGTGGAGAAATTTTGGCGGATTTTCGAGGGGGGCGGGTCAGTCTTCCCGGGCGTCGAGAAACACCGAGGCCCGTTCGGGGATCTGCGTGGCGAGGAAACGGGTGCAGATTTTCCGGGCTTCCTGACGCGCCATGGCGCCGGTCGCGAGGTGAATCCGCAGCCAGAGCCCGTCAGAGATTGCCTCGACCGTGGTGACGAACTCCGCAGCGTCCTCGGCGGGCCGTCCGATCTGGGCAAAGAGGGCGGTGACCACCTCGATCAGCGCTTTGAACCGGGCCTGGTCATGGGCCTCGGCGATTTCGAGATATTGAGGGCGGACGCTCGCCTCGCCCCAAAAGGCGTGCCAGACCACCAGCGAGTCGGCATCGCAGATCGCCGCGTCGAAATCCGCGTGGACCATGGCGCGCAACTGGCGCGCCGGGTCGTCGCCGGCGCGCGTGCGCGCTGCCTCCCAACAGGCCTGATAGGCGGCGTATTTGTCGGCCATGGCCGCACTGAGCAGGGTCTGCTTGTTCTGAAAGTAAAAGACCGCAACACCCTGCGAGAGTCCGGCCGCCCGCGCAACGGTGGCCAGCGTCGTGCCCGCCAGCCCGTTCTCGACGATCGAGCTGAGCGTGGCGTCGATCAGCTGGCGCCGCCGGCGCGCGGCGTTTTCCTTGCGTTCCTTGCGCGGCCTGGCCGCAGCAGATGTCTGATCGATCGTTGCCATCGAGGCTTCTCCCTACCGGCGGGTGCCGGGTCTGTCATCCTGTATATCAGAAATTTATTTGAGCGCTCAAATAAATTTATTGCCAACGGCGTGGCACCCCGCTAGGCTTTCGATCAGGTGGTGCGGGGTGAGGCCCCGTTTCCCGTCGGCGATCCGGCGGGGCCACGTGATCTGAAACCGATAATCCGAGATAGAGAATTCCGATGACCGAGCGCCATGAAACGGCAACCGAGATGCGCGACAACGGCCTGGCGGCCGAGACGATCCGCGACTGGGACAATGACCACTACATGCATCCCTGGGAGACCATGGGGCGGGGCAAGCCGGACCGGATGATCGCATCGCAGGGTAAGGGCATCTATCTCTATGACCCGGAGGGCAAGCGCTATATCGACGGACCGGGCGGCATGTGGTGCATGCAGGTCGGCTATGGCCGCCGCGAGATTGCCGATGCCATGGCGAAACAGGCGATGGATCTGGCCTATTACAGCCCCTGGGCCTTTGCCTCGGAGCCCTCGTCGATCCTGGCGCAAAAGATTGCCGAGCGGGCGCCGGGCGATCTCAACACCGTTTTCTTTGCAACCGGCGGGTCGACGGCGGTCGACAGCGCGCTGCGGTTTGCGCATTTCCGCAACAACCTGCTGGGCCGGCCCGAGAAAAAGATGATCATCGCGCGCGAGAAGGGCTATCACGGCTCGACTTACCTGTCGGCCACGGTCTCGGGCAAGGGGCGCGACAAGAGCTTTATGGAGACCGAAGGCCGGCTCGCCCATATCCTGCCGGATGTGAACCCCTATCTGCGGCCCGATGGCATGAGCGTCGAGGAATGGTGCGATGCCAAGGTCGCGGATCTCGAAGCGGCGATCCTCGGCCTCGGGCCCGACAAGGTGGCGGCGTTCATCGCCGAGCCGATCCTGGCCTCGGGCGGGGTGATCGTGCCCGCACCGGGCTATCACCGGCGGACATGGGAGCTCTGCCGGCAGCACGACATCCTCTATATCTCGGACGAGGTGGTCACCGGGTTCGGTCGTCTCGGCCATTGGTTCGCGTCTAAAGAGGTGTTTGGCGTGACGCCTGATATCATCACCTGTGCCAAGGGGCTGACATCAGGTTACATGCCGCTGGGCGCCATGATCGTGTCGGACCGGGTTCTGGACGAGATGAAGGCCGAAGATCGCAGCAGCGTGATGTTCTCGAACGGGTACACATACTCGGGTCATCCGGTCGCCTGCGCAGCAGCCCTCGCCAATATCGAGCTTTTCGAGCGCGAGGACCTGTTGGCCCATGTCCGCGCGGTGACCCCGCGCTTTCAACAGCGGCTTGCGGGGATGGCGCGCTTTGACATCGTTGGCGATACGCGCGGCATGGGCTTGATCGGCTGTGTCGAGGGCGCGGCGGCCAAGGAGCTGCCGGAGGAAAAACGGCTCGCCATTGATGCGGAGTTCGGCAACCGGGTCGACGCCAAATGCGAGGCGATGGGGCTGATCGTGCGCCCCATCATCAACATGTGCGTCGTTTCGCCCGCGCTGGTCATCACCGAGGCCGAGATCGACGAGATGTTCGACATCATGGAAACCGCGGTCGCCGAGGTCGAGCGCGAAATGCTCTGAGCGCCCGGGCGAAAACCGGGTGTTTGTTCGAGCATGTGAGTATGCGCCAAGATTTCGGGTCACGATTTCGGGCCAGAAATCCGGGTCAGGTGTCCGGGTCAACCTCGGTCAGATTGACCCGGTTTTGGTCTAGCGGTCATCGGCCCGAGCGGCGGCGAGCCCGGGCTGGGTCTGTTCCACCGCGCTGCGGGCCGCACCGCCGATGGCGCGGACCTCCGGCTCGGTCAGGTCACGGTCCTGGGGCAGGTCGGGAATGCGCACGGTGACCTCGCGGTGGGCGAACTTGATGCCTTCATGCTCGAACAGGGCGCGGATTTCCTGATAGACCCGTTTGCGGACCACCCATTGATCGCCGGGCTTGGTCATGAATTTCACCCGGATGATCATGGCCGAGTCGTCCATCTCGATCACGCCTTGACTTTTCAGCGGCTGGATAAAGTTGGGCCCCACGACAGGGTCGTCCATCAGGTCCTGACCCAGCTTCTTGATCAGTTTGCGCACCCGGTCCACATCGGTGTCATAGGTCACGCGCAGCGGCAGTTTCATCATCACCCAGTCGCGCGAGAAGTTGGTGAGGAACTTGACCTCGCCAAAGGGGATCGTGTGCAGCATGCCAAGATGGTGGCGCAGCTGGAAGCTGCGCAGCGAGATCTTTTCGACCGTGCCTTTGACATCGCCCACATCGATATACTCGCCCTTGCGAAAGGCATCATCGACCAGGAAGAAGGCCCCCGACAGGATATCGCGCACCAGGGTCTGCGAGCCAAAGCCGATCGCCAGGCCGATGATCCCGGCACCGGCAAACAGCGGCGCGACGTTGACGCCCAGCTCGGTCGCCGCAACCAGGCCGATGGCGATCAGGATCAGCGACAGAACAAAGTTGCGCACCAGCGGCAACAGGGTTGCAAGCCGTGTCGCGCCAGCGCCGCCACCCTCGCCATCAAGCGGGCCGGTGGCCACCTCATCGGCGGTTTCCGCGGCGATTTTCTGGTCCATCCAGATCCGCATCGCGTGATAGATCACATAACCGATCAGCAGGATGTCGACCACATCCTCGGCGATGCCGAGAAAGGCGTTTTCGGCAAATACCGAGAAGCCGCCCCAGTAGTACAGCAAAACCCAGGCCGCGGCCCCGATGGCGAGCAGCGAGGCGACCCGGCGCGCGAGGTCCTCGAAACTGCGCATCACGCGGCGGGTGCGCATCGGGGGGACGGCGGCGTCCTCCTCGATCTCGGCCATCGGGGCGAGGCCGCCGCCTTCGTCGTCGTCGCCGCCATCGTCGGGGCTGTCGCCGGAAACCACACCGGTGGGCCGGTCTTCGGGCGTTTGGGTGGGGGCGGGCTCGCTGATGGTCTTGTTGAGTTCGTCGATCTGGATGCGGCGGGTAAAGATGCGCTCGATCACATAGGACGCGACGGCATAGGCCAGCAAGCCTGCCATCAGCACCGCATAGGGGACGATCATCGTCTCGTCGCCGCCGCGCGAGCCCGAAATCAGCCGGTAGCTGAGTTTCCCCCAGGCCGCGATCAGGTAGATGACGATCACCGGCGCCCAGATCCGCAGGGCAAAGAGCGTCAGCAGGCTCGCCTCCTGCGGGCGTTTGCCGGCCAGGATGATCCGGTCAACCGTGCGCCGGTTCACCCGGATCAGCGCCAGCAGGGCAATCACGCCGATCAGGTTCAATGCAATGACAATCAACACGCGATGGTCGGGGTCCATGCCCAGCGCGGCAAGCCATTGCGAAAAGGCCATGCCGCCGACCCCCAGGCCGCTCAACCCCACCAGCCAGACAAAAAGGCGTTGCGCCTCCTGATCGCCGATCACCGGCAGGCGGTACCGGGGCAGATAGGGTGAGAGCGCCATGCGCCAGATCACGTTCATCAGCATGAAGAGGCCATAGCCGGCAAATATCGTGACCGCGGTGATCATGGTCGGCTCGTGGTCCTGATAAAAGAACAGGCCCACGCTGGCGCCCACGCCGATCATGATCGCGACGCCCACGATCGAAAGCAGGACCCGATAGGCCAGCACCGGCAGCTTTTCGAGGTATCCCTGCGGGTTGGGCCGTTGCGCCGACACGAAAAGCGGGCGCGCAATATATGCCCCGAAAATGCCGAATGCGGCGCGCCCGATCATCAGCAGCAACGAACAGAACAGCGCCACGCCAAGAAAATAGGTGGCCCGCCCGGTCACGCTGGCCGTGGCCAGCGTCTCGTCAAGCGCCGGCACGACGCCCGGGACACGGTTGATCGAATCGACAAGGTTGCGCCGGAACCGGTCGACCGCGTCGGTCGCGGTGCCGATCATGGGCATGCTTTGGCTATCGGTTATGCCGAGATCGGCGGCGCTCACGGGCGCGCGCTCGGATTGCGGTTGTGAACCCGCCGACTCGGGCTGGGCAGCTTGGGGCGTGGTGCGCAGCAGATTGTCGTTGTTGAAGATCTGCGCCTCGGCCGGGCTTTGGCCAAAGCCCGCGAGGAACAGCACCGTCATGAAGATGAGCGCAAAGGATCGCATTGAAATCCGTTGTTTCGTCATTGTTCGGGAGCAGCCTATCAGCGAGGAGCGCATAACGACAATATGCATCGCCGAATCGCTCAGGTTCATTGTTGTAAGAAGCCCGCAGCCGCCGTAAATCAAGGAAGGCATGGTTTTCAGGGATCGTCGGAAGGATCACGGGGCGGGCGATAAGATCTTGCCGGCCTCCCCAATATAATGCAGGTCTTTGGGGATACTAGCCCTTTGGCGACGGAATGGGGGTTCAAGGGTAACCGGATGGGCAGAGGCAATAGCGCCATGACGGGACGCGGGGCCGGCGGTGAGACGCGGGCGTTGCTCTATAGCCATGATACCTATGGCCTTGGGCACCTGCGCCGTTCGCGCACCATCGCCTCGGCGCTGACGGCGGCGGATGCGGGATGCTCGGCGCTGATCGTGACCGGGTCTCCCATCGCCGGGCGGTTCGATTTTCCCGAACGGGTCGACTATGTGCGCCTGCCCGGTGTCGTCAAGCATACTGACGGCTCGTATACCTCGTCCAACCTGCGCATGGATCTCGACCAGATGGTCAGCCTGCGTGGCGCGATCACCGAGGCGGCGGATGCCCGGTTCGAACCTGATCTCGTGATCGTCGACAAGGAGCCCTGGGGGTTCCGCCACGAACTGGCCGGGACCCTGGAGGCGGCGCGCCAGCGCGGCGCGCGCGTCGTCCTCGGCATCCGCGATGTGCTCGACGACGAGGACGCGCTGGCCCGCGAATGGGAGCGCAAGAACTCGGTCGAGGCGATCGAGGCCTTTTATGACGAGATCTGGATCTATGGCATTCCGCAGATGTGCGAACCGCTTGCGGGGCTTGGCCTATCCGAGCGGATGGCGGCGCGCATCCGCTACACCGGCTATCTCCACCGCGAGGCCAGCGACTGGCCGGCGGAGCCCGAGGGGGAGCATCCCGAACAGCCCTATCTGCTGGTCACGACCGGAGGCGGGGGCGATGGCGCGGATCTGATCGACTGGGTGCTGCGCGCCTATGAGGCGGATCAGACGCTCGACCCCCGGGTCCTGATCGTCTATGGCCCCTTTATGGCCGCCAGCGACCGGGCCGGTTTCGACGCCAGGGTCGCGGCGCTGGGCGGGCGGATCATCGCAACCGGGTTCCACGCCAGGCTCGAGCGTCTGCTCGAAGGGGCCGAGGGCGTGGTGGCCATGGGTGGCTATAACACTTTTTGCGAGATCCTTTCGATGGACAAACCCTCGATCATCTGCCCGCGGACCCACCCGCGCCAGGAACAGCTGATCCGCGCGTCCTCGGCCGAACGGCTGGGCCTTGCGCGGATGCTGACGCCTGAACGCGATGGCAATGGCGCCGAGGTGATGGCCCAGGCGATCCGCGAACTGCGACTGGCCGCCCGCCCCAGCGCGGCCCGGATCCCCAATCTGATGGCCGGGCTCGAGACCATAGCCGGGCGGGCGATGCGCCCGCCCTTTGCCGCCGCTGGCGAGTAGGCATGGCACAGAGCGGCGCAGCAAAGCCACTCGCCGTGGTGGTCAAGGGCTATCCGAGGCTCTCGGAAACCTTTGTCGCGCAAGAGCTGCTGGAGTTGCAGGAGCGGGGAATCGACTTCGACATATGGTCGTTACGCGACCCCTATGATGACCGGACCCACCCGATCCATGACCGGATCACCGCGGGACGGGTCTATCTGCCGGAATATCTGTACAGCGCGCCGTTGAGGGTCTGGCGGGGCTTTCGCGCCGCCCGGCGCCTGCCCGGCTTTGGCAGCGCCCTTCGCGTCTGGCTGGCCGATCTCAAACGCGATTTCACGCCCAACCGGGTCCGCCGCTTTGGTCAGGCCTGCGTGATGGCGGCGGAGCTGCCGGCCGAGGTGCGGTTTCTATATGTGCATTTCCTCCACACCCCCGCCTCGGTCGCCCGGTACGCGGCCACGATGCGCGGGATCGGCTGGGGGTTTTCGGCCCATGCCAAGGATATCTGGACCACGCCCGATTGGGAAAAGGCCGAAAAGATCGCCGAGTGCACCTTTGGCGTGACCTGCACGGCCAGCGGCGCGGCCCATTTGAACGGGTACCAGCCCGGCAAGGTCGATCTGGTTTATCACGGACTGGATCTGACGCGGTTCCCGCCACCGCCCCGGGCACGTCCGCCTTCGAACCAGTTTCGCCTGCTGTCGGTTGGCCGGCTGGTGGAGAAAAAGGGATATGACGATCTGCTGGACGCGCTGAACCTGTTGCCTGCGGGCACCGACTGGCATCTGACCCATATCGGCGGCGGCAAGCTGCAGCGCCAGCTGCGCGCGCAGGCCGATCGGCTGGGTTTCGGCGCCCGGATCGACTGGCAGGGCAAGCGCGACCAGACCGAGGTGATCGAGGCCATGCGGCGGGCCGATCTGTTCGTGCTCCCCTCGAAAATCGCCGGAGACGGGGACCGCGACGGCTTGCCCAATGTGCTGATGGAGGCGGCGAGCCAAAAGCTGCCGATCCTCTCGACCTCGGTCTCCGCCATCCCCGAATTCATCACGGCGGGTGAGCATGGTGTTCTGGTCGGCCCGGGCGACCCGCTCGAGCTTGCAACCGCGATCCAGATGCTTGCCGACGATCCGGGCGCGCGGGCGCGGATGGCCGAGGCGGCCTATCACCGGCTGGTCACGCAGTTCGGGATGAAATCGGGGATCGATGTGATCGAGGCGCGGCTGAGGGCTGCGCTCGCGGGCGCATGATCCGACCGGATGGTCAGGGCCCGGCGCTGGCCTTTTATGCGCCGATGAAGCCGCCGGATCACCCCACGCCGTCCGGCGATCGCCAGATCGCGCGGCTGACGCTCGCAGCACTGGCACGCGCGGGTTATGGCGCGCGGACCGTCTCGAGCCTGCGCGCGCTCGAGATGACGGGCGCGCCCGAGGCGCAGGCCGGGATCATCGCGCGCGCCGGAGAGGAGGCGGAGTGGCTGGTAGACTGCCTCGCCCCCTCGCCGCCGGTCGCCTGGCTGACCTATCACTGTTACTACAAGGCCCCGGATCTGGTGGGGCCGGTGGTCTCGGCGGCGCTGGGACTGCCGTATCTGATCACTGAACCGTCAATCTCGCCGCGCCGCAGGGCGGGCCCCTGGGCCCGGTTTGCCGCTGCCTCCGACGCGGCCATCGCCCATGCGGATCGGTTGCTGTGGACAACCCCGCGCGATCTACCGGCGCTGGAGGCGGCGGGGCATGGCGCCAAGTTGCGCCATCTGCCCGCGTTTCTCGACCCCGGCCCGCCGGTGCCGCCCCGCGCGGCAGGGGCGCCGTTGCGGCTCTTGACGGTGGCGATGATGCGCCCGGGCGCCAAGATCGAGAGTTACCGCCGCCTCGCCGCCGCGCTCGCCCATCTCGCGCCCGACTGGGAGCTGACCGTCATCGGTGGCGGTGAAGGAGAGGCGACCGTCGCCGAGTTGCTGGCCCCTTATCGCAGCCGGGTCAGTTTTCTCGGCACCATTGCCGACCCGGCGGTGATCCGCACCCATTGCGCAGCGTCCGATCTGATGGTCTGGCCCGGCGTTGACGAGGGCGTCGGCATGGTCTGGCTCGAAGCGCAGGCTGCGGGCCTGCCGGTGGTGGCCGAAGATGGCCCCGCGGCGCGCAGCCTGATCGCGGGAGGCGTCCTCGCCCCGCCCGACGCGCCCCGGGCGCTGGCCGCAGCCATTGACCGGGCGGCAGCCGAGCGCCAGACGCTCTCGGCCCGCGGCCGCGCACATGTCGAGGCACATCACAGCATCGACGCGGCCGCGCAAACCCTGCGCCATGTGTTGCGCGAGGTCGGCGCATGACCCGTGTCGCCCTGCTGCGCCACTATCCGACCGACTGGAACCGGGAGCGCCGGTTGCAGGGACAGATCGACCGGCCGCTGACCGGGGATGCGCGCGAGGCACTGTCGGCGCTTGCCCTGCCGCCCGCATGGGCCTGGGCGCGGGTCGTCACCTCGACCCTGTCGCGGACCATCGACACGGCCCGATTGCTGGCGCCTGGACAGCCGATCGATCAGGATGCCCGTCTGGTCGAGATTGCCTGGGGCGCGTGGGAGGGAAAGCGGGCCGCGGATCTGTTGGCCGATCCCTCCAGCGGTTTTGTGCCCACCGGCGACATGCGCTGGGACGCGCGCCCGCCCGGCGGCGAAAGCATGGCCGATGCCTGGGCACGGATCCAGCCCGCGCTGGCCGAGATCGCCGCCGGCCCACCCGCCGTTCTGGTGAGCCACAAGGCGGTCATGCGGGTGATCCTGGGCTTTGCGATGAACTGGCGCCTGCCCGAGGGCGGGGTCGAGATCAAACGGGGCCGCCTCTATCCTCTCAGCCTGCGCCCGGGCGGGATGCCCACGGCGCCGGAGCCTGCCCTGCGGCTGGTGCCGCGATGAAGATTGTCCTGCTCAGCACCCATCTGACCGGATCCGGTCATCTCGTGCGGACGGCGGCGCTCGCCCGGGCCGGGCAGGCGGCGGGACACCGGGTGATGCTGTTGACCGGGGGCATGCCGCTGGCGCATCTGCCGCTGGACGATCTGACGGTGATCCAGCTGCCGCCCTTGCAGGTGCGCGACCTTGATTATGCAACCTTGCGCGACGGGGAAGGGGCCCCGGCGCAGGCAGCGTATCTCGCTGCACGGCGCGACCGGATCGTCGCGGCGCTGGGCGATTTCGCCCCGGACGTTCTGGTGACCGAGACCTACCCGCTGGGGCGCCGGGCGCTGCGCCACGAATACCGCGCGGCGATGGCGGCGACCGGGGCGCTGTGCGTCGCATCGGTGCGCGACATCCCCGAGCCAAAGCCGCATCGCGTCGCAGAGGCCGCCGCGATCCTGCGACAGGATTTTGGCGCCTTGCTGGTGCATGGGACCAAAGCGGTGCTGCCCCTGTCGGCAAGCTGGCCGTTCGTCGGCCTCGACGACATGATCCGCTACACCGGATATGTGGCCGAGGGCGAGATGCCAGCGCCCATTGCCGGGGGTGTGCTCGTCTCGGTTGGTGGCGGCACGCTGGGGCGGGCGTTGTTGCCGATGGCGGCATCGGCGGCGGCGGCATCGGCGGCGGGCTCGCCGCTGCCCTGGCGGATCCTGACAGGACGCAGGGCCGACGCGGGCCAAGACCTTCCCAAGTCGGACAACCTGATCATCGAGCCCGCCCGCCCGGATTATCGCGGGCTGCTGGCAGGGGCTGCCTGCTCGATCAGCCTATCGGGCTATAACACCGCCGTGGATCTGGCGCGCTGCGAGACCCCGGCAATCCTGGTGCCGATGACCGACCGGGGTGAACAGGAACAGCTGATCCGTGCCCGGCATCTCGCGACCCATGAGGGCATCAGGTGCCTGACACAGGAGCAGGCAACACCGGAGCGCCTTGCCAGCCTCGCCCGAACGCTCGCCGGAACGCGGCGCCCGCGCCTGCCCTTGACGTTGGACGGGGCGGCGCGCAGCATTGCCATCCTCGAAGATCTGGTTCGGAGCCGATGACCGGGAAACGCCGCATTCACGATGTCGACGGGCTGAACCAGCGCCTGCAGGCCATCACCCGCCGGGCAACGGTGGATCTGCGCTATCTCCACGACAATCAGACCCGCGCCCATATCGTCGCGGCGACCCGAGAGGCGGATCGGATCCTGGATGTCGGCGCCGGCATGCGTGACCATCTGGGCGCGCTGGGAGAGCGGGTCGAGACGCTCGACCTCAACGATTTCGGTGACTATCCCGATATCCTCGGCGATGTCTGCTCGCCCTTTCCAGACTGGATGGAGGGGCGCTATGACGCGGTGATCGCGCTGGCGATCCTCGAGCATGTCTACGACCCGCCTGCCGCGATCGACAACTTTACCCGGGCGCTGAGGCCCGGCGGGCAGCTTTTTTTGTATGTGCCTTGGATGTGGCGCTATCACGGACCGCCAAGTTTGATGTTTCAAGACTATCAGAGGCTTAGCCGCGACGGCATGGCCTATCTGTTGCGCGACTTCGAGGCGGTGACGCTCTATCCCCTGCGCGGCAAGTACTCGGCCATCCTCAACATGATGAAGTTCTGGAAGAGCGGGGTCGAAAAGCGGTTTGGCGAAGGCATCAACCGCATGGTGGATGCCCGCGCCTCGGACTGGCGCAACACCATTCAGGCGAGCGGTTTTTTTGCCGAGGCGGTCAAACCCGCGGCGCCTTCAGATCCATCATCGCCCTGACGGGCGCGCATGGCGGCCAGCCCATCGAAGCTCGGGTCGCCGCCCGCGCGCGGCACCCCTCAGCGTCCGAAGCTGACAAGCCGGCCAGCCGCGATGGTGTGCACCACGCGCCAGGGGCCGGTGCAGTCGACGATGGCGATATCGGCGCGTCGCCCGGGCGCGAGCGCGCCGCGATCGCTCAGGCCCATCGCCGCCGCCGGGTTACCCGAGATCAACTGCCATGCCCGCTCCAGCGGCATGACACCGCGGTTGACGAACCGTTCGGCGGCGCTGAGAAGGCTGGGGTAGTAGTAGTCCGACGCGATGATGTCGCAGACCCCCTCGCGCACCGCCTCCTCGGCCGACATCCATCCGATATGGCTGCCGCCGCGAATGACATTGGGGCCGCCCATCACCACATGCTCGCCATGGGCGGTGGCGTCGGCGGCCACGTCGCGGGCCATGGGAAACTCGCTGATCTTCATGCCGAGCGCACGGTGTTCGGCGCGCACGGCAGGCGTCGGCTCGTCATGGGCCAGCATGGGCGTCCCGAGCTGCGCCGCGCGCGCTGCGAGCTCGCGGATGCGGCCCGGAACGTCATCGGCGCAGCGCATCATCTGCTCGAACTCGGCAAGGTAGCCGTCGGTTGAAAGACCCGCGCGCATCGCGAAACGGTCGAGGGCAAGCGGATCGCCGCCGTTGATCTTCTTGATGGTCGCGGGGGTGTGATTGTTAAAGGCCAACGACGGCGCCAGATCGAGGGCAAGCCAGCCCTTGACGTCCTCGATCGCCTCATGGGCATAGGTCTCCCACCTGATCTGCACCCTGTGATCGGCTAGGAACCCGCCGCGCCGCTCGCCCATCGCTTGCATGAAACGCCGGCCGGCATCGAGACTGCGCGCACCGGGCTCCCACGAAACCGAGAGGCCGTGGAAGGCGGTTGTGATACCGCTCGCCACCAGCTGCCTGTCGACCGAGCCCATGGCGATGTCAAACGGCATGCCGACCCCGGGGCGGGGGAACAGCGCCATCTCGAACGCGTCGCCATGGATGTCCACGATCCCGGGCATGACGTGATAGCCCGTGCAGTCGATCTGCACGGCGTTCGATGCCGGTTCTTCGGTGATCAGACCATTGGCAAAATGCAGATCGGCGGGGCTCAGCGTGCCATCAGGCACGAGAACCCGCCCACCTGTGAGCGATACAGGCATCGTCGTCTTCCTTCAGTTTTGGTAACATCCCCGGTGTTCGGGTCGGTTATCTATGCCTGATCGCGAATTGCAAGCGAGTCGGGCCGACGGTTTGCCTGATTGGGCGGGGCTGTGCGGGTTGTGCCGCACCTGCCCCAGCGCACGGGCGCGTCACCCTGCGCGAAGCCTGCGCGTCAGGCCTTGCTGCGGCCTTCCAACAGGTCGAGCAGGCGCAGCATTCGGTCCCCCGCCACGTGGAGCGTGTCGAGCAGGCCCTCGTCGAGCTCCTGATCCGGCTCCCCGCCCGCCATTGCACTGGTCGTCTCGCGCAGGCGGTCCGAAAGAAACACCGCAAGCGCGCGGTAGAACCGGGCGGCAAACCCTCGGTTCCGGGCGAACTCCGCCAGCAGCGCCGCGCGCGGCACGGCCAGAACCCGCACCGCGGTCGACGCCTGTGCCGAGACGTTGGGCGCGCGTTTCTCGACGAACGACATCTCGCCGATCACCTCGCCGACGCCCAGTTGCGAGATCGTCTCGCCGCCGGCGGTGATCACCGCGACCTCGCCCGCGGTGATGAAGTAGAGATCCTGCACCGGGGTTCCGGCCTCGACGATCACGGTGCCCGGCTCGAGCGCGCGCAAGGCGCCCGCCCCGGCCAGCCAGATCAGGTCGCGATCGTCGAGATCGCCCAGAATGTAGAGCGCCTTGCGCATGTCATTCCTCCAGCAATTGGCGCCGCGCGAGGGCGGCGAAATGGCCGTCCAGGGCCATCAGGTCGTCATAGCTGCCGATCTCGGCAAACCGGCCGTCGTTCAGGACACAGATCCGGTCCGCCCGGCGCACGGTCGACAGGCGATGCGCGATCGTCACCCGGGTCGCGGGCGAGGCGTCGAGCGTTGCCATCACCACCGCCTGGGTCGCGTTGTCGAGCGCGCTTGTCGCTTCGTCAAAGAACTGGATCGCGGGTGTGCTCACCAGCGCCCGGGCGATCAGGATGCGCTGTTTCTGCCCGCCGGAAAGCGTGCCCGCCCCCTCGGTGATCGGGGTATGCAGCCCCATCGGCAGCTGCGCGAGGTCGGGGCCCAGCCCCGCCTGCGCGGCGGCCTCCATACAGGCCTCGAGCCCGGCATCCGAGGCGCCCCGGATGTTTTCAAAGACCGATCCCGCGAACAGCCGGCTGGTCTGCATCACCACGCCGATCTGGGACCGGACCCGCCCCAGATCGAGCCGCGTGAGATCGCGCCCGTCATAGGTGATGGCGCCCTGGTCCGGGGCCTCGAACCCCAGCAGGAGGCGCAGGATGGTGGATTTCCCCGAGCCCGAGGCCCCGACGATCGCCACATGCTCGCCCGGCCGGATGACCAGATCGACGCCGTCCAGCAGGGTCCGGGTGCCGGGATAGGCAAAGGTCACGCCCGAAAGCTCGATCGCGCCCGACAAACGGCCCGGATCCGCGCGGCCAAGGCTCGTCTCGGCCGTCGCCTCGAAGATCGGGCGCGCGCGTTCGGCCATGGGCGCCGCGGTGAACAGCGCCATCAGCCCGTCGCAGAACCCGGTGAAGGCCCCCTGAAAGGCGCCAAAGGCCACGAGGAAGCCGATGAAATGGCCGGCGGGCAGATCCGCTCCCTGCAACAGGGCGGCGACGGCAAACAGCATCATCAGCGTGATCGTCTGATAGGCGTCCGAGAAGGCCGAGAAATGGGTGCCGATCCGGCCCATGGCGATGCCGGCGTCGCGCTCTTGCCGGTAGAGCTTGATCCAGCGGGCCAGCGCGCGCTCCTCCGCCGCCGCGACACGCAGCTTGCCGATCGCGGCCAGCGTCTCGAAACTGGCGCCGGAGACCTTGCCGTCGAGCTCCGCCGCCCGGCGCACATGGCGCATCTGCAACGCCCGGGCAATCAGGGTCGCAAGCACATAGATCGCGACGAGGCCAAGGGCGAGCCCCGCAAGCCGGCCATCAAATGCCAGCAGCGTCGCGAAGTAAAAGATCGAAAAGATCAGCGTCAGCCCGGAGGACATCATCACGCCGGTCACAAGCTGGCGCAACTGGTCAATCGCGTCGATGCGCTGATTGAGGTCGCCCGCCGAATAGTTGCGGAAGAACCCGGCGGGCAGGCGCAGGATCTTGTCCGCCACAGCGGCCGAGACCGCAATGCCGGTGCGCCCTGTGATCCGCTGCAGCGCCAGCGAGCGGGCAGCGGCAAAGACCGCAGCCGTGAACGCCGCCGCGACCAGCGCCAAGCCCACGGCAAACAGCAGCGTGGCCAGGGACGCCGGTACGATATCGCTGAAAATCCACCCCGCTGCCAGGGGCACCAGCACGCCGACCAGGCTGGCGCCCGCGCCTGCGGCAACGGCCAGCAGACCGTCGCGGCGCAGTTCCGGCAGCAGATGCCGGGCCAGGGAGAACAGCCCGCGGACTTGCTCGGGCAGGGGAGCATGGGCGGCAAAGGCGAAGGCGCCAAACACCTCTTCGGTCTGGCGATCGACGGGGTGCCCGTCAGGGCGGCGATAGGCGCCTGCGCGCCAGATCAGGGCGACGGGAGCACGGGTGGCGTTCTCCTCGGCGATCAGGGGGCCGAGATCGCGGCGGCTCCACCCCGGCGCCAGCGTCACGCGCCGCGTCCGCAATCCGGCGCGGGTCATCAGACCGGCGATTGCGGCGAACCTGACTTGCCCCGGGGGGAGCGGATGGGCGAGGGCGACATTCAGGGCCGCCGCCACGGCCTCGACCGCGGCGCGGGCATCGTTTCGCGTCGGGTCGGTTTGCCCTTCGCGGCCCCCGATCCGGGCACGCGCCAGCCGCTCCCGGGTGGCGGCCAGCGCCTCGATATGGGCGGGAAGGCCTGCGTTGAAGGCGCGCACCACCTCGCCCAAAAGGGCGTCATGGGCCAGCTCGGCGCTCGTCAGGACCCTGTTGGCGCCGATCGCGGTCGCCGTCAGGCGCCCGGCCAGCGGCGCGGCACCGCGATACGGCGCCTCGGGCGCGCCGGAATAGCGGATCTCGTCCGCTGCGATCCAGACGATCTGATCCGCGGCGCGCAGCGCGACACCTGCGGGCGGCGTATCGCCCGGGCTGACCCGGTGCAAGGTGCCCCGGGGCAGGGCGGGGTCGAGCGCCTCGGCGATTGCGCGGATCCAGTCCTCGACCGCAACCACCCCTGTCTCGTCTTTCGTGCCGTGCCCGGAGGGTGGAACGGGAACCAGTTCCGTGCGCGCCTCGCCCACGGCTACGAAGCGCCCCGAGGCGCCATCGGGCAGCGCGATGACTGCCTGTCCGTCGGCAAGACCGGCAACCAGAAAGCGCCCCGTGGGCGTTTCGAGATAGATCTCGGCCGCGCCGCCGGCGACCCGCCAGATGTGATGCCCGCAGGGGAGCGGGACCGCCGCACCCGATCCGATTGCGAGAGGTCCGGTTGCCGGGTTCGCCGCGCCGAGGGAGGCTGTATCGGGTGACACGACCATTCTTCAGGCCTCGATCAGGCGGGCATAGGCGCCGCCCTGGCTGATGAGCTTCTGATGGGTGCCCCGCTCGACCGGGCGACCTTGGTCGAGCACGATGATCTCGTCGCAATCGCGGATGACCGAAAGGCGATGGGCGATGATCACACTCGTCGCCCCGCGCCGGCGGATCGCATCCATCACCGATTTCTCGGCAATGGGGTCGAGCGCGCTGGTCGCCTCGTCCAGCACGATGATCGAGGGGTCCTGTGACAGTGCCCGCGAAATCTCGAGGCGCTGGCGTTCGCCGCCCGAGAAGTTGTTGCCCCCTTCCGAGAGCATCGCGTCATAGCCGCCGCTGCGCGCCGAGATCATCTGATGCGCGCTGGCGTCATGGGCGGCGGTGATCATGGCACCTTCGTCGGTTTGCGCATCCCACAGGGTCAGGTTGTCGCGCACCGACCCTTCGAACAGCGCCATGTCCTGTTGCACATAGGCAAATCGCTGGGCCAGCGCCGGTCGGGGCCAGGCAGCGGGGGCGATCCCGTCGATCTCGACGCGGCCCGATTGCGGCACTTCGAGCCCGGCGATCAACTTGCCGATGGTGGATTTGCCCGAGCCCGAGGCGCCCACGAGTGCCACCCGGCGGCCCGGGGCGATGGCAAGGTCCAGCCCCTCGATCAGCGGCGGCGCCATCGGCGCATAGCCAAAGGTGACGCCGGAGAGGCGGATATCGCCCCGAGGCAGCTTTTCCACCTGGGCGGGCGGGCGG
>JBCCHW010000023.1:0-28341 GCA_039028555.1 Pseudomonadota bacterium | reverse complement strand
GCAACCGATGACGCTGTGGCAAAGGCGCTGTTGAAGCAATTCAACATGCCCTTCAACAGCTGAGCGCGGAGGAGCACGAAAAATGGCTAAGGTCTGCATGATCGAACGCGAGAAAAAGCGTCAGAAACTGGTCGACAAATACGCGGCCAAGCGCGCCGAACTCAAAGAAATCGCAAGGGACGAGTCGATCCCGGGCGAGGAACGCATGAAAGCCCGCCTCAAGCTGGCGAAAATGCCCCGAAACTCGAGCCCGACCCGGCTGCACAACCGCTGCCAGGTCACCGGACGCCCGAAAGCTTACTACCGCAAGCTCAAGATGAGCCGTATTGCCCTGCGTGACCTGGCCTCGGTCGGCCAGGTTCCGGGCATGGTCAAGTCGAGCTGGTGAGGAGGGACAGATGTCAGTGACAGATCCTCTTGGCGATATGCTGACCCGTTTGCGGAACGCATCCATGCGCAACAAGTCAACAGTCAGGACGCCTGCGTCCAAACTGCGCGGCTGGGTGCTCGATGTGCTCGCGGACGAAGGGTATATTCGCGGATACGAGAAAGCCGATGACGACGCCGGCAAGCCGGAATTCGAAGTCAGCCTGAAGTATTTCGACGGGGCGCCCGCGTTCCGCGAGATCAAACGGATTTCAACGCCGGGTCGGCGTGCCTATATGGGCGCAAAGAGCCTGCCGAAAGTCCGCAACGGCCTGGGCGTGGCGATCGTTTCCACCAACCGCGGCGTCATGTCTGATGCAAAGGCTCGTTCCGAGAATGTCGGCGGCGAAGTCCTCTGCACGGTCTTCTAAGGAGAGCGCGGATGTCACGTATCGGAAAACGCCCCATCGAAGCGCCCAACGGCGTCGAATGGAAGGTTGTCGGTCAACGGGTGGAGTGCAAGGGCCCCAAGGGGACCCGCTCGTTCACCGCGACCGACGACGTGGATGTCGTGCTCGAAGGGAACACCATCACCGTGAAGCCTCGCGGCTTGTCAAAGCGGGCGCGCCAGCAATGGGGCATGACCCGCACACAGATCGCAAATCTCGCGACCGGTGTGACGGATGGTTTCAAGAAAGAGCTCGAAATCACCGGGGTTGGCTATCGTGCACAGATCCAGGGCAAAACCCTGAAGCTGGCGCTTGGCTATTCCCACGATGTCGAATTCGCGATCCCCGAGGGGATCGAAATCAAATGTGCCAAGCCGACGGAAATTGAAATCACCGGGATCGATCAGCAGCTGGTTGGTGAAACCGCCGCAAAGATCCGCGAATGGCGCCGGCCCGAGCCCTACAAGGGCAAGGGGATCCGCCACAAGGGTGAGTTCATCTTCCGCAAAGAAGGCAAGAAAAAGTAAGGATCGGAGAGATGGCAAACAAAAAGCGAGACTTGTTCCTGCGCCGCCGCCTGCGCGTCCGCAACAAGCTGAAAAAAATGTCGCGTGGCAAGCTTCGGATGTCGGTGCATCGGTCGTCCAAGAACATCTCGGTGCAGATCATCGACGATGTTCAGGGCGTGACCCTGGCAGCGGCGTCGTCGCTCGAGGCAAAGCTGGGCGTGGTCGGCAAGAACAATGTCGATGCCGCGGCAAAAGTCGGTGCGGCAATTGCCGAGCGGGCCAAGGCCAAGGACATCGAGGAAGTGTATTTCGACCGGGGTGGTTTCCTGTTCCATGGGAAAGTCAAAGCCCTCGCCGATGCCGCCCGCGAGGGCGGACTGAAATTCTGAGGAGGCTGAGCTATGGCAGAACGTGAAGATCGTGGCCGCGGCCGCCGCCGCGACAGGGAAGAAGAGGCACCGGAATTTGCCGACCGGCTGGTGGCGATCAACCGTGTCTCGAAAACGGTGAAGGGAGGCAAGCGCTTTGGCTTTGCAGCACTCGTCGTCGTGGGCGACCAGAAGGGTCGTGTCGGATTTGGTTCCGGCAAGGCCAAAGAGGTGCCCGAAGCAATCCGCAAGGCGACCGAGGAGGCCAAGCGCTCGATGATCCGGGTGCCGCTGCGCGAGGGGCGGACCCTGCACCATGACACCAATGGCCGCTGGGGTGCGGGCAAGGTCGTGATGCGCACCGCACCGCAAGGTACCGGCATCATCGCCGGCGGTCCCTGCCGTGCCGTGTTCGAAATGCTGGGCGTGCAGGACGTGGTTGCGAAGTCGACCGGATCGTCAAACCCCTACAACATGGTGCGCGCCACATTCGACGGCCTGAAGCAGACCTTCAGCCCCCGCCAGGTTGCGGCCCGGCGCGGCAAGAAGGTCGGAGACATCCTGCCCGCCCGTGACGAGCCCAAGGCCGCCCAGCCGGTCGAAGCTGAAGCGTAAGGAGAGCGGATCATGGCCAAGACCATCGTCGTGAAGCAGATCGGCTCGCCGATCCGCCGCCCGGCTGAACAGCGCAAGACGCTGATCGGCCTGGGGCTGAACAAGATGCACAAGACCCGCGAGTTGGAGGATACCCCCTCGATCCGCGGGATGGTTGCAAAGATCCCCCATCTGGTGGAGATCGTCGAAGAGCGCGGCTGAGGCCGGGCTCAAACACAAGCCGTGGCAGCGGGGCGTCGCATCGCCCGCTGATCCGGCAAGAGGAGATGCGGAACATGAAACTCAACGAACTTCACGACAATCCCGGTGCCGCAAAGAAACGCAAGCGGATCGGGCGCGGCCCGGGCTCGGGCACCGGCAAAACCGGGGGACGCGGGATCAAGGGCCAGAAATCGCGGTCGGGCGTTGCCATCAAGGGTTTTGAAGGCGGCCAGATGCCGATCCACATGCGGATGCCAAAGCGGGGCTTTAACAAGCCGAACCGCCTGCAATTCGCAGTGGTCAATCTGGGCAACCTCCAGGCGTTCATCGATTCAGGCAAGCTTGACGCAAAGGCGCCGATCGACGAAGCGGCGCTGCTCGGCGCCGGCGTTGTGCGCCGGATCCGAGATGGCGTGCGCATCCTCGGCAAGGGCGAGCTGACGGCGAAGGGGCTGAACATCACGGTCACCGGCGCGTCGAAATCCGCCGTCGAGGCGGTCGCGGCGGCAGGCGGCACCCTGACTGTGACAAAACCGGCCCAGCCGCCCGCAGACGCAGCCGACGCTTGACGCCGGCGCCCTCACCCCTGATATCGGGTGAGGCCCATAACAGTCATGCCGCTGCGGGCCCTGCTCGCGGCGGTGTTTTGTGAGAGAGAGACGATATGGCTTCAGCTGCCGAACAAATGGCCGCAAACCTTAACTGGAGCGCCTTTGGAAAAGCCAAGGACCTGCAAAGCCGGATCCTCTATGCCCTTGGCCTGCTGATCGTCTACCGCCTCGGCACCTTTATCCCCATGCCCGGGATCGACCCTGAACAACTGAGAATTTTCGTGGAACAGACGCAGGGAGGAATCCTCGGCGTCTTTAACATGTTCGGGGGTGGCGCGCTGAGCCGGATGGCGATCTTCACGCTGGGGATCATGCCCTATATCTCGGCCTCGATCATCATGCAGCTTGCAACCTCGATGGTGCCGGAGCTGGAAAAGCTCAAGAAAGAGGGCGAAAGCGGGCGCAAGAAGATCAATCAGTATACCCGCTATGGCACGGTGCTGTTGGCGACGGTGCAGGCCTATGGCATTTCGGTGGGGCTGGAGGGGCAGGGCCTCGCGCTGGATCCGGGCGCGTTTTTCCGAGCCTCCGCCGTGATTACCCTGGTCGGCGGCACCATGTTCCTGATGTGGCTGGGTGAGCAGATCACCGCGCGCGGGATCGGAAACGGGATCTCGCTGATCATCTTTGTCGGCATCGTCGCCGAATTGCCGAGCGCGATGGCGCAGTTCTTCGAGCTTGGCCGGACCGGCCAGCTGAACGCGCTGGTCATCATCGGGGTGATGATCTTGGCCGTTTTCGTGATCTTTGCCGTGGTCTATGTCGAGCGGGCGCAGCGCCGTGTGCTCATCCAGTACCCCAAGCGCCAGATCTCGGGTCAAAAGATGACGGGCGGCGAGAATCAGTTCCTGCCCTTGAAGCTGAACACCGCCGGTGTGATCCCGCCGATTTTCGCCTCGTCGCTGTTGTTGCTGCCGACCACGATCGCGAGCTTTTCTGCCGCCTCGGGCGATGCGGGAGGATGGCTTGGCACGGTTGCGGCGCTGCTCGGCCACGGGCAGCCGCTGTTTCTGGTGCTGTTTGCGGTGTTGATCGTGTTTTTCGTCTTTTTCTACACGGCGGTCGTCTTTAACCCCGAAGAGGTTGCCGACAACCTGAAAAAGCATGGCGGCTTCATTCCCGGCTATCGCCCGGGCGCGGCAACCGCCAAGTATCTCGACTATGTTCTGACCCGGCTCAGCGTGGTGGGGGCGATCTATCTGGTGATTGTCTGCCTCTTGCCCGAGGTTCTGATCGCCAATGTCGGGGTGCCGTTCTATTTCGGTGGGACATCGTTGCTCATTGTGGTCTCGGTTACGATGGATACGATCACCCAGGTTCAAAGCCATATGCTCGCGCATCAGTACGAAGGTTTGATCGAAAAATCGCGCATCGGCGGCAAGGGGCGTCCAAAGGGCAAAGGATCCCGCCGTAAGGCCTGAGGGGGGCTAACGCCATGAACATCATTCTGCTCGGCCCACCTGGTGCGGGCAAGGGAACTCAGGCACGTCTGCTGGTCGAAAGCCAGGGCATGGTGCAGCTCTCGACCGGTGACATGCTCCGCGCGGCGGTGGCGGCAGGAACCGAGATTGGCAGGCAGGCCAAGGCGGTGATGGATGCGGGCGGGCTGGTATCGGACAAGATCGTCACCGGTATCGTCTCCGAACGGCTGGATGCGCCCGATGTCACGAACGGCGTGATCTTTGATGGCTATCCGCGCACGGCGGCGCAGGCTGCCTCGCTCGACTCGCTGCTGGCGGAAAAAGGCATGTCGCTGAATGCCGTCGTGGTCATGGCGGTGGATGACGATCTGCTCGTTCATCGTGTTTCGGGGCGTTATACCTGCGCGAACTGCGGCGAGGGGTATCATGACACCGAAAAGAAGCCTGCCGTCGAAGGTGTTTGCGACAAATGCGGCTCGACCGAGTTCAAACGCCGCGCCGACGACAACGCCGAGGCCGTGCGCACCCGGCTCACAGCCTATCACAGCGATACCGCGCCGCTCATCACCTACTATGACGCGCAGGGCAAGATCCGGACTGTCGACGGTATGGCGCCGATTGAAGAGGTCACCAGGGCGCTCGTCGACGCGTTGGGCTGATGGGGGCCATGGCGCCTCTGGTGCCTGTGTCGCGTTCCGCGCTCGGGATCCAAGCAGGGGTCTAAGAATTGTCAAACAAAAACCCTTGACACGACCGTTTTTTCGACGCGCCGGGGGTTGACGACAAGAGCGCCGCGAGTATATTCGCGCATCTCTTCTGGCACGAGTCACACGGGATCTGCGGCGACGCTTCGTCCGCGCCGTCTGGGACCCTGCCGGTGAACAGTTTTATCAGCTCCGGATGTGGGGCGAACAACGGAGCAGGTCATTGGCGCGCATTGCAGGCGTTAACATTCCGACACACAAGCGCGTTCACATCGCGCTGACCTATATTCACGGCATCGGCCAGTCGACGGCTCGGCAGATCTGCGAAGCCACCGGCGTGACCGAAGAGCGCCGAGTGAACGAGCTTTCGGATGCCGATGTGCTCGCCATCCGTGAGTTTATCGACGGCAACCTTCAGGTCGAAGGGGATCTTCGCCGCGAGAAGGCTGTGAACATCAAACGCCTGATGGACCTCGGCTGTTATCGCGGTCTGCGCCATCGCCGCGGCCTGCCGGTGCGCGGTCAGCGGACCCATACGAACGCCCGCACCCGCAAGGGCCCCGCGCGCCCGATCGCCGGCAAGAAGAAGTAAGAGGGTCCCATGGCACAGCAAAAGCGTCCGACCAAGCGCAAGGTCTCGAAAAACATCACATCCGGCGTCGCCCATGTGAACTCGACTTTCAACAACACCATGATCACCATCGCCGATGTGCAGGGCAACACAATTTCGTGGTCCTCGGCCGGGATGATGGGCTTCAAGGGATCGCGCAAGTCAACGCCTTACGCCGCCCAGGTGGCCGCCGAAGATGCGGGCCGCAAGGCAACCGAGCATGGCATGCGCACCCTCGAGGTGATGGTTCAGGGGCCCGGGTCGGGTCGGGAATCGGCGCTTCGTGCCTTGCAGTCGGTGGGCTTCACGATCACCGCGATCAAGGACGTCACACCGATCGCGCATAATGGCTGCCGCCCGCCAAAGCGTCGGCGCGTCTGATTAGTGATTTATACGACGCAAGGCTCGGCTCTGAAAGGGCCGGGCTTTTCGTTATTCCTCGAGCGCGCTTCGCCGACTGGATCCGGTGAGTGCAAGAATGGAGGGCCACCAAGATGATCCACAAGAACTGGCAAGAACTGATTAAACCCCACGGCCTCGAAATTGCGCCCGGTGTCGATGCGAGCCGTAACGCGACGGCGGTCGCCGAGCCCTTGGAGCGCGGCTTTGGTCTGACGCTCGGCAACGCGCTGCGTCGCGTCTTGCTGTCGTCCCTTCAGGGAGCAGCGATTACGGCGGTTCAGATCGACGGCGTGCTGCACGAGTTTTCCTCGGTCGCGGGTGTGCGCGAAGATGTCACCGACATCGTGCTGAACCTCAAGGGGATCGCCGTCTCGATGGATGTCGAGGGATCCAAGCGCCTTCAGTTGAGCGCGTCCGGCCCCGGCGTCGTGACCGCCGGTGATATCGCCGAGATTGCCGGTGTTGACATCATCAACAAGGATCACGTGATCTGCCATCTCGATGACGGTGCGACCTTCCACGCCGAACTGACCATCGATACCGGTAAGGGCTATGTCGCCGCCGACAAGAACCGGCCCGAGGATGCCCCCATCGGCCTGATCCCGGTCGACGCGCTGTTCTCGCCCGTGCGCAAGGTCAGCTACAAGGTCGACCCGACGCGCGAAGGTCAGGTCCTCGACTATGACAAGCTGTCGATCACGGTCGAGACCGACGGCACGCTCAGCCCCGACGATGCGCTGGCCTATGCCGCGCGGATCCTTCAGGATCAGTTGCAGACCTTCATCAACTTCGAAGAGCCCAAGGAAGCCGGCCGTGCCGACGAGGCGGATGACCTTGAATTCAATCCGCTTCTGCTCAAGAAGGTGGATGAGCTCGAGCTCAGTGTCCGTTCGGCCAACTGCCTCAAGAACGACAACATCGTCTATATCGGCGATCTGATCCAAAAGACCGAGGCAGAGATGCTTCGGACCCCGAACTTCGGCCGCAAATCGCTCAACGAGATCAAGGAAGTTCTCACGGTGATGGGCCTGCATCTGGGCATGGAGATCCCCGATTGGCCGCCAGACAATATCGAAGACCTGGCGAAAAAGTTCGAGGACCAGTTCTAAGCTCCAGCGCCCTCGTGACACGTGGGGTGGCGGCAGGTGTGTTTGTGCCTCCACCTATCCTAGACCCGGGCCACCGCGCCCCCAGGAGATCCCGCAAAAGGGGTCAGACAAAGTATAAAACCCAAAACGGAGAAGACCGATGAGACACGGACACGGCTATCGTAAGCTGAACCGCACCCACGAACACCGCAAGGCGATGTTCGCAAACATGGTCTGCTCGCTGATCGAGCATGAACAGATCAAGACCACCCTGCCCAAGGCAAAGGAACTCAAGCGGATTGCCGACAAGATCATCACGCTTGCAAAGCGCGGCGACATGCATGCCCGCCGCCAGGCGATGTCGCAGATGGGGCAGGAGGACGTGGTCAAGAAGCTCTTTGACACCATCGGCCCGCGCTACGGTGACCGCTCGGGCGGATATACCCGCGTCATGAAAGCAGGGTTTCGCTATGGCGATATGGCGCCGATGGCGATTATCGAACTGGTCGACCGCGACCCCGATGCAAAAGGCGCCGGCGACCGCGCCCGTGTCGCTGCCGAGGAAGCCGCCGCCGACCAGGAGTGAGCGCCAAGGTTAACCTGCGGTTACCAGTGTATTAACAATGAGGCGACCTCTCGGGGTCGCCTCTTTTCATTCTCGTGCGATGCGGCGTATCCTTTCGCGCAAGATCAAAGGTAACTCGGAGACCTTGAGATGAGGGTCATTCCCTTTTTGCTGCTGGGCTTGCTGATGGCCTGCTCTACCACGCCGGAAATCAGCGTGAAGACCGCCACGTCGATCAATGCGATTGCCAAGGAAGTTCCGCAGTCGAAATCGCAGATCACGCTCAGTTTCGCGCCGCTGGTAAAACAGGCAGCCCCTGCTGTCGTGACGATTTACACCAAGACGACTGTCGAGAGCCGGCAAAGCCCCTTTGCCGGTGATCCGTTTTTCGAGCGGTTTTTCGGCGACTTTTTCCCAAAGAAGGGCCGCAAACGGATCGAGAACTCGTTAGGGTCCGGTGTCATCGTCGACCCCTCTGGCGTGATCGTTTCGAACTATCATGTGGTTCGGGGGGCCGACGAGATCACGGTGGCGCTGAATGATCGGCGCGAGCTTCGCGCGCAGGTCATCTTTTCCGACAAGGAATCTGATCTGTCTGTGCTCAAGATCGACGGACCCGGCGATCTGCCCTTTTTGGAACTGCGCGACAGCGACACGCTCGAGGTCGGCGATCTGGTCCTGGCCATCGGCAACCCTTTCGGCGTCGGGCAGACGGTGACCTCCGGCATCATTTCAGCGCTGGCGCGGCCGGGCGGGCCGAATGATCAGGGCAGGGGGTATTTCATCCAGACAGATGCCGCCATCAACCCCGGCAATTCCGGCGGCGCCCTTCTGGATATGTCGGGCAAGCTCGTGGGCGTGAACACCGCGATTGTGAGCCGGTCTGGCGGCTCGAACGGGATCGGTTTTGCCATTCCCGCCAACCTGGTCGCCCAGGCGATTGAAAGCGCGGGCAGAGGGTTGACGATGCTCGAGCGGCCCTGGCTCGGCCTGCGCGGTCAGGCGGTTTCCGGCGAGTTGGCCGAGGCGCTGGGGATCACCCGGCCCCGTGGCGTGCTGATCGACCAACTCCATGCCGAGAGCTACTTTGCGAAAGCGGGGCTCAGTTCCGGCGATATTCTGGTGCTGGTCGATGACGACCCGGTCAACACGATGTCCGAGCTGCGCTTTCGCGTCGCCACCATCGGTACCGGGCGCATGGCCCCAGTCGCCTTTTTGCGTGACGGGCGCGAGCAGAGCGTGTCGGTCAGGCTCGACCGCGCGCCCGAGGAGCCGCCGCGCGATCAGGTGACGCTTGATGGACGCCTTGCGGGCCTGACACTCAGCAATATCAACCCGGCCGTCATTGATGAACGCGGGCTCAGCCTGAATGCCTCGGGCGTGCTGGTCAGCAGCGTTTCGGGCCCGGCGCAGCGCACGGGGCTGAGGGCCGGGGACATTTTGCGCGGTGTGAACGGCAAGGACGTGACGCGCAGCCGCAATGTGGCGCCGCTCATCACCGGCGGGTCTGTCGTGCTGAACGTCGAGCGTGCCGGCCGCCTCGGGACGATCCGGTTGGGGAGCTGATGGCGGATCTTTTTGCCAGCGATCCCCCCGGCCCGGCGGATCGGCCCTCCGACGCGCCGCGGCCCCTGGCCGACCGGATGCGCCCGACAAAGATCACAGACGTCGTCGGGCAACAGCATATCCTGGGCCCGGATGGCCCGCTTGGGGCGATGCTGGCCTCGGGCCAGCTTTCGAGCCTGATCCTTTGGGGCCCGCCGGGGGTGGGAAAGACCACGATCGCGCGGCTGCTGGCGGCCGAGACGAACATGGCCTTCGAGCAGATCAGCGCGATCTTTTCGGGGGTTGCCGATCTCAAGAAAGTGTTCGAAGCGGCCAGGCTGCGCCATGCAAACGGCTGCGGCACGCTGTTGTTCGTTGACGAGATCCACCGTTTCAACAAGGCCCAGCAAGACGGCTTCCTGCCGCATATGGAGCAGGGCGTGATCACGCTGGTTGGGGCCACCACCGAGAACCCGAGCTTTGAGCTCAACGCCGCCGTGCTCAGCCGCGCCCAGGTGCTGCGCCTGCGCCGGCTCGAGCCTGATGATCTCGTGATCCTGCTTGACCGCGCCGAAGCCGAAATCGGGCCCTTGCCGCTGACGGCACCGGCCCGTGTCGCCCTGATCGCGATGGCGGATGGCGATGGCCGCACCCTGCTCAATCTGGCCGAACAGGCCGCCACCCTTGGCCCTGATGCCGTGGATACAGCCGAGTTGATGACCCGGCTGACCCGCCGTGCCCCGGTTTACGACAAATCCGGCGACGGGCATTACAATCTGATTTCCGCGCTCCACAAATCGGTGCGCGGCTCGGACCCCGATGCGAGCCTTTACTGGTTTGCCCGGATGCTGGAGGCCGGTGAAGACCCGCGCTTTCTCGCGCGCCGCCTGACCCGCATGGCTGTCGAGGATATCGGCCTCGCCGATCCTGACGCCCAGACCCATTGCCTCAATGCCTGGAACACCTATGAACGGCTCGGCTCGCCGGAAGGGGAACTGGCGCTGGCGCAGGCGGTGATCTACCTCGCGCTCGCGCCCAAATCCAATGCGAGCTACATGGCCTATAACGCGGCGCGGCGGGTGGCCAAGAAAACCGGCTCGATGCCGCCGCCCGACTATATCCTGAACGCGCCGACGACGATGATGAAGGATAAAGGCTTTGGCGCCGGGTATGAATACGATCATGATGCCGAGGACGGCTTTTCCGGCCAGCACTATTTCCCCGATGACATGGCGCGCGCAGATCTTTATCAGCCGGTCGAGCGGGGCTTCGAGCGCGAGATGAAAAAACGCCTGACCTATTTCAAGAAACTGCGGCGGGAGCGGCAGAAATGATCGACAAGATCGCCTATGTCGCGGCGGGTGGCGCGATTGGTGCGACCATGCGGTTCCTGGTGGGCCATTGGTCGGTCCGGGCATTGGGCACCGGCTTTCCCTGGGGCACGCTGATCGTGAATGTGGCCGGGTCTTTTGCCATGGGCGTGATCGCGGTCGTCCTGCTCGAGCGGTTTCCCGGCTCGTTCGCCCGCTGGTCGCCCTTTATCATGACCGGGGTTCTGGGCGGGTTCACGACCTTTTCCGCCTTTTCGCTCGACGCGCTGCTGCTGATCGAAAAGGACAAGACGGGCCTTGCCCTCGCCTATATCGGCGCCTCCGTCATTCTGTCACTCGGCGGCCTCTGGGCCGGGTTCACGCTGGCGAGGGCCCTTTAGTCAGCGATTTGACTTCAGCTCTCCGTATGTTTCAATGGCGCATTCGATGGGCCGAGCACTGCCAGACATTGATGACCGCCGGCTCGTATCTGTTGGAAACCGGAGCGCTGTTGCAAAGCGGCGATACGATTGGCGCGGAAGGTGGTCCGTTCTACGAGGCGCGCGCGCGTGTGCCGGACTCTACGGGCGCGCCGGTTCGAATGGAGCTGGTGAGGATGTCATGAGCAGAAAACAGCCGAAAATCTATTTCAGCCATTGGACGGCGGAAGCCGGACCGGGGTTTCAGATGTTGGAATACGATTATCCCGTGTCCTGGGAGCATTGGAGGGAGTGGCGTCGGGCCTGTGAACGGGGAGAAGCCCTGCCGGCGAGCGATTTTCCCAACCCGCTTTGGACCAAAGCGATCTACAAGAACAAGCAGCCGCGCGACGCGTTGCGTGGCGGCGGAGGTGCCCCGATCGTCTCGGCGCGTTTTCGCGCGGTGCTGGAGCGTTTCGATCTGGGCGAGACGGTTTTCTACCCCGTGACGATCCTCAAAAAAAACCGCAAGGACCAGTATGAAGGCGACTTCTTTTACGTCAATATCCGGGCGTTGAAAAACACGTTGCTGGTCGACGAGTCCTATGCCGCAACTATGAAGGGGCAAGAGGACGATTTCATGCCTCCGAAGCTTTTTCGCTATTCGATCGCAGGCCCGGGCAGCGACGATGACTACCGCAACGCGCCAGAGAGATCGATATTGTTTCTGAACAGAACGCGCAGCGATGCCAAGCTTATCCTTTCCGCCGACGCGCTGGGTGGTCCCGATCTCTGGTTCGAACAGCGGCTGGGAAGCCAGGCCGTTTTCTTCTCGGAACCGCTGCACGACGCGATCAAGGCGGCCGAGATCAAACCCATGACCTGCTACAAGGTGAAGATCAGGCGCGATGAGGTGACAGGGTGAGCGGTGTTCAAACCCTGACCGTTGGCGCGGATGAGGCGGAGCAACGGCTCGACCGGTGGTTTCGGCGGCGGTTCCCGCATATCCCGCAGGGCCGGATCGAAAAGATGTGCCGCAAGGGCGAGATCCGGGTCCAAGGCGGGCGGGTCAAGACCTCGACCCGCATCGGCCCCGGTCAGCAGGTGCGCATCCCGCCCTTGCCCGAGCCCGGCGACATGGCCCCGCGGGGCGAGATGCCGGCGCTCGACCCCGCACCGATGAACGAGGCAAAGGCAGAGCGCCTGCGCGACACGGTTCTGTTCCGCGACGACCATATGCTGGTGATCAACAAACCTCCGGGGCTCGCCGTGCAGGGCGGCTCCAAGCTGCGCGACCATCTGGCGGCACAGCTTTCAGCACTCAGTTTCGGGCGCGAGGATGAGCCAAGGCTGATCCACCGGCTCGACAAGGATACCTCCGGCCTGCTGGTGCTGGCGCGCACCGGGGCGGCGGCGGTGAGCCTTGCCGCGCTTTTTCGCTCCCGCGCGGTCGAAAAGATCTATTTCGCGGTGGTTGCCGGGCGGCCGGATCCGTCGGCGGGAACAATCCGATATGGGCTGGTCAAGGCGGGCAAGGCCGGGGAGGGGGAGAAGATGCGCGTTCTGCATCCCAACGAAGTTTCCGCCACCCCTGGCGCCAAGCACGCGACCACCGACTACCGGGTGATTGATCACGCCGGTGGGCGTGCCGCCTGGGTCGCGCTGCGCCCGGTCACCGGGCGCACCCACCAGTTGCGCGCGCATATGGCGGCCCTCGGCACGCCGATTGCGGGGGACGGGAAGTACGGGGGACGGGGGCAGGAGAATCTGGGCGACGGCTGGGGTGCGGGCATGGGTGGCGCGGTCAGCCGCAAGCTGCATCTGCATGCCGCGCGGTTGAGCTTTCCGCATCCCGTCAGCGGAAAACCGATGGCATTCGCAGCCCCTTTGCCTGATCATATGCAACGCACATGGGAGATTTTCGGCTGGGAGGCTGGCGATCTGCCCGACCCGATTTTCGAGGAGTGACAGATGCGGATGCATGGCCCCTTGATGTGCCTCATCGCCCTGGCGGGATGGGCAACGACGGCGATGGCCGAGCCCTCGGCAAAGGAGATCTTCGCCAAATGGCCCCGTCCGTCGCTGGATTCCAGCGCATCGCATGGCTCATATGCCAAAGGATGCCTGGCCGGAGCAAACGAACTGGCGGAGACCGGCGCCTCCTGGCAGGCGATGCGGCTCAGCCGCAACCGCAACTGGGGGCATCCAGAGGCCATTGCCTATGTCGAGCGTCTCGGCGACCGGGCACAGGCGATCGGCTGGCCGCGGCTCTATATCGGCGATATCAGCCAGCCACGCGGCGGGCCGATGCTGTCTGGCCACCGGTCGCATCAGATCGGGCTCGACATCGACATCTGGCTTTTGAAACCGGTGATGCAGCCGCTGACCCGCAACCAGCGTGAGCAAGTCGGCAGCCGCTCGGTCGTGCGCGCAGACAAGCTTGGCGTCAACGGGAACTGGACGCCGTCCCATCATCAGGTGTTGAAAGCGGCGGCGAGCGACCCGGCGGTCGCGCGGATTTTCGTGAATGCCGCGATCAAACAACAGATGTGCCGCGACGAAGGCCCCGAAGATCGGGCCTGGCTTCGCAAGATCCGTCCCTGGTGGCGCCATGACAGCCATTTCCACGTGCGCCTCAGCTGCCCGGCAGGGTCGCGTGATTGTGTCAATCAGGCACCGCCGCCGCCCGGGGATGGTTGCGATGGAACGCTCGCCTGGTGGTTCTCGGACGAGGCGCTGGGCAAGGTTGCGCCAAAGAAATCGGACAAACCCCGCAAACCGCGGCGCGAGCTCACCCTGGCGGATCTGCCGCTGGCCTGCCGGGCCGTGGTGCGTCCATGAAAACCACGCCGCTGTTCCTCGGCCTGGTCCTGGTTGCGTTGGCACTGCTGCTGCCCGGTGCGCCGATTGGCGTGCTCTCGGATCGGTTTGCGGGCGGGGATGCCTCCAGCGCCGGTGAAGCGGCAGGGCTGCGGCCTCTTTCCATCGTCAGCAAGCCGGTCGACGTGCCTGCGGATTTGCTGGACGGGCTTGAGCCGGCCGGTGCCTGGCATCTGAGTTCGACCAATCCATGGTTCGGCGGATTTTCGGGCCTGTTGATCGAGGACGGCCGGATCATCGCGGTCACAGACAAGGCGCAGCTGCTGCGCGCGCGGTACGCGCTCGATGGAGATCAACTGAAGATTTCTGAGGCGACGCTCTGGCATCTGCGCGATGCGGACGACCGCTTGCTCGATTACCGAAACGGCGATGCCGAAAGCCTTGCGCGGCAGGGCGATCATCTGCTGATCTCGTTTGAGCGGGAACACCGGATCGACCGCTTGTTGCCCGACGGTCGGCTCTCGCCGTTTATCACCGGCGATGAGCTGGGGGATCTCAGCAACAATGGCGGGGTCGAGGCCATGGTGGTCTTGCCTGATGACTCGATCCTTGCCATCGCCGAGTCGCCGGTCAATGGCGCGGCGCCGGTCTGGTTGATCCGCAATGGCAAGATCGCGATCAGAACCGCCTTGCCCTACCTGACGGACCATCTCGTCACCGGTGCCACGCTTGACCGTGAGGGAAGATTGCTCCTGACCATGCGGCACTATTCCGTGCAGGACGGGGTCAGCATCCGGATTGTGAGCTACCAGCTTGATGGCGGCATTCCGGTCCCGGAAAGCGGTACCGTGATCGCGGCCTTTGAGCATGCCAGCGGCATCGACAATATGGAGGGGATCACCACCTCCACCGACGCCGCCGGGAATGAAATCCTCTGGTTGATCTCCGACGACAATTTCAACAAATCCCAGCGGACCCTGCTGATGCGGTTCAGGCTGTTGTTCGCAGGTTAGACGACACCGGCCTCATGCAGAACCGCCCAGCCCTCATCGGCGCTGTCGACAAACCGGAACAGATCCAGATCCCCCTCACCGATCGTTCCGGCATCGAGCAGCGCGTCCCAGTTGATGATCTTTTTCCAGAACTCCGATCCGAACAGGATGACCGGAATAGGGTCCATCCGCTTTGTCTGGATCAGGGTCAGGGCCTCGAACAGCTCGTCAAGCGTGCCATAGCCCCCGGGAAACACCGTAATCGCCCGCGCCCGCATCAGGAAATGCATCTTGCGGATGGCGAAATAGTGAAAGTTAAAGCTAAGCTCTGGCGTGACATAGGAATTGGGCGCCGATTCATGGGGCAACACGATCCCGAGGCCGATCGAGGGCGCCCCCACATCCCGGGCGCCGCGGTTGGCGGCCTCCATCACGCCGGGGCCGCCGCCGCTGACCACGACCAGTTCGTTGCCATCCCGGCGCAGGCATTCCTCGCCGACCATCCGGGCCAGCTGTCGCGCTTCGCCGTAGAAAGCCGAAAGGCTTTGCAGATAGGCGGTGCGGGCGGTCTCGGCATGGTCGGGGTCGGGAATCCGTGCGCCGCCAAAGAAGACGACCGTCGACTCGATCCCCTCGTCCAACAGGATCATCTCGGTCTTTTGCAGTTCTAGTTGCAGGCGCACGGGGCGCATCGCGTCCGAGCGCAGAAATGCCCGGTCGCTGAACGCCAGGCGATAGCTGGGAGAACGCGTCTGCTCGGTCTCGGGAAACGTGTCCGCACGCGAGATGTCCTCGTCCGCCGAGCGGAAGATCGAGCGTCGCCTGTTTGTCATATTTCCTCACCGTCCGGGGTGGTCTGCCGTGATTTTCAGATTGACCTGCGACATTCCTGACCGCAAGGATTGATCGTCATATGCTTGATAGGCGCGCACAGATGCTCATTCCGGACAGTACGTTTCGGCGTCATCAGCTTACCATTGGCGCAGCGCGCGGGCGTGCGGCGCGGGGGTCGCCGTGCGGGGTTTGAAACCCCAATCGCATACAGACCCATCGGAGAATTGACATGACCGAAACAGAAACCAAAAAGGGCCGCAGGGCCGGCGGGCGGTCGGCCCGCCAGGCATTGCGCGCGGCCCCTCTCGCCGACGAATTGCGCCCGGTCCGCGCGGGCCTGACGGGTGGGAAGTTCAACCCCCTCGACGAGGCCGGGATCAACCGGATCCATCAGGCGGCCCTCCAAGCGCTCGAACAGATCGGGATCTCGCTCGCGCCCCAGACGGGCATCGATGCCATGACGGCGGCGGGTGCCGTTCTGGGAGATGACGGACGCATCCGCTTCCCCCGCGCGCTGGTCGAGGATATGCTCGCTGTCGCCGCGCGTGACATTACCCTCCGCGGGCAGATCGAAAAACACGACCTCCTGCTCAGCGGGACGCGCGTTCACTATGGCACCGCCGGTGCCGCCGTGCACATGGTGGATGTGGAAAAGCGCGAGTACCGCGACTCGACCGTACAAGACCTCTATGACGCGGCCCGTATCGTCGACAGCCTCGACAATGTGCACTTCCTCCAGCGCCCGATGGTCTGCCGGGATATCGCTGATAACTACGAGATGGATCTGAATACCATCTATGCCTGTGTCCGCGGCACGCAAAAGCACATCGGCACCAGCTTTGTCGAACCTTCGCACATGAAGGGCGTGTTCGAATTGATCCACTTGCTGGCCGGTGGCGAGAAGGCGTGGCGCCAGCGTCCCTTCATGTCAAACTCCAACTGTTTCGTCGTTCCCCCGATGAAGTTCGCGACCGAGGCCTGCGAGGTGATGGAGACCTGCATCCATAACGGCATGCCGGTCTTGCTGCTCAGCGCGGGGCAGGCGGGGGCGACGGCGCCAGCGCCGATTGCGGGGGCCATCGTTCAGGCTGTGGCCGAATGTCTGGCCGGCGTCGTCTATGTGAACTCGGTCAAGCCCGGGCATCCGGCGATTTTTGGCACCTGGCCGTTTGTCAGCGATCTGCGCACAGGCGCGATGTCGGGCGGGTCGGGAGAGCAGGCGCTGCTCTCGGCAGGCTGTGCCCAGATGCATCGCTTTTACGGTCTGCCGGGCGGGACCGCGGCGGGCATCGCGGATGCCAAGCTGCCTGACATGCAGGCGGGGTGGGAGCAGGGGATCTCGAATGCCATCGTGGGCCTTGCAGGCGCCAACATGATCTATGAATCGGTCGGGATGCATGCCTCGTTGCTGGGGTTCTGTTTCGAAAGCCTGATCCTCGGCGACGATATGCTGGGCCAGTGCCAGCGATGCGTGCGCGGCATCGAGGTGACCGAGGATACGGTCAGCCTCGAGGTGATGCGCTCGGTCTGCCTCGAGGGGCCCGGGCACTATCTGGGCCATGACCAGACGCTGGGCCTGATGCAGACGGAATACATCTACCCTGCGCTGGGGGACCGGACCTCGCCCAAGGAGTGGAACGAGTTGGGCCGCCCGGAACTGATCGAAAAGACCATCGCCCGCAAGCGCCAGATTCTCGATGGCCATTACCCGTCGCATATCTCGCCCGAGCTGGATGCCGAGATCCGCCGCGCGTTCAACATCCATCTCTCGCCCCAGGCGGTCGGGCTCTAGGCACACCATACTGGCCGGCGGTCTGATCGCCGGCCTGTTCCATCTCGGGGATTGCCAAGTCGGCGCGACGCTGCTCTCGTGTTCTGCCGCGATGGGCGATTTGAAAGGACGACCCGACAACGGTCGACCGGGGAGGAATTGATGAAAAGCTACGATCTGGTGACCTTTGGCGAGCCGATGCAGGCGCGTGAGCGCCCCGACCCGGTTCCCCAAGGCACCGAAGTTCTGGTCCGCGTGCGCCGCTGCGGGGTCTGCCACTCTGATCTCCATCTGCGCCAGGGTTTTTTCGATCTGGGCGAGGATGGCGAGTTTCGCGTAGCCGATCGCGGGATGACGCTGCCCATGGCGCTCGGCCACGAAGTGCTGGGCGAGGTCGTCGCCGCGGGGCCCGATGCCGTGGATGCCCCGATCGGAGAGACGATGCTGGTGCATCCATGGATCGGCTGCGGAGAGTGCCGCCACTGCCATGACGGGCGGGAGAACGACTGCGCCGCGATGAAGCCCATCGGTATCCTGCGCGATGGCGGGTATGCCACCCATGTGATCGTGCCTCATCCGCGGTTTCTGGTGGATGTCAGCGGGCTCGACCTCTCAGAGGTCACGCCCTATGCCTGCTCCGGCGTGACGGTCTATAACGCTCTGAAAAAGGCCCTGCCCATCGCAGAGGATGAGGCGCTCGCGATCATTGGCGCCGGCGGATTGGGCCTCAACGCCGTTGCCCTTGCCCGGGCGATGGGGGTGGCGCGGGTCATCTCGGTGGACGTCGACGATGCCAAACTGCGCGTCGCGCGAGAGATGGGCGCCGACCGCATCCTGAACTCCGGCGATGTCGATGACCCCGTTGCCTCGCTTCAGGAGCTGGCCGAGGGGCGGCTGCTCGGCGTCGTCGACACGGTCGGCATGCCGGCGACCGCGCGTCTCGGGCTGGCCGCCCTGTCAAAGCTGGGACGCTATGTGGTGGTGGGCCTCTATGGCGGCACGCTCAAGGTCCCGCTGCCCTGGCTTCCGACGCGCGCGCTCACCATTCGCGGATCCTATGTCGGGTCGGCCCGCGATCTGCGCGAACTGATCGCGTTGGTCCGCACCGGCAAGGTCAAGGCTTTGCCCACCACCGAGCGTCCGCTCAGCGAGGTCAATGAGGCGCTTGACGACCTCGAAGCCGGTCGCGTCACCGGCCGCCTCGTGCTGAGCACGGATTGATGAGGCGCGGCGGCGACGACATCCTGATTCCCGTCGCGGCAATGACACCCTTTGCCTGCCGCATGATCGGGGCCATGGGCGCGCCGGCCCCCATCGCCGAGGAGGTCGGTCGCCATCTGGTCGAAGCCGATCTGATGGGTGTCTATTCCCATGGCTGTGTACGCCTCGCACAATATGCCGATTGGCTCAGCCAGGGCATGTTCGACCCCTCAGGCAGCGCCCGGATCCTGAAGGTGCCCGGCGCGCGCACGATCATCGACGGGGGCGACGGGTTCGGCGTCCCGGCCATGCGCCTGGCGGTGGAGGCCGGTCTGGAGGAGGCGATCACCGGGCCCGGCGTCTCGGCGATCGGGGTCAGAAACACCGGGCATACGGGCCGGCTCGGCGCCTTTGTTGAACAAGCGGCCGAGAACAACTGTTTCTGCATGATCTTCGGGGGCGGAACCGGGCCCGGTTGGCCCCAGGTCGTCCCGCATGGCGGGGCAAAAGGCCGGCTTCCCACCAACCCTTATGCGATCGGTCTGCCGGGCGGCGCGCATGGGCCGGTGGTCCTTGACTTCGCCACGGCGACGGGCTCGGGCGGCAAGGTCTATGCCGCGCAGTATGCGGGGCATCGGCTTGCGCCCGGGCTATGCGTCGATGCGACCGGGGCGCCCACGACCAACCCGCAGGACTATTTCGACGGCGGCGCCCTGCTGCCCATGGCCGGGGCCAAAGGCTACGGCATGGCGCTGGTGGCTGAACTGATTGGCGGTGCCTTGCTGGGCGAGGCCCGCTCGGGCATGAACTGGATCGTCCTTGCTGTCCACATGGCCGGGTTTCAAACGCCTGAACTCTATCGCACCCTCGCCGAGGATATCCTGGCGCGCATCCGCGACTGCCCCCCGGCCCCCGGGTTCGACGGTGTCGAGATCCCGGGCGAGCGCGAGCGGGAAACCCTGGCCAGACACCGCGAAACCGGCCTGCCGATCCCTGCTCAAACCCTCGCATCGATCCGTGACTGGGCGGAAAAACTCGGCGTCGACACCCGCGAAATCGATCATGCCTCGGAGCAACCCTTGCCCCGGGCGCCCGCAAAACATCGTGTGTGAGCCCACCGGGCGAACTCCGTTTGGTTCACCTGGCTCCAGGGGTCACGCGGGCAGGGTGGCGTTCATGATGTAGTCGAGGATCTCGACCACCTGTTCGGGCCGCTCTGCCACCGCTTCCGCCGCCCCGTCGACTTCCTTGAGCGCATGAGCGTGTTCCGGGGGATGCAAAATCACCAATGGCTTGCCAAGTGCGGCGGCATAGCCCGCGTCAAAGGCCGCGTTCCATTGCTTGTACTTCTCGCCAAAGCGGACCACGACAATATCGGCCTTGCCGATCAGGGTCCGGGTGCGCAGCGCATTCACGCCGGCGCCTTTGCGGTCGTGCCAGAATTTGGTGTCCTCGGCCCCCAGAATCGCGACTCCGCAATCGTCCGATGCCGCGTGGTCAGTCACGGGCGCGGTAAAAACCACGGGCAGGCCCTGCGCTTTGGCGCCGCTTTCGATCACCTCGCGCCAGTCGCTGTGAATCTCGCCTGAAAGATAGATGTTCCAGATCATCCGGACCTCCGGTTCTCGCATCTCTGCGTATCATCGCTGTGGCCTCTGGTAGACCCGTCGACGGCTCCGGTCAAACCTTGCGGGGGCGTCCGTGGTGCGATGCTACTTCAGGTCCCTGTCCTCGAGCCTTGCGATCTTTGCCTCGATCTGGGTGAGCTTTTCCAGCACCTCGCTGCGATAGTCGTCTGTCGCGGCTTCGCTTTCCTCGCTATGGGCTTCCTGCATCGAGTTCACGATGAGCCCGACCAGCAGGTTCACCACGGCGAAGGTCGTGACCATGATGAACGGCACGAAAAAGATCCAGGCATAGGGATAGACATCCATCACCGGGCGCACGATGCCCATCGACCAGCTCTCCAGCGTCATGATCTGAAACAGCGAATAGGCCGAGCGTCCGATGGTGCCGAACCAGTCGGGAAAACTGGCGCCAAAGAGCTTGGTCGCCATCACGGCACCGATGTAAAAGATCAGCGACATCAGCAGAAAGACCGAGCCCATCCCCGGCAGGGCCGTCACGAAACCCTGCACCACCCGGCGCAGGCTCGGCGCGATCGAGATCGCGCGCAGGACCCGCAGGATCCTCAGCGCACGCAGCACCGAAAGGCTCCCGGTCGCGGGCACAAGGGCGATGCCGACAATGACAAAGTCGAAATTGTTCCAGGAACGGGTAAAGAATCGCCAACCCTGTGCGATCATCTTCAATGCCAGTTCGACCACAAAGATCGCCAGGCAGGCATGATCGATCAGAACGAGCTGTGGGCCGACCGCCGCCATCAGGCTGGCCGAGGTTTCCATGCCCAGGATCACCGCATTCAACAGAATGACGCCCAGTATCGAGTAACGCACCCGCGGCGTCTCGAGCCAGTCAGCCAGCCTTGCGCGCCAATTGGCGGACGCCTGGGTCATGTCATTCCTCTCGCCACACTCGTATCCGTGCTGTGATATCAGGGATCGGCAACACAGGTTCAACCCGCCCCCCGAGACGTGGCGTCGCAGGGGGATTTTGCATGAATTTCATGGACAAACCCTCTATGACTAAAAATGGTCGTCTGGACCGGGCGCTTTGGCCATTCTGGCCCATGTCTTGGTCGGTTCCCAACGATAAGACCAGTGACAAGCAAAAGGGGAGATAGCCATGGCGGATGGATCGGAACCAAAGCTAGACCCCTCGCCCCATGTCTCCGACCGTGTTGCCTGCACCACCTGCTACATGTGCGCCTGCCGCTGTGGCATCAATGTACACCTGCGCGAAGATGCCGATGGCGTGCCCCGGGTCCGCTATATCGAAGGCAATCGCAAACATCCCGTGAACAAGGGCGTGCTGTGCGCCAAGGGGTCCGCCGGGATCATGCAGCACTATTCCCCCGCGCGGCTTCGCAAGCCGCTCAAGCGGGTCGGAGAGCGTGGCGCCGGCGCGTTTCAGGAAATCGAATGGAGCGAGGCGCTCGAAATCGCCCGCGGCTGGCTGGCGCCTGTGCGCGAGGACGATCCCAAGAAACTCGCCTTTTTCACCGGGCGGGATCAGAGCCAGTCGTTCACCAGCTGGTGGGCGCAACAATTCGGCACGCCGAACTATGCAGCCCATGGCGGGTTCTGCTCGGTCAACATGGCCGCCGGCGGGATCTATACGCTGGGCGGCGCGTTTTGGGAGTTCGGGACACCGGACTGGGATCGCGCAAGGCTGTTCATGATCTTCGGCGTGGCAGAGGATCACGATTCCAACCCGATCAAGATCGGGATCGGAAAACTGAAAACGGCAGGCGGCCGGGTGATCGGGGTGAACCCCGTGCGCACCGGATACAACGCCGTTGCCGATGAATGGGTGGGGATCACGCCGGGCACCGACGGGCTTTTCATTCTGGCGCTGTGTCACGAACTGATCCGCACCGGTCATGTGGATGTCGACTATCTCAGCCGCTGGTCCAATGCGGGCTTTCTGGTGGACCGGAATCCTGGCGAGACCTTTGGCCTGTTCATTCGCGACAAGGATGACAAGCCGCTGGTCTGGGATCGGGTCACCGACGCGCCGCAACCTTTTGACCGGGCGGGCGTGAAACCCGCGCTGAAAGGCGATTTTCCCTCGCCCAATGGCGGGCGTGCCGTGCCGGTTTTCGAGCTGATGGCGCGCAAGTATCTCGAACCGGAATACGCCCCCGAAGCGGTGGCCGAGCGGTGCGGTCTGACGGTCGAGACCATTCGCCGACTGGCAGCGGAGCTTGCCGATACCGCCTTTAACCATGCCATCGAGATTCCCTGTGAGTGGACGGATTTCAGGGGAGAAAAGCACACAAGCTTTACCGGCCGCCCGGTCGCCTTTCACGCCATGCGCGGGATTTCGGCCCATTCGAACGGGTTCCAGACCTGCCGGGCGCTGCACATCTTGCAGCTTCTTCTGGGCGCGGTCGAGACACCGGGCAGTTTCCGCTTTAAACCCCCTTATCCGAAACCGGTCGAGGCCCATCCGGCGCCTCATGCGGGGTCGGTGCCGGGCTCGCCCCTGAACGGCCCGCATCTGGGCTTTCCCCGCTCGCCCGCCGATCTCGCGCTCGACGAGGCGGGCAAGGCAAAACGCATCGACAAGGCATTCACCTGGGAGAATCCGCTCAGCGCCCATGGCATGATGCATATGGTGATCTCGAACGCCTATGCGGGCGATCCCTATCCGATCGACGTGCTGTTTATGTACATGGCCAACATGTCGTGGAACTCGTCGATGAACACGGCGGGCGTGATCGACATGCTGACCGCCAAGGGCGACGATGGCGAATACAAGATTCCAAAGATCATCTACTCGGATGCCTATTCGTCCGAGATGGTCGCCTATTCCGATCTGATCCTGCCCGACACGACGTATCTGGAACGTCATGACTGTATCAGCCTGCTCGACCGTCCGATTGGCGAGATCGACGCCGCCTGCGACGCGATCCGCTGGCCGGTTGTGGAGCCGGATCGGGATGTGAAAGGATTCCAGTCAGCGCTGATCGAGCTGGGCGCGCTGTTGAAACTCCCCGGCTTCGTCGATGATGGCGGCAACGCGAAGTTTCGCGATTACGCCGACTATATCGTGAACCACCAGCGCCGCCCCGGTGTCGGCCCGTTGGCTGGTTGGCGCGGCGAGGACGGCACGGGTGCGGGGCGGGGCGCGCCCAATCCGGACCAGCTTCAGAAATACATCGACAATGGCGGTTTCTGGGAATGCCATATCCCGGACAATGCGCGCTTTATGAAGCCGTTCAACATGGCGTACCAGAACTGGGCGGTCGAACGCGGCTTTTACGACAAGCCGTTTCCGTATGTCTTCCAGCTTTATGCCGAACCCCTGCGCAAGTTCCAGCTTGCCGCCGAGGGGCATGGCGATGTTCAGCCGCCCGATCATCTGCGCGAACAGGTGAAGGCCGCGCTCGACCCGCTGCCGATCTGGTGGGAACCGTTCGAACAATCCGCCGTCGACAACAGCGAGTTTCCCTATCACGCGGTCACCCAGCGCCCGGCGGCGATGTATCATGCCTGGGGCAGTCAGAACGCCTGGCTGCGCCAGATCCATGGGGAAAACCCGATGTATGTGCCGGGCCCGATCATGGATGCCCATGGGCTGGAGGATGGCGGCTGGGCCAAGATCACCTCGCATCATGGGTCGATCATCGTGCCGATCCGACGAATGGACGCGGTGAATGCCAAGACCATGTGGACCTGGAATGCCATCGGCAAGCGTCAGGGCGCCTGGGCGCTGGGCGAGGGCGCCCCGGAGACGACCCGCGGCTTTCTGCTCAACCATCTGATCCACGAGCTGTTGCCGCCGAAAGGCGACGGTTTGCGCTGGTCCAACTCCGACCCGGTGACCGGGCAGGCGGCCTGGTACGATCTGCGCGTCAAGATCGAGCCGGTGTCGCCCGTTGCGCAATCAGCTCCCCATATCAGGCCGCAGAAATCACCGGTGGGCACCGGGCCCGAGGATCTCGCCTATGGGGACGAATGGTGAAATCGCTTCGGGCACTCGCGGCAGCCAGTCAGGCAGCGCTTTTGGGGGCTGCGTCTACGGCCATGGCCGAGGATGTCACCGGGATCTGGAAGACCGAACCACGATCGGGCGGCGCCTATATCACCGTCCGGATCGCGCCCTGTCCGGTCAACCGGGCCGAGCGATGCGGCACGGTCGTGGGCGCCTATCATGGCGCGCGGCCCGAGATGATCGGCGAGCAGATGCTCAAAGGCCTGAAACCGCAGGACAACGGCAGCTGGAGCGATGGGGAGATCATCAATCCCAAAAGCGGCGAGGCCTATCACTCCAAGCTCAAACGCCTCGGCGCGGATACGCTCGAGGTCAAGGGATGCGTGGTCGGCGGCCTGATCTGCTCGGGCCAGGACTGGACGCTGGTCAGATGACCCCGCATTGGATTCAGGGCGGCGGCGGGATCACCCTGCATGTGCGCGAATGGGGCCCTGCGCAGGCGCCGGCCATCCTGTTGGTCCATGGCTGGTCCCAGCACCACATGTCGTGGATGAAGCAAACCACCAGCCCGCTGGTCGATCGGTTTCGCATCGTCGCGCCCGATATGCGCGGCCATGGCGCCTCGGACAAGCCGATGGACGCGGCGGCCTATACCGATGGCCGGCTCTGGGCCGAGGATCTGCGCGCGATCTGCCATGTGTTGGAGTTGAAGTCGCCGGTCATGGTCGGCTGGTCCTATGGCGTACAGGCGGTGTGCGACTATTTGCGGACCTTTGGCGATGATCGGGTTGCGGGCATCAGTTTCGTCGGCGGCTCGGTCTCGACCGGGTCCGAGCGGACGGCGGTGGAGGAGGGGCGGATCAAGCCTGTCGCCACAGGCGTGCAGATGACCTCGGACGATCAGGCGACCGCCTTGGCCGGAACCGTGGCCTTTCTGCGTGCCTGCACCGCGGCGCCGGTTTCGAAAAAGGATCTCGCCCTGATGACCGGGTTCAACATGCTTTGCCCGGTCGAGATCCGCCGCCACATGCTGATGCGCGACGAAGATTATCGCCCCGATCTGAACCGGGTCACGAAACCCTGCCTGATCACCTATGGCGAGGCGGATCGTGTTTGTCTGCCGGAACTGGCGCTCGAGGCGAAAACCGCCATCGGTCATGCCGAGATTTCGGCCTATCCGGGTGCGGGCCATTGCCCCTTTTGGGAGCGGCCGGACCGGTTCAACGCAGAACTCGCCGCCTTTGCCACCCGGGCACAAGGGGGCGGCGCATGAGCTTTCCGGCCCTCTGGCTTTGTCTCGCTGTTCTGATCGTGGTGGCGGGCGTGTTCTGGCTGCGTGGCCAGCGCGACCGCTTCATCGCCGAGTTGAGATCTGATGCCCATCCGCTCGCCAATGGGCCGATGGACAAGGAATTTCGCAAACAGTTCCAGGTCTGGCTGTTGCAGAAATGGTTTTCAGGTCCGAGGGTCCGCAGCCGCGGCTCGGACCTGCTCGTCTTTGCCGGGGCCGCGGTGCTCATCGGCCTCGGAGTCATCTCGTTTGTTGGGGGATCCTCATGACCACGCTACCGGAATCGGGAGCCAGGAAACTCGGTCTCGTCATTGATCTGGATATCTGTGTCGGCTGCCATGCCTGCGCGGTGAACTGCAAGGAGTGGAATACCGGCGGCTATGGCGCGGCCCTCTCGGACCAGGATGCCTATGGGGCCGAGCCCGAGGGGACATGGCTCAACCGGATCCATACCTATGAAGTCACGCCGGATGCGGGCCCGGCCCAGATCATCCATTTCCCAAAGTCCTGCCTGCATTGCGAGGACGCGCCCTGTGTCACGGTTTGCCCCACAGGCGCGAGCTACAAGCGGGTGGAGGACGGGATCGTTCTGGTCAACGAGGATCATTGCATGGGCTGCGGCCTGTGCGCCTGGGCCTGCCCATATGGCGCGCGGGAACTGGACCAGAAGGCCGGGGTGATGAAGAAATGCACGCTCTGCGTCGATCGCATCTATAACGAAAACCTGCCCGAGGAAGACCGCGTGCCCGCCTGTGTCAGGGCCTGCCCGGCCGGTGCCCGCCATTTTGGCGATCTGGGCGACCCCGACAGCGAGGTCAGCGAGATCGTCGCCGAACGCGGCGGATACGGCCTGATGCCGGAGCAGGGAACCAAACCGGTCAATCGTTATCTGCCCCCACGTCCTCGCGACGCGCATGAAACCGGGCCGGTCAATCTCGCCTCGCTGGCCGAGCCCGAGGCGAAAGGGTTCCTCGGCTGGCTTGACAAGGCGCTGGAAAGGATCGGCTGATGCATCCGGCGCCCTCGATCATTTTCTTTACCGTTCTCAGCGGTCTGGGGCTTGGCCTGATGGTGTGGCTGGGTCTTGGGCTCGGGTCCGATGACCCGGCGTTCGGCATGGGCGCGGCCCTGCTGGCGCTTGCCGTCACCGGCATCGGCGGGGCCTGTTCGACCCTGCATCTGGCAAAGCCATCCAATGCCTGGCGGGCGTTCAGCCAGTGGCGATCATCCTGGCTCAGCCGTGAAGGGTGTCTGATGCTCGCCGCCATGGCGGTCTTTTTGCTCTATGCCGCCGCGTGGGTGTTCTGGGGCGTGCGTTTCTGGGGCCTCGGGTGGCTTGCAGCGGCGCTCGCGGCGGCGACGGTATACGCGACCGCGATGATCTATGCCCAGATCCGGGCTGTGCCGCGCTGGTCGGCAACCCCGACGCCGGTGCTGTTTGTTGTTCTGGGACTGGCGGGTGGCTTTCTCGCCTGCCGGATGGCGCAAGCGCTGGCGGGCGACGACCATGGGCTATGGCAGATTTTGCCCGTGCTGATCCTCGCCGCGGCGATTGCGGTCTGGTGGCAGACCCAGGCGGCGGGGGCAAAACGCTCGGTCGACGGCTCGACGATCGCATCGGCCACCGGTCTGGGGCGGCCGGGCGGTGTGCGCCTGTTCGAAGGGCCGCATACGGGCGGGAACTACCTGCTTCACGAAATGGCCTACAAGGTCGCGCGTGCCCGGGCCTATCAGCTGCGCTGGCTCGGCGCGTTGCTGGGCTTTGTCCTGCCGTTCGTTCTGGCCTTGCTCGCACTGGGGCTGGGGGCCTGGGCTCTGGTCCTGGCCCTGATCTGCCATGTCGCCGGAATGCTCGCCCTGCGCTGGCTGTTCTTTGCCGAGGCAGAGCATGTGCAGGCGCTCTATTACGGCATCGAATAGGCCACCTATCGGCGACGCCCGGTGATTTGCACCAGCTGGGCGCCAAAGACGGCGGCCAGGATCACCGCGCCGCCCATCAGGGACATGGTTGCCGGAATTTCGGCCAGCACCAGCCAGGCCAGCACCGGGGCAAAGGGGGTCTCGAGCGCGCTCAGCAGCGCGGTCTCCGACGCAGGCAGGCGCCGCGACCCCTCCGACAACAGGACCGATGCCAACGCAAAGACCAGCCCGAACCCGGCGAGGGCCGGCATTTGCCCGAGATCGACCGCAAACGGCGCCGAAAAGATCAGCGCGGGCGGCGATAGCAAAAGGCACGCGATGGCTGATGGCAAAGCCGCAGGTGTCGCGGGCCAGCGCCGATAGACCACCATCGTGCCCGCCATCATCAGCGTCATGAACAGGGCGAGCAGATCGCCGGTTCTACTGCCTCCCTGCGACGGCCCGCCCACAATCAGGCAGACCCCGGCAAAGGCCAGCAGGCTCGCGACCACGACAACCGGTTTCGGCCGCTCGCGCAGCGCGATCCAGGCAATCACGGCAGCAAGAAACGGCGCGGTCGCATAGATCATGGCGACATTTGCGATGGTCGTAAGCTTGAAGGCGGGAATGAAGGCGGAAGTCCCCGCGGCAGATATCACGGCCACCAGCCAGCCGGGCCCGCCCATCTCGCGCCATTCGGCGCCGAGCCGGCCCCGGATCAACAGATAACCGATGGTAAAGCCTGCCGCCGCGACTCCCCGCCAGAAAATGATGACCCAGGCATCTGCCGGG
>JBCCHW010000022.1:0-28509 GCA_039028555.1 Pseudomonadota bacterium | reverse complement strand
CGGCCGGCTCCATACTCCCAACGGACACCCTGTTGGAGACCGCGGCCTGGGAAGAGGCCGGTGTTTGCACAGCGTTCGGGCAATCGGCAACCCTATCGTTAGACTGCGAGAGCGGCCAGTAGGTCTATGCGGCCTACGTGCTCGTCAATGAAAGCGGCATACCGTTCGGCCACACCTCCCGCGCAGCCGGGCCGGTAGCGTGTACTGCGCAGGCACCATTCGGCCGCTTCGACACGAAGTTCGCAAGACTAACGTTCTCCCAACACGGGGACGGGTTCCGGACGTGGTCACGCTATGCGCTGGGTGGCGACAGCAACGGCATCCAGCCGGATCAGGAAGCGGTCACCGTAAGCTTCGGCAGTTATTCCGAGGTGATCCCTGCCGGTGCTTTCACCTGTAGGGGCTCCAACTGCAGCTACCGCAGTTGGTGATCTGGCCGATTGCCGTTCTGGTATCAGGGCTGGCGGCCCTGTTGATCGGGGCGATCTCCCTGCGCACCCAGGGCGTCTACTTCATCATGATCACGCTGGCCTTCGCGCAGATGATTTATTACTTCGCGATCTCGTTTCCGGCCTATGGGGGCGAGGATGGTCTGCCGATTTATCTGCGCAACGAGTTGCCCCTGATCGACACCTCGAACGATCTGAACTTCTTTTTCGTGGCGTTTGCGCTGCTTCTCGTGGCCATCGGGTTGACGGCGAGGCTGACAGGCGCCCGTTTCGGCGCGGCGCTGACCATGGCGCGGCTGAACGAGGCGCGGCTGGCGACCTCGGGGGTTGAGCCGTTTCCCGTCAAGCTCACCGCCTTTGTCATCTCGGCCATGATCACCGGGTTGGCGGGCGCGCTCTATGCCGATTGGAACAATTCGGCGGGCACCAACATGCTCAGTTGGCAGCTCTCGGGCGAGATCATGGTGATCGTGATCCTGGGCGGGGTGGGGCGGTTGTTCGGCCCGCTTGCCGGCGCGATCCTGTTTGTGGGGCTCGAAACGCAGATCGGCGGCATGACCCCGCATTGGAAGCTCTATATCGGCCTGGTTCTGTTGGGAGTTGTCCTGTTTGCCCGCGGTGGCCTGATCGGTGCGCTTGCCGGAAAGGCCCGCCATGGCTGACCCGGTGCTGCAGATCCAGGAAGTGTCGAAATCCTATGGCGGGTTGCGCGCGACCGACGCCGTCAGCCTCGATCTTTTGCCTGGTGAGATCCACGCCCTGATCGGCCCGAACGGGGCCGGGAAATCCACCCTGATCGGCCAGGTCGCGGGCATGATTGCCCCTGATGCGGGGCGGGTTCTGATCGAGGGCGCGGATGTTACCGGGCTCTCGGTCGCCGCCCGGGCGCGGCGGGGGCTGGGGCGTACCTTTCAGGTCTCGTCGCTCACGATGGATCTGAGCGCGCTGGGCAATGTGCTGGTTCCGGCGCTGGCCGTGGCAGGGTCGCCCTTTGGCTTCTGGCGGCCGGTGCGGCGTGACCGGGTCTTGAGACAGACCGCGATGGCGGCGCTCGCCCGGGTCGGGCTCGAGGCGCGCGCGGATGTCTCGGTTGGGCAACTCAGCCATGGCGAGCGCCGCCAGGTCGAGGTCGCTTGCGCGCTGGCGCTTCGGCCAAAACTCCTGCTGCTGGACGAGCCGATGGCGGGCCTTGGCGCCGAAGGTACAGCGGCGATGACTGAGTTGCTGGCCGGTCTCGCCCACGAGGTGCCGATCCTGCTGGTCGAGCATGACATGGACGCGGTCTTTCGCCTTGCCAACAGGATCTCGGTGCTGGTCTATGGCCGCATCCTTGCCAGCGGCAGCCTCGATGACGTTCGTCACAACCCCGCCGTGCGCGAGGCCTATCTGGGGGACGATGCCTGATGCTGGCAGTCGGGGAACTCGCGGTTTTCTATGGTGCTGCACAGGCGCTCCATCGCGTCGACCTCGTGGTCGGCGCGGGTGAGGCGGTCGCACTGATGGGGCGCAACGGCATGGGCAAGACCACCACGATCCGCGCGATCACGGGGCTGAGCCCTGTCCGCGCGGGCAGCATCCGCTTCGACGGGGGCGAGATTTCCGGCCAGCCTGCGCATCGGATTGCCCGCCTGGGCATCGGCCTGGTGCCCGAGGGGCGGCGGTGCTTTCCCAATCTCACGGTAAGGGAGAACCTGGTGGCGACCGCGCGGCCCGGTTTCTGGACGGTTGCGCGGGTGAATGATCTGTTTCCCCGGCTGGCCGAGCGGGCGGGCCAGATGGCCGCGACCCTCTCGGGCGGGGAACAACAGATGCTCGCGATCGGCCGGGCGCTGATGACCAATCCCCGCCTCTTGATCCTGGACGAGGCGACCGAGGGCCTGGCGCCGGTGATCCGTCACGAGATCTGGGCTGCCATCACCCGGCTGAAGGCACAGGGGCTGGCTTTGCTGGTCGTCGATAAATCGCTGGCCGAGCTCTTGCCCATCGCCGACCGATGCACGATCCTGGAAAGGGGGCGCTCGGTCTGGACGGGCCCGCCCGACGCGCTTGACCGGGATCTTCGGTCGCGATGGCTGGGGGTAGGATAGGCAATGGCCTTTGTTCAGATAACGGATCTGCATTTCGTGCCGGCGGGCGAGACCCTGTTCGGGCTGTCGCCTGCCGAGCGTCTTGCCCGCGCGATCGAACTGATCAACCGCGACCATTCCAATGCCGAATTCGTGCTGATCACCGGCGACCTCGCCCATCGCGGAGAGGTTGCGGCTTACGAGTTGTTGCACGAGGTGCTGGCCCGGCTCGATCTGCCGGTGCACCTGATGGTTGGCAATCACGATAGCCGCGCGGCCTTCGGCGAGGTATTCGACAGCCCGGTCGATGAGAACGGGTTCATTCAGTTTGTCGTGCCCACGGCAGAGGGGCCGGTGATCTGCCTCGACACGCTGATCGACTCGCCCGCCCGGTCGGACGGGGCGCTCTGTTCGGACCGGCTGGACTGGCTCGGCCAACGGATCGCCGAAGTTCCGGCCGCGAGCCCCTGGATCCTGGCGCTCCACCACCCGCCGATGACGCTCGGCATGCCTTATATGGACAGTATCCGCCTTGCCGATGGGGACCCGCTCTATGACGTGCTCGCACCCCGCCCACCCGCGATGATGCTGTTGGGCCATGTCCACCGGCCGATCCACGGGGTCTGGCGGGGCATCCCCTATCACATCCAGCGCGGCGTGAACCATCAGGTCGCCTACACGACCGCCGGGACGCCCGAGCTTCTGTTCTGTGATGAGCCTCCGGAGATCGGCCTCGTCGCCCTGGCGCCGGAGGGGCCGATGGTGCAGACCCGCGCCTATCTCGACGAGGGGCCAACGTTTGAAAAGCCCTGATCCCGGCCACGTGCAGTGCCTCCCGGGCTCGATCGAGCCTTTGGTGACGCCGCCGGGCCCAGAAGGCGCCCGTGCACGACCTCGCGGGCTTACTCGGCCTGTCTGCCGCGTGGCCGCCCCAGCCAGTTCTGATAGGCACGGTGGAACCGCCAATATCCCCGCTCCGTGACCTTGAGATGCGGATTAGCCAAGGCATGGAACGCGGGCAGCCGGTGAAACGGCACGGTTGGCAACGCGTGATGCTCGGCATGATAGGGCATGTTCCAGGCGAGCCAGCGGACCAGCCGCGTGGTGAAGGTTGTGCGGGTGTTCTCGAACATGTCCGCGACGGCGGGGCAACGCCCATGCTCCGCCATCAGGTAGAGCCGCAGGAAGGGCTGTCCGAGCAGGACCGGCACGACCCAGACCCAAATGAGCCAGACAGCCCCGCCGACCAGCCCGGCAATGATGATGCCGAGATACAGCGCGATCATCACCTGTGCCTCGCGCCGGATCCTCGGATGCGCCGAGGCGGGCAGATAGGGCGCGTCCAGCCGCCCGCGGGCGCAGTCAATCAGGGTCACCAGATGCGATTTCAGAATGGGGAGCCCGCTCAGATGCACCAGATAATCGCGCCAGGCTTGGGGTTTTTCAAAGCCCAGCTCGGGATCCCGCCCGGGATCGTTGGTGAAACGATGATGCGCCATATGGAACAACCGGAACCATTCCGGCGGCAGCATGATCACAAAACCGCAAACCCGGCCGACCCACACATTGATCCGCTCGCTCGCAAAGGGGGTGCGGTGGGCTGTCTCGTGCAGCAATGTAAACAGAAAGACCAGCAGCACCCCCTGCACCGGCAGCAAGAGCGGCCATCCCGGCACGCCGACGAAGATCAGGACGCTCATCACCGCGATCGCGCCCCAGTGCTGTGCAAGGTGGATCAGTCCCGGGCGATCGGATCTGGCCGTCAGTGCCAGGCGCTGATCGGCCGTCAGGCCTGCGAGGAATTCTTTGTGATCCATTGCACCTCTTATGGCACGGCTTTGGGGAGCAAACCTTGCCTGCGCCGCGATTCGGGGCAATAGACTGTGGCGAATCATGAGTGATACGCCGCGAAAACCAGCCCACGCAGGCCTGAAACAGGATCCGCATCAAACCGTTGCCCCAGCCAGTAATGTCCTCGAAGCGGCTATCGGGCGCGAGGTGCGCGATCTGCGCAAAGAGCGCGACCTGACCGTTGCCGATCTTGCGCAGGCGAGCGGCCTTTCCGTCGGCATGCTCTCAAAGATCGAAAACGGGGCGATATCGCCCTCACTCACCAGCCTTCAGGCGCTCGCGCGGGCCTTTGGCGTGCATATCACCACGCTGTTCCGCCGCCATGAGGAACATCGCGAGGCGTTGTTTGTGCCCGCGGGCGAAGGCGTGGATGTGGAGCGGCGCGGAACACGGGCCGGGCACCACTATCGCCTGCTCGGCCATTCGGCGGCGGCGGGGGCGCATATTGTGGTCGAGCCTTACATGATCACGCTGACCGAAGCCTCGGACGTCTTCCCGACCTTCCAGCACGCCGGGATCGAGTTTCTCCACATGATCGAGGGCGAAGTGACCTATCGCCATGGCGCCCGCCTGTATCGCATGCGCCCGGGCGACAGCCTCTATTTCGATGCCGATGCGCCCCATGGGCCCGAGGTGCTGCACGATCTTCCGATCCGGTATCTGAGCGTTATCAGCTATTCAGAAGAATAATTTTTTCTTGCTGGTTGATTTTTCGGGGCGCCGGGCGCACATTCGCGCAACACGGAATCACCCAGTCGAGAGGATTGCCCCATGTGCGGGATTGTCGGGCTGTTTGCCAAGTCGCCAGGCATCGAGGCGGAGATGGGCGCGCATCTGAGCGCCATGCTGATCACCATGTCCGATCGCGGGCCCGATAGTGCCGGCTTCGCGATCTATCGCGGCGGCGCGGCAGGGCAGGAGAAGCTGACCCTGCAATCCGCCGATCCAGACACCGAGTTTGACGGTCTGGAGCAGGTTCTGCGCGATGCGGGCGTGTCGGTTCACACCATCGAGGTGATCGAGACCCACGCGATCCTGTGCCTTGATGAGGGAACGACAGACGTCGCGCGCGCTGTTCTCGCCGACGCCCGCCCGGGGCTGCGCGTCATGAGCCGGGGCCGCGCGATCGAGATCTACAAAGAGGTCGGTCTGCCCCGGGAGGTCTCCGACCGGTTCCAGCTTTCCACCATGACGGGCCGGCACGCGGTTGGGCATACGCGCATGGCAACGGAGAGTGCCGTGACCACGCTGGGGGCGCATCCCTTCTCGACCGCGCCGGATCAGTGCCTGGTCCATAACGGCTCGATGTCGAACCACAACAACATGCGCCGGGAGCTGCGCCACGCCGGGCGGCGGATCGAGACCGAGAACGACACCGAGGTTGCCGCCGCCTATCTCTCCTGGCGCATGGATCAGGGGCAAAATCTCGGCGAGGCACTGAAAACCGGGCTCAAGGACTATGACGGGTTCTATACCTTTCTGGTCGGGACCGAGACCGGATTTGGCGTGCTGCGCGACCCGATTGCCTGCAAACCCGCCGTGATGGCCGAGACCGACGACTATGTCGCCTTTGGCTCGGAATACCGCGCGCTGGTGAACCTGCCGGGCATCGAGAGCGCCCGGGTCTGGGAGCCCGAACCCGCCACCGTTTACTTTTGGGAGCATTGAGATGGATGTCGCACACAGCGCTGCCGCGAATACAGATCTCGACCTTGCCGCACTGGGTCGCCGGGCGGTCAACCGCACCCTGATCGAGGCGGCGGGCGGACAGTTTACCGTGACCAATCCCAGCGGCGCGCACGCGCTCGCCTGCGGGCTGATGAACCCGGTCGAGGTCGATGTCGTGGGCTCCACGGGCTATTACTGCGCGGGCATGAACAAGGCGGCGACCGTCCATGTCCACGGCTCCGCCGGGCCGGGCGTGGCGGAGAACATGATGTCGGGCAAGGTGATCATCGACGGGGATGCCAGCCAGTATGCCGGGGCGACCTCGCATGGCGGGATGCTGGTGATCCGGGGCAATGCCGCGTCGCGCTGCGGGATCTCGATGAAGGGGTCGGACATCGTCGTGCGCGGCAATATCGGGCACATGTCGGCCTTTATGGCGCAGTCCGGCAACCTCGTTGTCTGCGGTGATGCGGGCGATGCGCTGGGAGATTCCATATACGAGGCAAGGCTTTACGTGCGTGGCAAGGTGGCCTCGCTGGGCGCGGATTGCGTGGAAAAGGACATGACGGCCGAGCATCTGGAGGCGCTGAAGGTGCTGCTCACAAGGGCCGGGATCGACGACGCCGATCCGGCGGAATTCCGCCGCTATGGCTCTGCCCGCAAGCTCTATAACTTCAACATCGACAATGCGGGAGCGTATTGATGACCGAGCACCTGAAAACCCCCCGCACCGCGCCGCGCAAATCCGCAACCTTCGACGACTATACGCTCAGCGAGATCCGCCGGGCGGCGGCGACCGGCATCTACGACATCCGGGGCGGCGGGGCCAAACGCAAGCTGCCCCATTTCGACGACTTGCTGTTTCTGGGCGCCTCGATGAGCCGCTATCCCCTTGAAGGTTATAGGGAAACCTGCACGACAGATGTCGTGCTGGGCGACCGCTATGCCTCGAAACCGCTGCATCTGGATATTCCGGTCACCATCGCGGGCATGAGCTTTGGCGCGCTGTCGGGGCCGGCAAAGGAGGCGCTGGGGCGCGGCGCCTCGGCCGCCGGCACCTCGACCACCACCGGCGATGGCGGCATGACGCCCGAGGAGCGGGGCCAGTCAAAACACCTTGTTTATCAATACCTTCCCAGCCGTTACGGCATGAACCCGGACGATCTGCGCAAGGCGGATGCGATCGAGGTTGTGGTGGGGCAGGGCGCGAAACCGGGCGGCGGTGGCATGCTGTTGGGGCAAAAGATCTCGGACCGTGTGGCAGAGATGCGCAACCTGCCCAAGGGCATCGACCAACGCTCGGCCTGCCGTCACCCAGACTGGACCGGGCCGGATGATCTCGAGATCAAGATTCAGGAACTGCGCGAGATCACCAACTGGGAAAAACCTATATATATCAAGGTCGGAGGGGCCCGGCCCTATTACGATGTGACCCTCTCGATCAAGGCCGGAGCCGATGTTGTCGTGCTTGATGGCATGCAGGGCGGCACCGCCGCCACGCAGGAGGTTTTCATCGAGCATGTGGGCCAGCCGACCCTTGCCTGTATCCGCCCCGCGGTGAGGGCGCTGCAGGATCTTGGCATGCATCGCAAGGTCCAGCTGATCGTCTCGGGCGGCATCCGCAACGGCGCCGATGTGGCCAAGGCGATGGCGCTGGGCGCGGATGCGGTGGCCATCGGCACCGCGGCGCTGGTCGCGCTTGGCGATAACGATCCCCGATTTGAGCAGGAATATCAGGCGCTTGGCACCACGGCGGGCGCCTATGACGACTGGCATGAGGGGCTGGACCCGGCCGGAATCTCGACCCAGGATCCCGGCCTCGCCGCCCGGCTCGACCCAATGGCGGCGGGGCGCCGGCTGGCGAATTACCTGAAAGTCATGACGCTCGAGGCGCAGACCATCGCCCGGGCCTGTGGCAAGTCGAGCCTCCACAATCTCGAACCCGAAGACCTTTGCGCGATTACCGTCGAGGCCGCCGCCATGGCACAGGTGCCGCTGGCGGGCACCGAGTGGATCCCCGGAAAGGGATACTGAAACGGGATTGTTGCGTTGGCGGGAACGCCGCTGCCCGCCCTGATCGGCGGGGATGCAAAGGGGACGCAAAAGGGATGCATCGGGCATGGTGCCCGACGGATCGCATTGGGCGACTGCCCGTTGCGCCGGTCGCAACAATCCGCGCGCCGGCCACCGCGCCGGTCATTGGGCTGGATGCCGGGTGGCATATCGGGCGGGATATCGGGCGGTGCCAACAGATCCTGATTCCAGCGCGCATTGACCGGCCGGTTTGAGATCGATCAAGGCGGGGTCGCGCCGTTCATGTGGTGCTCAACACTGTGCCGAAATGGCACAATGCCCGTCGAGATGATATCCTTGTCCCGCTGCGGTTGTTTCGATAATGCGCCGCTAGCGCCGGCGTCTTGCCGGGCTTTTCATATTGGAGGTCACCATGATCAAGACCCTTGTGTTTCCCTGCGCCCTTGCCGCCAGCGTCGTCGCCAGCACAGCCCTCGCCCAATCGGGCGCCGAGGTCGGCACGCTGACCTGCAAGGTCGAGGATGTGAGCAACATCGTCGTCTATACCAAGCAGACCTTCGATTGCAGTTTCAAACGCGCGAACGGCACGGTCGAGATCTATGATGGCGTGATCAAGAGCTATGGCGTCGATCTGTCGATCAAGCAGGACTTCACCATCGTCTGGGCGGTGCTGGCCCCGACCGATGTGGCCAAGGCGCCGGACTCGCTGGCAGGCACCTATAGCGGCGTGGGCGCCGATATCGCGCTCGCCGTCGGTGTCGGGGCCAAGGTGCTGGTGGGCGGGGGCGAGAACTCGTTCACGCTGCAACCGGTCAGCGTCGCGGGCGTGACCGGCGGCGGCGCCTCGCTGGGCGTCGAACAGTTTGTTCTGACACCGGCAAGCTAGAGCGAAACCGGATCTGACTGAACCGGTCAGATCCCGGGACTTTGCTCAAACAGCGGGGTCTGGACCAAATGGCGGGGCACCGGGATGCCCCGTCACTCTTCGGCGCGAAAGGCCGCGAGCAGTTGGTCGGCGGCGGCCTCGGCGCTGAGGCGCCCTTGGGCCACATCTGCCTCAAGGTCGCGCAGGGCGCCTGCGACACCTGGGTGGCGGGTCACCATCTCGACCGCGCCGCGCTCCAGCGCCCGCGACAGCCAGAGCCGCGACTGGGCGGCGCGGCGGGCGGTGTGATGGCTCGAGGCGCGGCGCCAGGCATCAAGCTCGGTGATCGCTGCCCAGACCTCATCGAGCCCGTCGCCGGTGACCGAGGAGGTGGTGAGCGCCCTGGGAAACCCCTCCGGGTCGCCCTCGCGCTTGCGCAACAGGCGCAAAGCGCCGGCATAATCGCTCATGGTGGACCGGGCCACAGGCGCGAGCGCGCCGTCGGCCTTGTTGATCACGATCAGGTCGGCGATCTCCATGATCCCGCGCTTGACGCCCTGCAACTCGTCACCGCCCGCAGGCGCGATCAGCAGCGTGAAGATATCCGTCATCTCGGACACCATGGTCTCTGACTGGCCGACGCCGACGGTCTCCACCAGCACGATGTCAAAGCCTGCCGCCTCGACCAGGCGGATCGCCTCGCGCGTGCGCCGGGCGACGCCGCCCAGCTCTGACTGGCTGGGCGAGGGGCGGATAAAGGCGTTGGACTGGCGTGAGAGAAGCTCCATCCGGGTCTTGTCGCCCAGGATCGACCCGCCCGAGCGGGCCGACGAGGGGTCGACCGCCAGAACGGCGATTTTCAGGCCCCGCGCGACCAGCCTCATCCCAAGGGCTTCGATAAACGTCGACTTGCCGACACCCGGCGTTCCCGACAGGCCGATGCGCAGGCTCTTTGGTGCAGCGACGGAATTGTCGCGCCCAATGCGTTGTAACAACTCGTCAGATTGAATTCGATGGTCCTTGCGGGTCGATTCAACCAGGGTGATCGCCCGGGCCAGCGCCCGGCGCTCACCCGCCATGACACGGATGGCAAGATCCGCGATATCGGGGCTTGTCATCTGGGTGGCGCTCCTCTGCATTTCGTGACTTTCACGATCAGGCCAGTGGTCTATATTAGGGGCGCGGGGTTGCAAAGCACGGAGGCAGGCATGCGTCAGGGCGTCATCGCAGCGATCATGATCTGGACACTGACCGGGGCCGCGGGCCCGGTGCAGGGCGTCGCGACCGGCAAGGATCTGACCCAGGTCTTTGACATCTATCTGGGCGGGCTGTGGATCGCCGAGATGACGATAGATGCCAATATCGGCGAGGACGGCTATCGCGCCGCCGCCGCCCTGCAGACCAAGGGGATCATCGGCGCCATCTACAAGGCCAGCTTCGAGGCCGAGGCCGAGGGGCTGGTGCGCGGCGGCGGGCTCGCCACCGGCACCTTCCGCGCCAATTCGCGCGACGTCCGCAAAAGCCAGTTTGTCGAGATGCGCTATCAGGGCGGGCGCCCGGCCGTGCTGCGTGCCGAGCCGGCGTTCAAGCCCAAGCCGTGGGAGATCGAGCCGACCGAACAGGTGGGCACCGCCGACCCGCTGAGCGCGGCGATCGGGGCGCTGAACCTCGCGCCCGGCGCGCCGCTTTGCGACCGCACGGTCGAGATCTTTGACGGGCGCAAACGCTATGCGATCGAGATGGGCGTGCCCGAGGAGAACGCCGGTCTGATCCGCTGCCCCGCGCTTTACCAGCGTGTCGGCGGGTTCAAGCCGAAAAAGATGGAACAGCCCGATTACCCCTTTGAGTTCTGGTTCGAACCGCTGGAGGATGGCGGCCACCGGATCCTGCGCGCGATGGGCAGCACGCCGTTCGGAACGGCGGTGATCCGCCAGCGCGAGGGCTGAGCCCGCGTCGAGCCCGCGTCGAGCCCCCTTCAAGCCCCCTTCAAGCACGGCTCAAAGCAGGCTATGCCCGGGCGATGACCGCGCCTGTCCCCCTCCCCGTTGACGAAGCGATCCCGCGCCTGCTGGCGGCGCTGGCAGAGCGACCGAACGCGGTGCTGACCGCGCCGCCGGGGGCGGGCAAGACGACCCGGGTTCCGGCAGCACTGGCCGCCGCCCCCTGGGCCCAGGGCCGGATCCTGATGCTGGAACCCCGGCGCCTGGCGGCGCGCACCGCGGCCGCCCGGATGGCGGCGGAGCGGGGCGAAGAACCGGGCGCCTTTGTCGGATACCGCATCCGGGGCGAGCGCCGGGTCGGCCGCGACACAAGGATCGAGGTGGTGACCGAGGGCATCCTCACCCGAATGTTGCAGGCCGACCCGGAGCTGCCCGGCATCGCGGCGGTTCTGTTCGACGAGATCCACGAACGCTCGATCCATACCGATCTCGGCCTTGCCCTGACATTGGAAGTGCAGGAGGCGTTGCGCCCCGATCTGCGGCTGCTGGCGATGTCGGCCACCCTGGATGCAGCCCGGATCGCCGCCGCGATGGGGGGCTGCCCGGTGATCGAGAGCGCGGGGCGCATGTATCCGGTCGAGACGCGCTGGCTCGACCAGCCCTGGCGGCGGCCCAACCAGCGCGGCCCCAGGCTTGAGGAGGCTGTGGCGACGCTGACCGTCGAGGCGCTGGCCACAGCGCCCGGCGATGCGCTGGTCTTTCTGCCCGGGGCGGGAGAGATCGAGCGCACGGCGCAGATCCTTGCCGCGAGAGTGCCGGAGGTGGATGTCTTGCCGCTTTATGGCGCCTTGCCCTTTGCCCGCCAGCAACAGGTGCTGATGGCGGGCACGCGCCGCCGGGTGGTGCTCGCGACCGCGATTGCCGAGACCTCGCTGACGGTCGCGGGCGTGCGGATCGTCGTTGATGCCGGGCGCGCGCGGCGGGCGCGGGTCAGCCCCGCCAGCGGCATGTCGCGTCTGGTCACGGTGCCGGTCAGCCGGGCCGAGGCGGATCAGCGCCGGGGCCGGGCCGGGCGCACCGCGCCGGGGGTCTGCTATCGGCTGTGGACCAGGGGCGAGGAGGGCGCTCTGCCCGGCTTTGCCCCGCCGGAGATCATGGAGACGGATCTGACCCCGCTGGCGCTGGAACTGGCGCTGTGGGGGGGCGACGATCCAGCCGCCCTGCGGTTTCTCGACCCGCCCCCGGCCCCGGCACTGGCCGAGGCGCGCCGGCTCCTCACCGGGCTTGGCGCCTTGCAGGGCACGGCGATCACGCCCCATGGCAAGACGTTGGCGGGCATGCCCGTCCATCCCCGGCTGGCGCATATGATGGCGGTGGCGCAGGAGAGAAACCTCGCGGGCGAAGCGGCCCTGATCGCCGCCCTGCTGGGCGAGCGCGACCCGCTGCGCGGCGGGGCCAAGGGCCGTCCGCCTGCCGATCTGGCGCTGCGGCTGCGCGGTGTTCTCGACCCGGGCGGACTGGAGGCGCAGACGCCCCATCGCATCGACCGCGCGGCGGCAAGCCGGATCGGCGCTGAAGCGCGCCGGCTCTCCAGGGCCCGCGCCAACCCGGCAAAGGCGGGCGAGGCGGCGGGGATGCTGTTGGCGCTCGCCTATCCCGACCGGGTGGGCCTGCGCCGCCCCGGCGAGGCGCCGCGCTATCTGCTCTCGGGCGGGCGGGGCGCGGTGATGGCGCCGGGCGACGCCCTTGCCGGGCAGCGCCTGATCGTTGCCGCCGAACTCGAAGATGCGGCGCGCGAGGCGACCATCCGGCTCGCCGCACCACTGGCCGAGGCCGATCTGCGCGCGGTCTATGGCGATCAGATCAGCTGGGTCGAAACAGCCGAGTGGTCCCGCCGGACGCGCCAGGTCGAGGCGCGGCGGCGCGAGATGTTCGGGGCGCTTGCCCTCTCGGACCAGCATTGGCGCGAGGTGCCGCCCGAGCTGCTGGGCACCGCACTGGGCACGGGCATTCGGGAGCGCGGCCTTGAGGCTCTGAGCTGGGGCAAGGGGGCAAAGGCCTTGCGCGCCCGGCTGCGCTGGGCCGCGCAGAACGGGGTAGACGGGCTGCCCGACTGGTCGGATGCAGGGCTGCTCGCGGCCCTGGACGACTGGCTGGTGCCGCATCTGGCCGGCATGCGCCGGATCGGGGAGGCATCGGCGCTGGATCTCGGCCAGCTTTTGCGCGAGTCGCTCAGCTGGGAACAGGTGCAGGTGATCGACCGGGCCGTGCCGGCCCATTTCGAGACGCCCCTGGGGTCCAGAACCCTGATCGACTACGAGGCCGAAAGCCCGATGATCCGGCTGCGGGTGCAGGAGCTGTTTGGCGTGACCCGCCATCCCATGGCGGCAGGCAGGCCCCTGGTGATCGAGCTTCTCTCGCCCGCCGGGCGCCCGGTGCAGACCACGCGGGATCTGCCGGGGTTCTGGCAGGGCTCCTATCGCGATGTCGCCAAGGAGATGCGCGCACGCTATCCCAAACACCCCTGGCCCGACGATCCGGCCACCGCCCTGCCAACCCGGCGGGCCAAGCGCAGGGGCTGACATCGATACTTTACGCTTGCGGTGTAAGCTCACCTCATGCCTGTAATAGGGTGCCCATTTTTTAGGCATGAGTGAGTCGGGAGGACCGTCATGAATATTGCCCCTACCAAGCCGACCGAGCCGAGCTTTCGCGAGAGTGTGAACATCATGGTCGACCAGGCCATGGAGTTGATGAACCTCCCCGAAGGTCTGGCCGAGAAGATCCGGGTCTGCAACTCGACCTACACGGTACGCTTTGGCGTCAAGCTGCGCGGGCGGATCCATACCTTTACCGGTTATCGCTCGGTCCATTCCGAGCATATGGAGCCGGTCAAGGGCGGCATCCGCTTTGCCATGGCGGTGCATCAGGACGAGGTCGAGGCGCTGGCCTCGCTGATGACGTTCAAATGCTCGCTGGTCGAGGTGCCCTTTGGCGGCTCGAAAGGCGGGCTGCGCATCGACCCGCGCGACTGGGAGCATGACGAGATGGAGCGCATCACCCGGCGTTTCGCCTACGAGCTGATCAAACGCGACCTGATCAACCCCAGCCAGAACGTGCCCGCCCCCGATATGGGCACCGGCGAGCGCGAGATGGCCTGGATGGCCGACCAGTTCGCGCGGATGAACACGACCGAAATCAATGCGCGCGCCTGTGTCACCGGCAAACCGCTGAACGCGGGCGGGATCCGCGGCCGGGTCGAGGCGACGGGGCGCGGCGTGCAGTACTCGCTGCAGGAATTCTTTCGCCACCCCGGGGATGTCGAAAAGACCGGGCTGACCCCGGGCCTGGGCGGCAAGCGGGTGATCGTGCAGGGCCTTGGCAATGTGGGGTATCACGCGGCCAAATTCCTGTCGGAGGAGGATGGCTGCAAGGTCATCGCAGTGATCGAGCGCGACGGCGCGGTGGCCAATGACGAGGGCATCGATGTCGAGGCATTGCGCCAGCATATCATGGAGACCGGCGGCGTCACCGGCTTTGCCGGCGGCACCCACTCGGTGACCGGCGCGCCGGTGCTGGAACGCGAATGCGATATCCTGATCCCGGCCGCGCTGGAGGGCGTGATCAATCTCGAGAATGTCGGGCGCATCAAGGCGCCGCTGATCATCGAGGCGGCCAACGGGCCGATCACGGCGGGCGCCAATGACCAGCTGCGCGACCGGGGCGTGGTGATCATCCCTGATCTCTTCGCCAATGCGGGCGGGGTGACGGTGAGCTATTTCGAGTGGGTCAAGAATCTCAGCCATATCCGGTTCGGCCGGATGCAGCGGCGCCAGGAGGAGGGCCGCCATCAGCTGTTGATCGACGAGTTGGAGCGGGTCACCGGCTCGACCCTGGATGAAAGCTTCAAAACGCGCTATCTGCGCGGGGCGGACGAGATGGAGCTGGTCCGCTCGGGCCTCGACGACACCATGCGCGGGGCTTATCAGGGCATGAGCGAGATCTGGAATTCCCGCGCGAACGTGCCCGATCTGCGCACGGCGGCCTATATCATCGCGATCGAACGGGTGGCCGACAGCTATATCGCCAAGGGCCTCTGAGCGGGCGGCTTTGCGGGCGGGGCTCTGACCTCCCGCCCCTGCTGGTGCGGGCTCTCAAACGGATAGGGCCTCAGCGCTCTTGCAGGGCGAGGCGCGCGCCGAGCGCGCAATAGAGGCTGCCGACGACCTTGCCCTGCCATTTCAGCACGCCGGGATGGCGCCGCAGCACCCGGCCCAGGCCCCCTGCACACAGCGCGAATGCCATCGTCGCCGTCATGCCAAGCACCACAAAGATCGCGCCGAGCAGCGCGAGTTGCAGCGCGACGCTGCCCGCCGCCGGGTCGACGAATTGCGGCAGGAACGAGAGGAAGAACAGCGCCGTCTTGGGGTTCAGCACCTCGGCCAGGATCGCCTGATGAAAGGCTTGCCCGGGCGTGATCGGCAGCCGCCCCTGCGACATATCCACCGGCGTGCGGTCGAAAATCGCGCGCAGGCCCAGATAGACCAGATAGGCCGCGCCCAGATATTTGACGATGCTGAACAGCAGCGCCGAGGCCGCAATAATGGCCGAGATGCCGATGATCGCCATCAGCGTATGCACCATGTCGCCAACCGCGACACCCGCCGCCGTGGCGATGCCGGCCGGCGTGCCCGAACTGGTGGCCCGCGCAACGGACAACAGGGTTGCGGGCCCCGGAAGAAAGGCGAAGCCGAGCACGATCAGCGAATAGGTGACAAGGGCCGAGGACTCGATCATCTGTGCCTCACGGTCTCAGGCGGGTTGAGCTTCCATCATCTTTGCGGCGAACCGGGCGATTCGGGCGAGGGCGTCGGTCAACTCGGCCTCGGGCACCGTCAGCGCGATGCGCAGATGCCCGGCGGTCGCCTTGCCAAAGCTCTCGCCCGGCATCACGCCGATCAGCTCGGCATCGAGCAGCCGGTTGGCAAAGTCGTCGCCGGTGAGCCCGGTCTCGCGGATGTCGAGCATGATGTACATGCCCCCCTCCGGCGGTACCAGACGAAAGCCCGGACCGTTGCCCAGGGCCGCCAGCGCCGCGTCGCGGCGGTGGCGATAGCGTGCGACCACGGCGTCTTCGGCCGCCTGCGCCTCGCGCACGGCAAACTCCGCTGCGTCCTGGATAAAGCCGGGCAGGCCGTAATTGGTGGCGATCAACAGATCGGCGATCCGGGCCTGCACCCCTTCGGGAGCCACGACCCAGCCCATGCGAGAGCCGGTCATGGCATGGGATTTCGAGAGCGAGTTCACCACCAGCGTACGCTCGGCCATCCCGGGCAGATCGCGGGTCGACACATAGTCGCCCTGCCAGACCTGAGTATCATAGACCTCGTCCGAGATCACCCAGATGCCGCGTTGCGTGCAGAGCGTTGCGAGCGCCTCGAGCCGGTCGCGCCGATAGACGGCACCGGTCGGGTTGTTGGGCGTGTTGATCAGGATCGCCCGCGTGTCGGGCTCGATCGCGGCGGCAATCGCGTCGACATCGGGCTGAAACCCGTCCTCGGCGCGGCAGGCAACCGGGATCGGCCGGGCCGAGGCCGAGCGGATCGTCTGTTCATAGGTCGCATAATAGGGGTCGAGCAGCAGGCAGCTTTCGCCCGGGTCCAGCGTCGCCATCATCGCGCAGAAAAGCGCCGACTGACCGCCCGGCGTGACCGCGATATGACCCTCATGCGCCGGTGTCTGCGTGCGCGCCGTCACCCGCTCGGCAATGGCCGAGCGCAGGCCGTGGCTGCCCTCGACCGGCGAATAGCCGAGATTGCCCGCATCCATCGAGGCGGTCATCGCGTTCAGGATCATCCGGTCGGTCTTGATGTCATGATCCCCGATCGAGAGCATGGTGACCGGATGCCCCTCGCGCTGCAGGCGCCGGGCGCGGTAAAAGACGCTCCAGCCATCATCGCCGCCGGTGACGATGTTGTTGATCCTTTCAGACGTTCTCATGGCGCTTTTCCCCAAAGGCAACGGTTATTGCCACCCTCGAATAGGGGCCCGGTCGCCGGGCCCCGGTGCGGTTTGGTGTCGGATCACTCGGTGAAGGTGATCGGCACGAATTTCAGGTCTTCGCCGCTTTGAATCAGGAAGAGCACCGATTTGCGGCCCTTTGCCTGGATTTCCTCGACACGGGTTTCGACCTCTTCGGGCGTCATCACCGGCTCCTGGCCGACCTCGACGATCACGTCGCCCGCGACCACGTCCTTTTTCGCCGCGGGGCCATCGCTTTCGACGGCCGAGACGAGGACGCCATTCACCGATTCCGCGATCGAGTACTGCTTGCGCGCGGCGTCCGACAGCGGGCGCAGGGTCAGCCCGAATTCCGCAAGCGCGGTCTCGTCCTCGGGCTCGGGTGCCGCTTCGGCCTCGGCCTCGGGCTCACGGTCGGTATCGGCGACGCTGCCCTCGAGACGGCCAAGATCGACCTTGACGGTTTGTGTCTTGCCCTTGCGGAAGACCACGACCCTGACGGCCTTGCCCACCGGGGTGTCGGCGACCATGCGGGGGAGGTCGCGCATCTCCTCGACATCCTTGCCGTCGAACTTGATGATCACGTCACCGGCCTGGATGCCCGCGGCCTCGGCCGGGCCGCCGGGGCTGACATCGGCGACCAGCGCGCCCATCGCGTCGTCGAGGCCCAGCGCCTCGGCCATTTCGTCATTGACCTGCTGGATGCGCACACCCAGCCAGCCGCGCCGGGTCTCGCCGAATTCGCGCAGCTGGGCGACGACGTTCTTGGCGATGTTGGAGGGGACCGCGAAACCGATCCCGATCGAGCCGCCCGAGGGCGAGATGATGGCGGTGTTCACCCCGATCACCTCACCTGCCATGTTAAACAGCGGCCCGCCGGAATTGCCCCGGTTGATGGCCGCGTCGGTCTGGATGTAGTCGTCATAAGGGCCCGACTGGATATCGCGGTTGCGTGCCGAGATGATCCCGGCGGAAACCGAACCACCCAGCCCGAACGGGTTGCCGATGGCCAGCACCCAGTCGCCCACCCGGCTGCCATCGCTGTCGCCAAAGCTGACGAAGGTCAGCGGCGCCTTGGGCTCGACCTTCAACACGGCGAGGTCGGTTTTCGGGTCGGTGCCGATCAGGGTGGCGACCAGCGAGGAGCCGTCGGAGAAATTCACCTGGATCTCGTCGGCATCGGCGATCACGTGGTTGTTGGTGACAACAAACCCCTCGGCCGAGATCACAAAGCCAGAGCCCAGCGATTGAACCTCACGCGGGCCTTGCGGGCGGCCGTTGCGGTCAAAGAAGTCGCGGAACAGATCCTCGAACGGGCTGCCCTCGGGCACCTGGGGAACCTCGCCATCGGGCAGCTGCTCGACCGTCTGCGAGGTGGAGATGTTGACCACCGCGGGCGAGAGTTTCTGCGCCAGATCGGCAAAACTGTCAGGCCGCGCCTGGGCATTGTGCACCTGCAGGGCGATCAGGCCCGCCGCCAACAGGATGAGGGCGGTCAGGTGGGCAACAACCGGGTTCTGGCGCCGGCTAAGGGCTATGGCACGCATTCGATCAGTCACTCCTCATTCGGGGTGGTCCGGTCGATGCCGGACCGATGGTTCTGGTCGTTTCCCCCGGACGCGCCCAGAAAGACGCCTGGCCGGTGAGTCTGGCAATTCAAACCCGCGATGTCACCCGATCTTTCACCAGGATCGGATCGCGAGATACCCGATTATGCCCAGCCCCGCCATCACAACACCGATCAGGCGCATTTCCCTGGGCGTAATCCGGTCTATCGAGGCCAGCAGTTCCGGCATCGAGGCGGCAAACACCGCGACCGCAAGTCCTTCGATCACGAAAACCAGTGCGAGCGCGGCGAGCAGGTCCATGGGTCAGTTCGCCGGTCGGCCGCCTTCGTTCTTGAGATAGTCAAAGAACTCGCCGTTCGGGCTGATGACCATGGTGGAATTCTGCCCCTTCAGCGCCCGCTCATAGGCCTGCAGCGAGCGGTAGAAGGAAAAGAACTCCGCGTCCTTGCCGAATGCCTGGGCATAGATCTTGTTGCGTTCGGCATCCGCCTCACCGCGGATCACCTGGGCCTCGCGCTCGGCATCCGAGACGAGCTCGACCGCCTGGCGATCTGCGGTGGCGCGAACCTCCTGGGCGCGCTCCTTACCACGGGCGCGTTCGTCGGCGGCTTCGCGTTTACGCTCGGCATTCATCCGATCAAAGGTAAAGGCGAGGTTCTGCTCGGGCAGATCCGCGCGGCGGATCCGGACATCGACGATGTCGACGCCGAACTCCTTGGCGTCAGAGCGGACAGTATCGCGGATGCGGGTCATCAGAACCGTCCGTTCGGGCGAGAGAACATCGGCACTGTCGACCTGACCCAGCACTTCGCGCAGCTTGGCATCGACGATGCTGTCGAGCCGGTTGGCCGCGTTCAGCTCGGTCGCCACACGCTGGCGGAACCGGACCACGTCATCGACCCGCCAGAGCGCAAAGGCATCCACCACCAAGCGGCGGTTGTCGCGCGGCGTGACTTCGAGCTCGGAGGTCTCGAGCGTCTGGATCCGGGCGTCGTAGAAGGCGACCTCCTGGATCAGCGGGATCTTGATGTAAAGGCCGGGATCGGTGGCGACTTCCTTGACCTCACCGAATTGCAGGACCAGGGCCTTTTGGCGTTCATCCACCCGGAACAGGGACGAATAGAGAAGCGCGCCGGTGATCACGATGATCACCCCGATGATTGGGAGAATACGCATCAGTTGGTTGCTCCCGTCGTTGGCTTCTGGCGCTGAAGATCGTTCAGCGGAAGATAGGGCACAACGCCCTGACCGCCCGAGGCGCCTTCGTCAAGGATCACCTTGTCGACATCGCCAAGGACCTTTTCCATGGTTTCAAGATAGATGCGCTTGCGGGTCACCTCGGGCGCTTCCTTGTATTCGTTGTATATCGCCGTAAAGCGCGAGGCTTCACCCTTGGCGTCGTTGACCACCTGGGCGCGGTATCCCTCGGCTTCCTGCTTGATCTGGGCGACCTGACCACGGGCGCCGGCCAGTTTGCGGTTGGCATACTCATCGGCCCGGTTTTCTTCGGTCACGCGGTCCTGCTCGGCGGCCTGCACATCGCGGAAGGCGTCGATCACCTCGGCCGGCGGGTCGGCGCGCTCAAAGTTCAGACGAATGACGAAGACGCCCGAGTCATAGGTATCGAGCGTCTTTTGGATCAGCTCTTTCACGTCAGCCTCGATCGCGCCCCGGTCGACCGTCAGGATGGTCGCGAGGTTCGAGCGCGCGATCACCTCGCGCATGGCCGATTCCGACACCGCCTGAATGGTCTTGTTCGGGTCGGCGAGGTTGAAGAGGAAGTTCTTGGCATCCGAAATGTTCCAGACCACCGAGAAATCGATGTCGACGATGTTTTCGTCGCCGGTCAGCATCAGGCCCTTTTCGCCGCCGCGCTGGCCCGAGCCCTTGCCGATGTCGATCGAGTTTTCCCGCGTCACCGGCAGGATCTCGTAGGTGGTGATGGGCCAGGGGGCAAAGTTCAGACCCTCGGTCCCGGTATGGGAGTATTTGCCGAAGGTCAGCTCGACCGATTCCTCGCCCGTGTCGATGCGATAGAATGAGTTGAACAGCCAGACAACCACCAGCACGGCCAGGCCGCCGAAAAGGATAAAGCGCGGGTTCGGCCCGTTGCCTCCGCCGCCGCCGCGGGTCGGACGCCCGCCATCCTTGCCGCCGAGCACAACGCGCAGCTGGTCACGGCCACGGCGCAGCAACTCGTCGAGATCGGGGCCGCCCTGATCGCCGCCGCCGCCGCCCCCGCCACCGCCGGAGCCGCCTCCGCCGCCCCAGGGATTTCGGCCGCCCCCCTTGTTGCCGCCGCCCCAGGGGCCGCCGCCCCCGTTGTTGTTGCTGTTAAATGGCATCGTGATCCTTATCCTTGCTGGTCCGGTCTTGTCGGCCGCGATTCGGCGCCCTTGTTAACAGGAAGGGGCACGTTTCCGCCACCCCGAGGAAAGTGGGCGTCTTTGCTGCGGGATCAAGGGGCAGGGCTCTCTATCAGCCGACAGGCGTCTTCATGGTCACCAGTTCCTCGGCCGCGGTGGGATGGACGGCGACGGTACGGTCGAAATCCTCCTTGGTGGCGCCCATCTTGACCGCGATGCCCGCCATCTGGATCATCTCGCCCGCGCCGTGGCCCACGATATGCACGCCGCGCACCTTGCGCGTTTCGGCGTTGACGATCAGCTTCATCAGCATCTGCTCGTCGCGCCCGGCGAGGATGTTCATCATCGGGCGAAAGGCCGCGCGGTAGATCTCGACCGGGCCCTCGTCACGCGCCTGATCCTCGGTCAGGCCCACGGTGCCGATCTCGGGCTGGGTAAAGACGGCCGTTGCGACCATCGAGTGGTCGGGCTTGGTCGGATTGCCGTTAAAGATGGTCTCGGCAAAGGCCGCGCCCTCGCGGATCGCGACAGGTGTCAGCGCCATGCGGTCGGTCACATCGCCCACGGCATGGATCGAGGGGATGTTGGTCTGCGAGAACGCATCGACGATCACCTCGCCCTTTTTGCCCAGATGCACCCCGGCGGTCTCCAGCCCCAGCCCCTTGGTGTTGGGTTTGCGGCCCGTGGCGAACATGACGACATTGGCGTCGCGGGTGCTGCCATCGGTAAAGCTGACCTTCAGATCGCCAGGCGTTCCGGTGATGGCCGAGATTTCCTTGTTCAGATGCAGATCAATGCCGCGCGCGACCATGGCATCGGCCACATGGCTGCGCAGATCGGTGTCGAAACCGCGCAGGATCGCCTCGCCGCGATAGATCTGGGTCGTGTTCGCGCCGAGCCCGTTGAAGATGCCGGCAAACTCCGAGGCGATATAGCCGCCGCCCGCGATAACCACGTTTTCGGGCAGTGCCTCGATGTCAAAGATCTCGTTCGAGGTCATCGCCAGCTCCATCCCCGGCGTTTCGGGGATAAACGGATGCCCGCCGGTGGCCACCAGGATGTGTTTGGCGCGGATCTCGCTCCCATCGGCCAGGCGCACGCTGTGGGGCGAGGTCACCACCGCGCGCTGGCGGAACGTCTCGACCCCGGCCTTGCCGAGGTTGCCGAGATAGATGTTTTCGAGCCGCGAGATCTCGGCTTCCTTGCGCGCGCGCATCACCGCCCAGTCAAAGGTCGGGGCGACCTCGGACCAGCCGAACCCGCGGCTGTCCTCGAACATCTCGGAGAACGACGAGGCATAGACCAACAGCTTTTTCGGTACACAGCCCCGGATCACACAGGTGCCGCCATAGCGAAACTCCTCGGCCAGCGCGACCCGGGCGCCGAACTCGGCCGACATGCGCGCGGCGCGGACCCCGCCCGAGCCGCCGCCGATGACGAAAAGATCATAGTCGAAATCACTCATGGGAAGCTCCGTCTGTAATCTGCGTGATGGCACGGTCTTGATCGGGGCGGGATATACGGTGCCGCCCGGGCGGTCTCAAGGTGGATCAACCTGTTGTGAGCGAGGTTACAAACGACCGCATCCGACCGGGGCTTCACCCACCCGGTCCCCGCGTGGTGCCGTCGGGCAGGCCCACGATCACATCGCTGGCGATGCCGCAGAAGAGCCCGCTTTCGACCACGCCGGGGATCATGTTGAGCGCCGTGTCGAGCGCCGGCGGGTCGCCGATGCGCGCGAGATGAGCGTCGAGAATATAGTGCCCCTCGTCGGTGACAAAGCGCGCGTCGCCTTCCATCCGCCAGGTCAGCTTGCGCGCGCCCACATCGGCCTGTTCCAGCAGGGCGGCGATGTGCAGCTCGGTCAGGCCCGAGCCAAAGCGGACAATCTCGATGGGCAGCGGATAGGCGCCCAGCGTCGCCACCTCTTTGGAGGGGTCGGAGATGACGATCATCCGCTCGGACGCGCTCGCCACGATCTTTTCCTGCAACAGCGCGCCGCCGCCGCCCTTGATCAGATTGAAGGCGGGGTCGAACTCGTCCGCCCCGTCGATGGTAAGATCGAGCCGCCCCGCCTCTTCGAGCGTCGTGACCGGGATGCCGAGCCCCCGGGCCTGTGCCGCCGTGCGCGACGAGGTCGGCACGCCCACGATGTCGAGCCCGCCCGCCACCAGCTTGCCGAGTTCGTCCACCATGAAGGCGGCGGTGGATCCGGTGCCAAGGCCCACCTTCATCCCTGCCTCCACATGGGCAAGGGCGCCGAGCGCCGAGGCGCGTTTGGCCCGGTCGGTGGGCGAGAGATCGTCGGTCATGAAAAGCTCCGATAGGGAATCACGGCGCATCATACCCGGCCAGCCGGGTCGCGCCAGATCTCCCGTCGGTCGGGTTTGGTCTGGTGCGCTGCAAAAGAGCGCCCTAGAAGGGGCGAGGACACCAGCAGGGATAGCCATGTTCCTTTCGATCTTTGACATCTTCAAAATCGGCATCGGCCCGTCGAGCTCGCATACCATGGGCCCGATGGTGGCCGCGGGGCGGTTTCTGGAGCAATTGCGCCATGGCGACCGCGTGCCGGGCGCGCGCGCGCTGGCGCGGCTGGGCTGCCGCCTGCATGGCTCGCTGGCCTTTACCGGGCGCGGGCATGCAACCGATCGCGCGGTGATCCTGGGCCTTGCCGGGTTCGAGCCCGCGACGCTGGATGCGGACGCCGCCGAGGCGGCGCTGGCCGAGATCGCCCGCACCCGGCAGATTTCGCCGCCGGGGCTGGGGGCACTCGCCTTTGACCCCGATGCCGACATGGTCTTTGATTTCGGCCCCGCCCTGCCGCTTCATGCCAATGCGATGGCGCTGAGCGCCTGGGACGACGAGGGCAATCTCTATGCGCGCGAGACCTATTACTCGATCGGCGGCGGGTTTGTTCTGACCGAGGCGGAGATGGGCGATGACGGGCGCGCCGCGCTGGCCGATGGCGCTGCCCCGGTGCCCTACCCCTTTCACAACGCCGGGGAAATGCTGTCGATGGCCGCCGCCTCGGGCCTGTCGATCGCCCAGATGAAACGCGCGAATGAAGAGGCCAGGAGATCGCGGGCGGATCTGGATGCGGGCATCGACCGGATCTGGGCGGTGATGACCGCCTGTATCGAGCGGGGCCTCGCCACCGGCGGGATCCTGCCGGGCGGTCTGAATGTGCGCCGCCGGGCGATGAAGATCCACACCCAGTTGCAGGAGGAGCGGCGCACCAACCTGCAGATGCCCCATGTCGCCAATGACTGGCTGTCGGTCTATGCCATGGCGGTGAACGAAGAGAACGCGGCCGGCGGGCAGGTGGTGACCTCGCCCACCAATGGCGCGGCGGGGGTGTTCCCGGCGGTTCTGCGCTATTACCGCGACCATATCGTGGGCGCCAATGAGGCGGGGGTCCGCGACATGCTGCTGACCGGGGCCGCCATTGGCGGGATCGTCAAGCACAACGCCTCGATCAGCGGCGCGGAATGCGGCTGCCAGGCCGAGGTGGGGTCCGCCTCTGCCATGGCCGCGGGGGCGCTGTGTGCCGCGATGGGGGGCACCCCGGCCCAGGTGGAGAACGCCGCCGAGATTGCGCTGGAGCATCATCTGGGCATGACCTGCGACCCGATCGCCGGGCTGGTTCAGGTGCCCTGTATCGAGCGCAACGGGCTGGGCGCGATCAAGGCGGTGTCGGCCGCCTCGCTGGCCCTGCGCGGCGATGGGGAGCATCTGGTCTCGCTGGATGCCTGTATCCGCACGATGCACGAGACCGGGCGGGACATGATGGAGAAGTACAAGGAAACCTCGACCGGCGGCCTCGCGGTCAACGTGCCGGGCTGTTAGCCCGTGCCCTAGGGGAATAGAACGGGCAGGGGCCCCTGGCGGAACACCAACAGCGGCTGACCCGTGGGATCCTGACGCTCGAACCCCTGGCGCGGGATCCTGATCTCGATCCGGTCGTTCATGTCCGGTTCCCAGGCGATATCCGTGATCGTGCAGTTCGAGGTCTGGCCGGCGATGTTCTGCGAATAGGGGACCAGGTTCATGAAACGCAGATTGTTGATGATGTTCGACCCGTCGAGCTGGATCACCGCCGCGCCGATCACATCGTGGTTGTAACCGACGGTGAGCGCGCTGCTCGTATTGATCGCCCAGGCCCCGCAGATCGCCAGCCGGTCGCCCCGCGGCTCGGCCTTGGCCACCACCGAGATGGTAGAGCCTTCGTTCCAGAACCCGCCGCCCGACACATAGCTGGGGTCGACCGTGGACTGGTCGGCGACCTCGGCAATTCCGAGGCAGGCGGCGCAGGCAAGCGCCGGCAGCAAGGCGGCAACGCGTGTCATCTCACCCGAACAAGTACGCTTTCGCGGCGCGGATTCAACCTCTGACGGCGCGATGCGGTGTCATCACGCAGCATCTGGCCCGGTCAGCGCACCGATCAGATCCGTCAGCGCGCCGTGCTCAAACATCATCAGCGCCCCCGGGCGGTCAAAGGCAAAAGCGACCTGATCCGCCATGGCCGCGTTCGAGGTGCCGATCTGGCTTCCCATCTCCATCGCCAACCCGTCGATCGGCCATCTGAGGCCCTCGCTCGCGCAGCCGGTGGTGGGCAAGAGCGGCGCGAACGAGACGCGCGCGCCCGGCGCAACATTCAGCCGGATCAAACGGTTGGCGGGAACCAGCGCGCTCACCTCGTTTTCGCCGATCAGGATCACGGTCTTGTCGGGGTTGCGCAGCATCGCATGAAAGACCGCCAGCGTGTGGTCGAGCCGCCGCCCGGTGAACCCGGCCGCGAGATAAAGCGGCGCCTGGGTCGCATAGAGGCACTTCTCGAAATCGGTGGTTTCCTGTTCGGCCAGTTCGACAAAGCGCGTCTCGGGCGGGAAATCCGCGCGGTCGCGCACCGAATCCATATCGCCGATGACAACCTCCGGTATCAGGCCCCAGTCGAGCAATCTGTTGGCCGCGCCGTCGGCCGCGATCAGCCCCGGCGCGAGGGCCCGTGCGGCATCCAGCATCGCGCGATCCAGCGCGCCGCCGCCCACCAATGTGACAGAACAGCCGTATTTCATCGGAAGATCGCCGCAATTGCCGGTTAGATGTGCCATGTCCGACCAGTCCCGGACTGCGCGCGCCACGTCAAGCGGGAAATGCGAGCAACAGGGTGCATCGCCTTGACCGGAACCGGGAAATCGGAGACTTTTGTGGAAGGTTCGCATGCGGACCGGGTGGCGATAAGGGGGCATCTTATGAGCAACCAAAACAAGCGGATAGACCTGCGCCTCGGCGATCTTGCGATTTCGGTTCAGGGGTTTGACGACCCTCTGCCACCGATGCGCAGCCTGTTGCGATCGATCGAGGGCATGCTCGAAGACAATCCGGGCATGGCCAGTGTTTCGGTGGCGTTGGACGACGAGGTCGTGGCGCGCCTGCTGCGCCGGCTAGAACGTGACGCGCAATCTCCGGATGAAAATTTCGAGGCGGTACCGGGGCTTGTGCTGGTCCGCCGCCTGGGCGAGGAGGGCGCTGAAGATCAGCCCGACGCCGAGGATCCGGCACCGTCGGAAGGCATGGAAGCAACCGCTGCGGGCCTTGCCGCCGGCGCGGCGGCGATCGCGACAACGTTTGCGGCCAGCGATGAAACCGCCCCGGTTGACGCCCTGCGGGAGCCGCCGGGCGAGCTTGAGGACCAGCCCGAGGCCGAGCCCGAGCCAGAGCTCGAGGCCGATGACACCGCCCGGGCCGACTTCGCAACCACGTCGGATGAGATTTTCACCGAGCCCGAGCCCGAGCCCGAGCCCGAGCCCGAGCCCGAAGCGGATGTATTGGAGGATGCCACAGATCCGGCCCCAGAGCAGGCTACAGAGGCGGCCCCAGAGCAGGCCGCAGAGCTGGCCCCGGATCAGGCCCCGGATCAGGCCCCGGATCAGGCAGCGCCGCAAGAGATCGATACGGCAGGCGATGTCGCCGACCCCGAAGAGCCGATCTTTGGCCACTATCAGGTGCCGGTTCCTCCGACCGCCGACACGCCAGAGGGGGAAGAGGCGTCGGTGCTCCAGCCGCTGGATGCCGAGGATGACGCGTTCGAGGATGATGTGCTCGAGGATGACGTGCTCGAGGTTGAAGCGCTCGAGGATGATCTGCTCGAGGATGATGGGGCGTTCGCGGATTTTGCAGACGAGCTTGGGGAGGATGCGCCCGAAGCCGAGGCGATCATCCTGCCCGGCCCGGTCACGGAAGAGCCCGAAGAAGCCCTGGCGGATTTGGCGGATGAGATCGACGATGTCGAAGATGCCGAGGAAGTGCCCGAGCCGGTTGACACGGATCTGGCCCCTGAACCGAGCCTCGCCGCAGAGCCAGAGCCAGAGCCAGAGCCAGAGCCAGAGCCAGAGCCAGAGCCAGAGCCAGAACCGGAGCCGGAGCCGGAACCGGAGCCAGTCGTAAACATCTTTGCCGCGCCGCCCGCGGAACCGGCAGCGGACGCGCCGGTCAACATTTTCGCGCCCCCGCCCCAGGAGGACCCGGTCGGGACCGGGCCCGCCGCTGCCGAACTGGCCGACGAGGCGGTCTCGGCGGTGTCAGTCGAGCCTGTGGTGGCCGAAGATGACCCCTACGGCGACGATGCAGAACCTCTTGATCTGTCTGGGTTCGAGGTCGTCGAAGACGAGGAGACAGCGCCGGATATCGACGCGGCGCCTGACGCCGCCCCGGAACCGGTGGTCGAAGAGGAATTCGCGCGCGACCCGGAGCCAGAGGCGCAAGAAGCCCCGATAAACATCTTTGCCGCGCCACCCGCCGCGCCACCCGAGGATCACGCACCCGAACCGGCGGCGGCCTCGGCGCCGATCAACATCTTTGCGCCGCCCCCGGCCATGGCGGAGCCCGACGTGACCCCGCGCGAGGCCGAGCTTGAGACCCGCTTCCGCGCGAGCGCGATGATGGGCGCCCCGGGTGAAGGTGAGAGCGCTTCGGCGGTCGGCGAACTTGAGCCCGATCCCATCTCGGCGGTCGATCTGTCGCGCCTCAGCGGCTCGGAGTCGACGCCCGATCTGCTGGCTGCCTCAGCCGCCTGGGTGACGCTGGTGCGCGGGCAAAACGCCTTTACCCGACGCGAGGTGATGTCAGTCTTTGACGATATCCCGGGCGATCACGACCGTTCGCTCGAGGCTCGGATCAAAGGCTATGGCAGGCTGGTTCGAAACGGCGATCTGGTGCTGGTCGATGACGGCATGTTCGCGCTGAGCCAGACCGAGCGGGACCGGTTCTCGTCCTATTTGCCCGCGGGGTGACGCTTGGTGCCGCCGGGGTCCGGATTGTCCGGGTCCGGGCGGCCGATCCCGCGAAACAACGCGCGCAGCGGCAGCGCCCACAAAACGCCGAGCCCCACATAGATTGCGAATTCGAGCGCCAGATGCGGCCGCTCGAAAAGCCCGACCAGGGTCACGGCGGCGAAGATGTAGAGCGGCAGTCCAAAAAACAGGAACAGCGCGCACAGCAGTTTGCGGGTCCGATACGACATAGGTGTGCATATATCCCGAATTACACCCAGACCAATGCGACATCTCACGCGTTTGACCGCCGGGCGCGACAGAGATCTTTTCAAATCCCTGGCAAGCGGCTAGAGAGCCCGCAACGGAGAGGTGGCAGAGTGGTCGAATGCGGCGGTCTTGAAAACCGT
>JBCCHW010000021.1:0-28512 GCA_039028555.1 Pseudomonadota bacterium | reverse complement strand
TGAAGGCCATCGGTTGACCATTAGGTGCGGTCAGCGTTGGCTCTTTTGGAAATCCGGCATCCATCAAGATTGCATCTGTCGTGCGGGTCACCTCATCCGGATCATATCGGCCACCATTTGCAGCCGCTTCCCTGAGCTGATCGGTGATCAATACAATCGTTTCATCGCGTTCCATCAACAACTCATCGACCTTTTCCGGTTCTGTGCACCCGGGTGCAACGAATGACCAGTTCTTCATGAGATCGACGCGATGGTCCTCGTACCATTGATCGACCATGCCGATGAGATCGCGAAGCGACAGCTCTTCGATCTTGGAGGGCTTGCCGGGGCTGCCTTTCGCCAATTCCTTTTCGGCCAGCTCAAAGCTCAACTCGAACTTCTCGAGTTCAGACACCGCACGCCGTTTCGCCTCGCGATAGTCGGAGGTTTTGAGACTTTTGTTGATTTCGGCTCTGCCGAGTGTCTGAACGAGATGCGTTGGAACCCTCTTGCGGACATAAAAAACACCGTTCCGCTTCCAGATATGATTGGCCTTCGGCAGGGGGAAATTTTCCGCGTTGTGTGACACCGTTGTGTAACACCCTGGGCTGAGAAGGCTATTGGGATCAACAGGTTATTGAAGTTAAACGGAAAAAAGGACGCTTGGTGAGCCCGACAGGATTCGAACCTGTGACCCACTGATTAAAAGTCAGTTGCTCTACCAACTGAGCTACGGGCCCACGCGGGCGGAACCTATGGATGGGCGGGCATGCGGTCAAGGGCGTTTTTGAGCCGGTAACGCAGAAAAAGGAGCCGCGACAAAGGGCCGGTTTCGGTGGCGAAATCAGGCGGGTCAGGCGTGGATTGCGCGCCCCGGGACAGGTGGCCGGGCTGGCGGGCCTCCGGCGGCTCAATCGCCGAATCTGAAATCAAAGAAAGCGATATCGTCGCGATAGAGCGCAGCGATCCGGTCGCGGGTCGCGGCGTCGTAGACCTCGGTATAGGCGCGTGCGACCGGTGCCTGGTTTTCAGCGGCCAGGTGGTCGCTCGTGTAGCCGAGTTCCTCGAGGACTTCGGGCAGCGTCGTTGCGATCTGGCGGAAATCCTCGAGCCTTGTCACCGCGATGCTCTGTGTGTCGCAGACCAGTGGGCGTTGCGGGCGAAAGAAATCGTCGGCGACCTGATGCACGTAGTCGCTGAAATCCAGATCCCGCACCTGGTGATGGCGGGGATGGCCGGGCGTTCGCCGGACATAGCGATAGAGGGAATAGGCCCAGTCCCAGCTGTTGCGGTAGTAGGCAAACGAGAAATACGACGCCGTTGCCGGGCCCAGCAGCCGGGTGACCTGTTCCACCCCGTCATGGATGCCGATCCGGGAATTCAGATAGGAGCGGTTGAGCCGCCAGTGCCGCCCGCCACTGCGTTCGAAGAACCGCGAAACCGTCATGCCGCCGGTCTTTGGCACATGGACGAAAAAGAACCGCATCCGTTCGTCAATAAAAGTTGCCATCGAAATGCCTTTCCACCGGGTTGGGGAGCAGGAGGCGCACGCGCTGGGCCAGCCCGGGCGCGCCGGCGAAACCCGCCCCTTCGAGCAGCGTGACGGCGGTCTGGCGCAGGCCCGCCGCGACGAGCGTGTCGATCATGGCATGGGCGAGGTCGGGGTCCGCGCGCGCGCAGGGGAAAGCCGATGCCACGGCGCGGGCAAAGCCGAGATGTGTCCGCGCGCGCTGATGCGCCGCGCGCGCCCGTTCAAACGCCGCGAGACCGGTGGCCCAATCGGGGCGTTTTGCCGGTGTTGTCGACCGGTTTTCGGCGATTCTGGTTTCGAGCAGGCCGCTGCGCTCGATCTCGGTGGTTATCCGCACCAGCGCGGGCGGCCTGGTCTTGCGTTTGCTCAGCCGCTGGTGCAGGCGGCGCAGCTCTCTCCCCCTGCCGGCGGCGATTAGCGCGAGGGCGTATTCGCGGGCGAAGATCGGCTGGGCAGGGGCGAGGCCAAAGGCGCGCTTGCCCGCGGCGACCGCGCCGGGGTGATCGCGCCGCTGGCGAAAGATGGTGGCCGAGAGCGCCTGCCATCCGGCATTCTCCCAGCCGGTATCCGCGCTGGCGAGCCTGGCTGCGGCGTCCCAGCTGCCCTCGCGCATCCTGATATAGGTGCGGTTGAACCGGGCAAACCGGGCGGCGGTTTCCGGGCCCGGCGGCACAGTTGCCAGCCCGCGATCGGTGAGCCGGGCGATCTCCTCGCCGGGCGCCGTGAGGAGTTGGAGATAGCGGCGCCTGCCGGTCAGATACTCGGTCACGCCGTGGTGATGCGGCACGCTGGCGAGCGTGCCGTAGAAACCGGGATGCGCCGCCGCCTGGGCCAGAAACCCCGCATCAACGGGGTCGTGGGCGCCAAAGACGGTGACACCCGCGCAGCGCAGCGGTTGCCGCCGGTACCGCCGGATCAGATCACGCCAGCCGAACCGGGGCGCGACGTGGTTGTCGCGGCTGCGCGAGGCGCGCCGGCACAGCACAGGCTCAGGGCTGGTGGCGACGAGGTGCCCGCCCCGGTCGAACTCATGGGCGCAGATCAGCGCCAGATAGGCGCCCATGGAATGGCCCACGAAATGCGTCGTCTCGAACCCCTCTGAAAACTGGCCGATCGCGGTGACGAGTTCGCGCACCCCGCGGATCTGGCCGCCCAGGCCGTTTTGATACCAGGCGTTGTCTGCGCAGTTCAGGAACAGCTTGGCCCCCGGCACGTGTGCAAAGACATGACTCTGAGCGAACTTTCCCGCCGGGACATTCACATGCGAGGCCACGACCCAAAGCAGTTTGTTGCCCGCGGGGTCAGGCTCGAACCGGACGAAGTCCGGGTTGGCGGTGTCGAATATGCCCGCCCCTGGCAAATTGATCTGTCGCATCGGCTCCCTCGCCGGCCCGTCCGGTGCCCGTCAACGAATAGCCAAAACACGCTTAACGCGATCTTAAACCGCAGGCGCGACATTTGACGAAACCACAGCCCATGCTGCCCGGCCGAAAGGATGCCCCTTGGAAGCGCAGATCCGGACCCTCTTTGCCCTGATGATGCGCGAGATGGCGACCCGCTTTGGCCGCACGTCTGCCGGGTTTGCCTGGGCCCTGATCGAGCCGGTGGGTTATGTGGCGCTGTTGTCGACCCTGTTCATCTTCATGTCGCGCTCGCCGCCGCTGGGGCCGAGCTTTCCGTTGTTCTATGCCTCGGGCTTTCTGCCCTATTACATCTTTCGCAACATCTCGGCGGTGACGGCCGCGTCGGTGCGCTACAACCAGTCGCTGCTGACCTATCCCAATGTCACGCCGACCGACACCGTGCTGGCCCGGTTCCTGCTGCAATTCCTGACCAATTCCGTGATCGCCGTGGTGGTGCTGGCCGGGGCGCTGATGATCTCGGGCTATGCGCCAAAGCTGAGCGTCGAGGTGATTGTCGCGGCGGTGCTGCTGGCCTCGATACTGGGGCTGGGGGTGGGGGCGCTGAATGCGGTGCTGTTTCACGTCTCGCCCGCATGGGAGCGGGTCTATCTGATCCTGACCCATCCGTTGTTCATCGTCTCGGGGATCTTTTACGTGCCCGAGCTGCTGCCGCCCGAGATGCGCGCGGTCATCCACTGGAACCCGGTGGTGCACCCGGTCTCGCTGATGCGCACAGGCGTTTATGCCAATTACGAGGGGGCGGATATCGATCTTGCCTATGTCGGGCTGGTTTCGGTGCTGACGTTGTTGCTCGGGCTGTTCTTTCTCAGGGCCTATCGCGCGAGGTTGACGGAACAGTGATCACCCTTGACCGTGTCACCAAGCGTTATCCGGCCGCGGGCAGGCTGCGGCGGATCATTGACGATGCCTCGGCCAAGCTGCCCGGCGACCGCAACATCGCCTTGCTGGGCCGCAATGGTGCCGGCAAGTCGACGCTGATGCGCCTGATTGCCGGGACCGTGGAACCCGACGAGGGGCAGGTGCACCGCCGGGGCACCGTCTCGTGGCCGCTGGGTCACAAGGGCGGGCTGCACGGCGCGCTGACCGGGGCGCAGAACATCCGCTTTGTCGCGCGGATCTATGGCCGCGATACCCGCGACCTGATGACGTTTGTGGCGGAGTTCTCGGAACTTGACACCTATCTCGACGTGCCGGTGGCGCATTACTCGACCGGCATGCGCGGGCGGCTGGCCTTCGGGCTCAGCATGGGGGTCCATTTCGACACCTATCTGGTGGACGAGGTGATCGGCGCCGGCGATCAGAGCTTTCGGGTCAAGTGCCGCGACTATCTGAACGCCCGGCTGCGGCGCTCGAACCTGATCATGGTCTCGCACAACATGAACATGATCCGCGATTTCTGCGATTGCGCGCTGGTGGTCGAGGGCGGGCGTCTCAGCTTTTTCGGGGACCTCGAGCGGGGGATCACCGCGCATATGGACAACCTCGATATCCCCGCCGATGCGCGCGGGTCAAACCTCAGACAGGGGGCCGCATGAACGCCGAGATCGAGATCGCCCAACCGCCCGCGAAACGCCGCAAGGGGCGCAAGGCGCTGCGCAAGACATCGCAACAGCTGCCGGTGCCCAAACGGGTGCTAAAGGCGGTCAGGAGCGTGCCGAAACGCCGCCGGGCCTGGCCGCTGGCGTTGAGCTTTCTGGTGGCGGTGCTGGCCCCTGCGGCGATCGCGGCCTGGTACATGGCCGAGATCGCGGCGGATCAGTACCAGTCGCATCTCGCCTTTTCGGTGCGCAGCGGCACCAGCCAGCAGGCGCTGCCCGCGCCGGACCTGCTGGGCGCGATGTCGGGGGGTCACAGCCCCGTGCTCTCGACCGAAAGCTATGTGATCTACGACTTTCTGCGCAGCCAGCAGATCGTCGAGGAGGTGAATGCCGAGATCGACCTGCGCGAGGTCTTCAACCGGGCGCCGGGCGACTGGGTCTTCTCGCTGGGAGCAGATGCCTCGACCGAGGATCTGGTGCGCTATTGGCACTGGCAGGTCCCGGTGGTCTACGACACGCTGTCAGGCATCGTGACGGTCGAGGTCCGCAGCTTTGACCGCGACAGCGCGACCCGGATCGCCCGGGCGATCCTGACCCATGCGACAGGTCTGGTGAACGACATATCGCGCGCCGCGCGCGAGGACACGGTCGGCTTTGCCCAACGGGAGCTCAAGGTTGCCGAGGCGCGGCTGCAAACCATCCGCAGCCGGATCCGCGCGTTCCGCGATGTCGAGCAAAAGGCCAATGCCGAAAACCAGATCGCCATCGCGATGGGCCTGATCGCGACGCTGGAGGGCGAACTGGCCAAGGCCCGCGTCGACCGCAAGGTGGCGCTCTCATACACCAAACCGACCGACCCCAGGGTGCAGCGGCTCGAGAACCGGATCACCGTGCTCGAGAGCCGCATCCAGGAGGAGCGCCGGCGCTTTGGCAAGGGCACCGAGGCGGCGGCGGGCACCGATAAATCGCTCGCCGATCTGATGGGCGATTTCGAGGAACTCGAGGTCGAGCGGGAGTTTGCCCAGACCGCCTATACCAACGCGCTCGCCAGCCTGCAGACCGCCAAGGCAGATGCGCGCCGCACCCAGCGCTATCTCGCGGTGCATGTGCGCCCGACCCAGGCGGACGAGGCCCAGTATCCCCAGCGTCTGCTGATCGTGGGGCTGGTCTTTGGCGGGGCCCTGGTCATTTGGATTCTCTCGGTGTTGATCCTCGCCAATATCCGGGATCGTGTATGAGCGGCGTGCGGTCTGTCAGGATGGCGATCGCACTCGCGACGCGCGGGGCCCTGCTGCCGCCGGCTGTGGATGGCTGGCCGGTGGTTGCCTGTCTGGGCCCGGAGGTCCGCATCGGTAGGGCGGCTGCCCGGCACGCCCTGGCGCGGATCCGGGCAGAGGTGCTGTGGTGGCCCTCGCCGCGATCGGATGCGGTTCCCGCAACATCGGTAATCGTGTGCGGGCGCGGGCACCACTTCAGGCTCGCCACCGGCCAGCCTCTCGCGCGGGTCGCCCCCGCCTCCCTGACCGACCTCACCGCCGTGCCGGGCCATCCGGCCGGGTACTGGGCGGTTCTGGCGGGCCTGTCGGGCAGCGACAGGGCGGCGGAGGATCTGCTCTGCCGGTCGATCTGGCACTGCCCCTGGACGGGGCGGGAAACCACGCTGAAGGCCGGGCTCGACGCGCTTTCCTTTCTGCACGCGGCGGCGCGGCAAAACGCGCGCCCGGCGGCGACCATCGGCATGTCGCGGTGGAAACGCCGCGCCGTGGCGCCGTTCCTGACCGGCCCCCATGGCCCACCGCTGCATTTTCGAACCGATCCCGGCCCCTGGGCCGGGGATCTGCGGCACGCGTATTGGGGCGAGGGGCCCGAAGCCCCCGGCGGCAGTTCCGCGCTGTGCATCGAAGACGGGTTCCTGCGCTCGGTCGGCCTGGGGCTGCGCCATGTGATGCCCGCCTCGCTGGTGATTTCGGATCTGGGGCTGCATTACCGGCCGGGGCCGGGCAACGGCCTTGACCGGATCGTGGCGCAGGCCCGGTTCAACGCGCCGCTGATCGCCCGTGCCCGCGCGCTGAGATCGCGTATCATCGACCTCGGTCTGACGAAATACAACCTGCCCGATCGCGGCAGGCTGCCCGGGACCGGGGGCCGCGAAGCCGTGCTGGTTCCCGGCCAGGTCGAGGGGGACGCCTCGCTTGACGCGGGCGCCGCGGGCATTCGCACCAATCTCGAGCTCCTGCGGTTCGCCCGTGCCGCGCATCCTGACGCCTTCCTGCTGTACAAACCCCATCCGGACGTGCTGACCGGGCTTCGCCCCGGCGCTCTGGCGGCGTCGGAGATCGCGGATCTTGCCGATGGCATCACGAAAACCGCGTCGGCCGGGGCCTGCATCGCCTGGTGCGACCGGGTCGTGACCATGACCTCGCAGCTCGGCTTCGAGGCGTTGCTGAGGGAAAGGCCGGTGACGGCGCTCGGCGCACCGTTTTATGCAGGCTGGGGCCTCACCAGGGATGTCGCGCCGCCGGTGCGCCCGCGGCGCCTGACCCTCGAAGAGCTGATCGCGGCGGCCCTGATCCTCTATCCCCGCTACATCGACCCCGCGAGCCGCCTGCCGGCCCCGGTGGAGCAGGTGATCGCCGCGCTGGGGCGCGAACGGCAAAGCTGCCACCGGCTCGGCGCGCGGCTGCGGCGGCTGCGCAGATATGTGGTATCGGAAATCATGAATGCAGCGGAGGCCCCGAAATGGCGCATGACCCGTTAGACCCGCCCCCGCCCCCCGCCCCGGCATCGCGCGACAAGGTGCTGGTGGTTTCGGTCGATGCCTTTCCAAAGCTTGGCGGAATTTCGACCATGACCCACCATCTCGCCAACGTATTTGCCGAGTTGACCGGGCAAAGCCTGTTGCTCGCGCCGGCGGGGAGCCATGTGCCCGACGGATATGAGCGCCGCTATGATCTGATCGAGGACTGGGAGTCAGATACCCAAGCGCGCGCAGGCGCCGCGGCGCTGGTCGAGGATCGGCGGATCGAGGCCCTGACCGCCCGGATCATCGCGCACGAGCAGCCCGGCCGGATCCTGCTGATGCACGGGTTCTATTACGGGCCCGGGGTGATCGCGGCGGCGCGGCGCGCCTCGGTTCCCGTCTCGGCTTATGTGCACGGGACCGAGTTGACGAGCCAGATGATTGCGCTGGAACGCGGCGCGGGCGCGGGCGCCGATGCAACCGCACTGCCGCGCCGGTTGCTGTCGGTGCTCGAGCAGGCCGACGAGGTGCTGACCAACAGCCACTTCACCGCCGGGCTGGTCAGCCGACATGCACGGGTCCGGCATCTGCGCGTGACCGGTGTGGGCCTTTCCCTCTCGCGTCTTGGTGGCGAGCGTCGACGGTCCCCCTGGGCCAGCCCCTCGCTGCGGCGCGACCGGCGCCGGGCGATGGGCCTGGCCGAGGGGCCGCTGTTTGCCTATATCGGCCGGCTGACCGACCACAAGCGAGTCGACCGGATGCTGCGCATCTGTGCCGAGATGCAGGACGCAACCTGCGTGATCGCGGGCGAGGGGCCGGCAGGGCAGGCGCTCGCCGCCTGCGCCGCGGATCTCGGCATCAGCTCTCGCTGCCGGTTTCCGGGCCGGATCGGCGAGGCGGAGAAATGGGCGCTTCTGCGTGCCGCGAATTTCAGCTTTCTGATGTCGGAGTTCGACCCGCGGACGGGGGCCTGCGAGGGGTTTGGCATCGGCCTGCTCGAAGCTGCCGCCGCGGGCGCCCTGCCGGTCAGTTCCGGTGCCGATGGAATGGCGGACTTCATGCTGGGGCCGGAGCGTCCGGGCGTGGTGCTGCCGGTGGCGCCGTTGGATGCCCGGGCATCTGCGGCGCTGTTGAGCCGATTGCTGGCGGACGAGGCCGCGATGGACGGCTTTGTTCTGCGCGGCCGCCGGATGATCTCGAACCGCTATAACTGGAGCAGTGTTGCGCGCATGATCCTATCGCCCCGACAGCAAGTGGCCCCATCGAGGGAACTGCGCGATGCCGGATGACGCGCAGGCCCCGCCGGGCATCATCGGTCGACCCGGCGCAGAGGCGGCAGACCTCGCGGCCCTGGTCCGGCCGCTGCGCGACAGCGGGCGCGACATTCTGGTGGTGAGTGACAAGTATCCGCCCCACTCGGTCGGCGGCGCGGAAATCAGCCTGCATCTGTGCTGCAGCCGGCCGGAACTGGCCGGGCGGGTGGTGGTCGCGGTCTTTTCGCCTGCGCAGGCCCGGCCCGGGCTTTACTGGCATGACGGGGTCGCGGTGGTAACGCTGCCCGATGCCGACCCCTGGCCGGTACATTCCCGCCCCTTTGGCACCCATCGCGCCATCTCGTCCCGCGGCGGCTGGGCGCGGGTGCGTTACGAGCTTTATCAGGGGGCGGGTTTTCTGTTTGCGGGCGGGCGGCCCTGGCACATCGCCGACCGGGCCGCGGCGCTTTGCTTCGAGCTTTGGGGCAAGCCGCGCGGCGGGATCGCCAGTGACTTTGGTCTGGGTGCGCGGTGGTACCGGATGCGGGCCATCCAGGCGCTGATCGGGGCGCTGGCGCCGCACCGCGTCCTGCTCGACAATTATCGCTCGATCCTGCTCGGCTCCGGGATCCGCCGCCGCTGGCCCGGGATCGAGATCACCGCCGTTGTGCGCGACAACCGGTTCAGCTGTGCGCGGTACGACCAATCGCGCCAGATCGGCGGGGCGAATTGCCCCCGGTGCCGGTTCCAGTGTGCGACCGTGGACGCGCCGCGCCAGCGGTTCTGGCACCGCCGGCATCTGGGGCTGAGCGCTCGGGCCCGGCAGCGGGCGCTGGCCGCCGCCGACCGGGTGGTGGTGACCAGCGGGTATCTGCGCCGGGAGGTCGGCGCGCTGACAGGCGCGGCCCCGATTGTCCGCATTCCCAATCCCGGCGGGCATCTGGGCCAGACCGCAGGGTTCATTCGCGGCGTGCCGGAGGCGCCTGGAGAGAACCTGCTGATCATCGGCATGCTGAACGAGAACAAGGGGCAGCTCGCCTTTTTGCGCGCCGCGGCTGACTGGCTGTGCGCCAACCCGCGGCGCCATGTGCATCTGGCCGGTCGCGGTGAGCGGATCGCCGGGCAGATTCGCGCCTTTGCCGAGCGTGAGGGCCTGAGCCGCCAGATCACGCTGCACGGCTATCTGGGGCGCGAGGCGCTGTTTCGCCTGATGCGCCGCTGTCAGGTGGTCGTCGCCCCGGCGGTCTGGCCCGAACCCTTTGGCCGTGTGCCGCTGGAGGCCGGCCTTGCCCGGCGCCCGGTTGTCGCCTTTGCCTGCGGCGGGCTGGCGGAATCGATCGATGACGGCAAGACCGGCTTTCTTGCCCCGCCGGCGGATTACAGCACGCTGATCGAGCGGATCGGGCGGCTGATGGGCGACGCGGCCCTGCGCCATGACATGGGGATGCGCGCCTATGCCCATATCTCGCAGCGCTATGATCTGGACCGGGTCGCGCGCGCCTTTCTGGACCTTTTCGAGCTTCCGGCCGCGGATCGTCTCGAGGGGACTGCCCGTGCGGGCAGTGACCGGTTGCCCCGGGCCTGAGCGCGGGCGCGCAACACGCGTTCTCTCCTGCCAACAGTGTGGCAGTTGCGGCCTGTCTGATCGCGGCCACCCGCTTTTCGTCTCGCCCGCCCTGATGTTAGCAACAGACCAGGCGATGCAGCGGAAAGGTGCCAGGATGGTCAGCGGTAGATGCGATTGCGGGAAGGTCCGGTTCGAGGTGCAGGGTCTGCGCAAGGCGGTCACGATCTGCCATTGCGGCCAGTGCCGGCGCACCAGCGGACATCTGTGGGCCTCGACCCATGCGCCCTTTCAGGCGCTGCGCCTGGTCGAGGATGAAGGGTTGCAGTGGTATGCCTCGTCGGAGTTGGCCAAGCGGGGGTTCTGCCGGTTTTGCGGCTCCAGCCTGTTCTACCGCATGAACGGGGAGGCGGGCATCGGCATCGCCGCGGGGTGCCTGGACGCGCCGACAGGGCTGGAGATCGGCAAACATATCTTTGTTGCCGACAAGGGCGATTACTACGAGATCACCGATGATGCGCCCCAGATCGACACGTTCTGACACGTCGCGCCATTGGGGCCCTGCCGGCCTGCCCGCCCGGGCAATGGCCCGGTGATACGGTCTTTGCGATCTGGTCGCTGCATGCTAGAGCAGATCCGGATCTGAGGGGCCCGGTCAGATCCCGGGATTTGGCCCAAGTGTGTGAGTCTGGACCGAAAATCTTGTTCTACCGCACCCAGGTTGAACCGATTTTGGTCTTGGCGCCGGGAAAAGGAGGCAGCGTCAATGACCGTGATCCATGTTCTGAACGGCCCGAACCTGAACCTGCTCGGCCAGCGCGAGCCTGAAATCTATGGTGCCGAGACGCTTGGCGATATCGAGGCGGCGTGTCAGGCCCGCGCGGGCGAATTGGGCCAGCAGGTCACCTTTCGCCAGTCGAACCACGAAGGCGAGCTGGTGAGCTGGATTCAGGAGGCCCGCGGCACGGCCGACGCAATCGTTCTGAACGCGGGGGCCTATACCCATACCTCGGTCGCCATCCTGGACGCGCTGAAGATGTTCGACGGGCTCAAGATCGAGCTTCATCTTTCCAACCCGCACCGGCGCGAGGCCTTTCGCCACCTCTCGTATGTGTCGATGGCTGCCGATGGGGTGATCGCGGGGTTTGGTGCCGCTGGCTATCGCCTGGCGCTAGAGGCGGTTGCGGCGAAACTTGGCTGAGCGGCCGGGCGCGCGCGGACCGGGACGCAGCCGATGCACCCCAAGCTCCTGAAATGGCTGGCCGTGGCCGCCGCGATCTATCTGATCGTCGTGGGGGCTTTTGGCGCCGGCTGGCTGGTTCGGCACAAGGATCTGTGGCCCAATCGCGAGATCACGAACACAGCGCAGACGCTGAAACGGTTTGCCGAGACACAGGAACTGGTGCCCAACGGTCTGTTGCATCCCCGCCCGTCCGGGCCGGATGGCGGCTGGTTCGACATTCGCGATCCCGGCCGGTATCTGGCTGGGTTCAGGCCGGTGATGGGCTGGGATGCCGGGGCGGGGCAGTTCGCCATCTGGCTGTTTGATCCGGCGGGAGAGATCCGCCATCGCTGGCCGATTGATCTCGACCGCCTCGCCATTGCGCGGATCGCCAGCGAGGGGCTGACGCCGCATGGCATGGCGGTGCTGCCGGATGGCGATGTGCTGGTCAACTTCTCGACCGGCGCCGATGCGATTGTGCGCCTGGACGGCTGCGGTGCGCCGGTGTGGCGCCGGGACGGGGCGTTTCATCACTCGATCCACCTGACCGGGGAGGGCGGGCTCTGGACCTTGGAGAACGATGTCGACCCGCGGGACATGACGCTGCGCCTGGCGGAACTGGATGTGGCCACCGGCGAGACCCGGCGTAGCATCGCGCTGTTTGACGATGTTTTCCGCGACAACAGTGAAAACGCCATGGTCCTGCGCCTGCCCGAAAGCTTTGACCCCGGCCCGGTGGCCGGGCGTGGCGCCTATATCGAGGGGCGGGATCTGTGGCACGCGAACGATGTCAAACCGCTGGGCGCGGCGCGCGCGCCGGCCTTTCCCATGTTTGCGCCCGGTGATCTGCTGATCAGTCTGCGCAATATCGATCTGATTGCTGTGCTGGACCCTGAACGGCTTGTCTTCAAATGGTGGCAATGGGGGCCGTGGCGCGCGCAGCACGACCCGGAATTCGGCCCCGATGGCCGGATCTGGGTGTTCAACAATGCGACCGGGCTGGGGCGCAGCGATGTGGTCGCGGTCGATCCCGCGACCGGGGCGACGGAGCGGTATTTCTCGTCCGGTGATCTCGCGTTCTATACCGAGGCACAGGGCCAGCTCGCGATCCTGGCGCCTGACCTTTTGCAACTGGTGATCCCGTTCGAGGGGCGGGTGGTCGAGGCGACGCTGGCGGGCGAGATCGTGCTCGAGATCAACAACATTGCCAAAAAGGCAACCAATGCCCGGGTGATGAACGCGGCCTACCTGCCGCCTGACTATTTCGAGGCGATGCCGTCCTGCCCCTGACCGGGCGCCTCAGGGCGCATGCGCCAGGCTCGCGAGCCGAACGCCGAGATCGCCGGGCTGGTCCCAGGACAGGAACGCGTCGAGCGCCGCCGGTGCCATATGGGCGCCATTCGTCATGAATTTCTCGCGCAGCAGAGCGGTGCCCGCCGGGTGTTGCGGTGCGCCCTCGGGATAGGCGCAGGTCTCCTCCAGCACCTCGCCGGAGCTGAGCGTGACGCGCAGGCGATCGGGCTGGTCCGGGTCAAAGTTCAGTTCGGGCCGGGCCGGGGGCATCGCGCGGATCTCGACTTTACCAATCAAGGTACGCAGCGGCGCGGCGGCGATCTGCTCCGGCGCGAAGTCATCCAGCGTGACGGTTCCCCGAAGCAACGCCGTCGCCGCACCAAAGGGAACGCTGAACATGGCTTCGGTGGGTGTGGAAGGCCTGTCACAGCGGGCGATGGCGTGATGGAAATCGGGCAGTTCCGCCTCGACCCGGCTGATCGCCGCGGGATCGATGCGCGGGGCAAGCGCCCGGGCGCAATCGACCAGCCGGTGCGTGTAGCTGCACGAGGGATAGAGTTTGAACGCGAGGCCCCATTCGCTCAGCGCCCGGCCGTTCAGCCGCTGGAGCATCCGGTCGAGGCGGTCGGGCTCGCGATGGCAGAGCAGGGTGACGAACCCCTTTGGCCCGTCAAAGGCCGCCGGGCTGGCGGTGACGCCCTGTTCGGCCAGCAGCGCGGCCGTCAGCCCGTCGCGCGCGGCAAAGCCTGTTTGCAACGGCTTTGCGCCGGTGCCGATCTGGCAGGTAAAGCCCTGCGCCTGACTGATGGCGAGCGACAGGGCGTGGGCGGTCTGCGCGCCATCGAGGTTCAGCGCCCGCGCCGCGGCGCCCGCCGCCCCGATGGTGCCAATGGTGGCGGTGGCGTGAAAGCCCAGATTGTAATGGTTCAGGTTCAGCGCTTCGCCCAGACGGGCGATGATTTCGAACCCGGCGGCATAGGCTGTTGCGGCGTGTTCTCCGTCGATCGGGCGCAGGGCCGCCAGGGCCCAGATCGCCGGCCAGAGGACCGCGCTGGGATGGGTGTTGCCGGGCTCTTCCCAGTCGTCGAAGTCCTGCACATGCGATGCGGTTGCGTTGCAAAGCGCGGCGAGGGGCACCGCCACGCGCTGACCGGTGCCAAAGACGGGCGCCGGGCCGGGCGAGCCGGCGCATCCGGCGCGCACCTGCCGCGCGGTCTGATGGCGGCTGCCCGCGAGCACGCAGCCCATCAGGTCGATCCCGGCCCAGCGGACGGTTTCGCGCTCCGCCGGATCGGACAGAACCATCGAGGCTGCAAAATCGGCAAGACGGTTCAATCGGGTCATGTGCGTTTCTCGTCAGCTGAGTCCGGTCGGCAGTGTTTCACCGGTTCGCCGCAGGCGGAGGCCGGAAACAGGTGCGATCGGATCAGATTCGCGACATTTGCCGACTGAAACCCATCAATAGGGCATCGGATAGGCCCGGTGCGTCGCCGCGATTTCCTCCATCACCTCGGGCGAGAGCGTGATCTCGGCCGCACCCAGCGCATTCTCGAGCTGCGCCATGGTGGTGGCCCCAAAGATGGCCGAGGTCATGAACGGCCGGGTGCAGCACCACGCCAGGGCCATCTGGCAGGGGTCTAGCCCGTGGCGCCGGGCGATCTCGACATAGGCCGTCACCGCCTCCGGGGCCCGGGGAGAGAGGCGCCCGTTCAGATCCTTTTGGATCGACCGGCGTGAGCCCGGCGGGATCGCATCGCCCAGATACTTGCCCGACAGCATGCCCGCTGCCAGCGGCGAGAAGGCGAGCAGGCCGACATCCTCGTTATGGCAGAGCTCGGCGAGGTCGAGGTCGAAAATCCGGCAGAGCAGCGAGTATTCGTTCTGGATCGACACGACGCGGGGCAGCCCCTCGGCCTCGGCGATGTCGAGGAATTGCTGCGTGCCCCAGGCGCTTTCGTTCGAAAGGCCCAGATGGCGGATCTTGCCCTCGTCGACCAGCGCGGCGGCGGTCTCGAGCACGTCGCGGATATGGGCGCGTGTTTTCGCGCGGCTCTGCCGCGTGGGATTGTAGTTCCAATACTGGCGGAAGTGGTACGAGCCCCGGTTGGGCCAGTGCAGTTGGTAGAGATCGACATAGTCGGTCTGCAGGCGGGCAAGGCTCGCCTCCAGCGCCCGGCGCATGGCATCGCCCGAGATCGGCTCGCCTTTGCGCGCACCGGTTGCGCCGACGCCGGAGATCTTGGTGGCCAGCACCATCCGCTCGCGCGCGCCGCCCCTGGCGACCCAGTCTCCGATCACCCGCTCGGTATCGCCCTGGGTCGCATCGGTGCGCGGCGTCGTCGGGTACATCTCGGCCGTGTCGACGAAGTTCACGCCGTGGTCAAAGGCGAGATCGATCTGGCGATGCCCTTCTTCGGTCGTGTTCTGCGTGCCCCAGGTCATCGAGCCGAGGCAGAGCTGGCTGACGTCGAGATCGGTGCGCCCCAGGCGTCGGTATTGCATGGCAATCTCCCGTTCTGAACGCGGGGCTCGCCCCGCGCAGCGGTTGTACTGGTGAGCATGTCGAAAGGAGGGATCTTCGTTTCGGCGGGCCCGTTTGGGGCCAATAGCACGGCCGCGCTATCGAGCGAAAGGCGCAATGCACCCGAAAACAGGCCGCGGCGACCGCGGCCTGTGGGGCAGGTCGGCTGCCTAGAGGAAGTAGAAGTTCGCCTCCTCGTTCAACTGGTCCTGGTCGAGACTGCCCTGATCCACCTGAAAGCCCACCGTAACCGACCGGCCCTCGGCGATGTCCGCGGTCCATGAGGCATTGCTCACCGTGATCCCGCCCTGTTCGGGGGTCGGGGTCCAGGTGCCGTTCCAGATGTTGGTGATGCCGGGGTCGAAGTTGAACCAGACATCCCAACCGCCGTCGAAATCGAAGTGATCGACATTCGTGATTTCGAGTTCGACAATCGCACCCGCGCCCCAGTCATCGATAACGGCAAGGCGGGCATCGAGCACCTCGGAGCCGTCATCGCCGTCACCATGCACATGGTCATGTGCGCCGTCATGGCCATCGCCACCGGTCCCGCCGCCATGATCGTCGCCATGATCGTCGCCGTGGTTGTCGCCTTGATCGTCGCCGTGATCGTCGCCGTGATCATCCCCGTGGTCATCGCCGTGATCATCCCCTTGATCGTCGTCGCCGGGAATTTCGCCGATATCGCCGTCGTTGCGGTCGCCGCCCGGGCCGAAGTCGCCGGAATCGGGCACATCGCTGCCGTCACCCCCGGCTTCGAGGTCATCGACAAAGGCGTTGAACCGGTCGCGCAGCAGCCTGCCGTCTTCGTTGGCCTGATCACGGCGCCAAAGCTGATCGACGGCGTCGAGATCGTCGAGGGTGATGTTCTCGATCACGGTGTCTCCCCAGACCTCTTCATAACCGCCCCAGCCTTCGCCAAAATGGTCGATGGTCAGGGTCTGGGTCGCCTCGTCATAGCTTGCCCGCAGCTCGCGCCCGGTGAAGGTGGCAAAGTTCAGAAAAACATCGCTGCCATAGGCGGCCTTGTACTGGGCAAAGTCATAGACGGTGACCGCATCCTTCATATGCGTGACGATGGGGATATGATTGCCGGGCAGATAGCCGATCTGGTCGATCGAATAGAGGGCGGCGGTCAGATCGTCGGAGAAGTGGTTGTTGGTCACCAGCCAGCTTTGCGCGATGGTGGGCAGATCTTGTGCCACGAGATCGCGCACCTCGACCGGGTCGCGCTGATCCCAGATCGAGTTCGGCCAGACATACATGGTGAGCAGGCCGTTGGTCTGTTCCTCGAACAGGACCGCATAGCCGTGCGAGCCCATCACGTCCCATCCGCCCTGACCGTCGCCAAAGCCAAAGACGAGCTTGTCGCGATAGGGGTCATAGCCCGACATGTCGTCGGTCCCGATGACAAAGACCTGTCCCTGCCCGGGGCCGCTGCCGGTCGGCCAGGGGATATCGTTGATGTTGTCGGTCACCGGATAGGGCAGGTTGAAGGGGTTGAAGTAGTCGGGAAAATTGCCGTCATACCGGCTCCAGTCCACCGGGATTTCGGCATTGACCGGGGGCGTTACAGGGTCGACAGGATCAGGATCGACAGGATCGGGGTCGACAGGATCAGGATCAACCGGGTCGGGGTCAACCGGGTCGGGATCGACAGGGTCGGGGTCGACAGGGTCAGGGTCCGCAGGCGCGGAATCGTCATCCAGAATCGTCCCGGTGGCTGAAAACTCGGTTCCGTCCCGGCCCACGAGGACGACGGTAAAGGTCTCATCACCCTCGGCGATCTCGTCGGGTACCAAAGAGATGTCCACCGTCGCCGTTTGTTGCCCCGCGGCAAAGCTGAGCGTGCCCGATTTCGCGGTATAGTCCTGCCCAGCGATCGCTGTCGCGTCGCGTGTCTCGTAGGAAAAGCTGAGCGGTGCTGCCGCCGGGGCATCCAGGGTGACCGCGAATGTCATGATCTGGGCCTGTTCGCTGCCGCCTGTGGCCTGCCCGTTCGTTCCGTCGAGCAAGGGGTCGAGCAATAGGGCGGCGTCGGTGCGAACCGTCGTCCAGTCGTCGTTCAGATATCCGCCGGTATCGCCGGAATTGGGGTTCCACGACCACCAGGCAAAGCTCGGCCCCGTTTCGCCGGGCGCCAGATCGCTGGTCCCGTCGCCGTCGAAATCGCCGGCGAGATAGGCGATGATCGCCTCGGCCCAGGCCTGATCCTTTTGGGTTTCGAGCCGCGAGCCGAACTCGCCCAGCAGAACGGGGGCGATGTCCTCTTCGTGGATAAAGCCCCAATGCTCGCGGAAGACGTCATACAGGTTCGAGCCGTCGTTGAACCACGGCTGATCGTAGACCGAAGCCGGGTAGTCATGCGGGGAATAGACCAGCTTGTCACCGGCGTTCAGCACCACGGGGCGATCGCGCACCCCCTGCAGTTGCCCGCCCCACCAATAGTCGTCTCCCTGATAGCTGCCGACACCTTCGACCAGGATCAGCCAGTCGGACGCGATATCGAGCACGGCATTGCCCGCGCGCTCCGCCGCGGCGGGCCAGTCATTGGCACCGCCACCGCTCCAGGTTCCCGAATGCGGCTCGTTGAACAGATCCGCGCCGATGACCGCGCTGCTGTCGCCATAGCGCTGGGCGAGCAGTTCCCAGGCCGCGATCCAGTCGGCTTCGGAATAGCCGCCCGCGTACCAGATTCCTTCGGCCCCGTTGCCCTGAGTGACCCGATGGGCGTCCAGGATGATCTTGATCCCGATGTCTTCGGCATAGCTCACGATCCGGTCAAAGATCTCGAGCGTGGTCAGACCTGCAAGGCTCGGGTCACCGGCCACGCTGGTGGCAACCTGATTGTCGAGAATGTTCTCGACCGAGAAGGGCAGGCGGATGGCGTTGAAGCCTTCCTCGACCATCTGGTCCATCATGTCCGTCATCGTGCGTTGCCAAAGCCCGTGGGGCGCGCGCACGTCGTTCTCGGCCCCGAACCAGTTGACAGCCCGGATCTGGACGGGATTGCCCGCGGCATCGAGGATCTGGCTGCCCGAGGTCGAAAGCGGGCCGTCGGCGATCAGACCGCCGGTGACCGGTGCGACATAGCCGCCGGGGTCGCCCTCAACCGCGCTCGCGTCGGCGATTTGCGGCAGCGGCTCTGCGGCGGCGGGGTCGGTATCGGTGATCTGACCGGTCGCGGTGCCATCGGCGATCTCGGCGCCGGTGACGGTGGTGATGCGCAGCTCGAACGTCTCGGTCGCTTCGGGCGCGGTGTCGTTGATCAGGGCAACGCTGGCAGTGGCCGAGGTCTGGCCCGCCGGGATGACGACCTGCAACGGCTGGGCGTCAAAGTCGCTGCCTGCCACCGCGCTGCCCGCGACGGTTTCAAGCTGGACGGTAACGTCGTTTTCGGCAGGCGCCGACAGGGTGATCGGAAAGTCGATGCTGCCGTCTTCCTCGGACGCGAAGGCATCACCGACCACGATCGTGGGCAGCGGATCCGGGTCGACGACCCCGGTCGAGCCGTCAAGCGCCTCGCCATTGATCGCCAGGGGCGTGATCGTGCTTGATGATCCCGCTCCCTGAAAGCCGAACCCCGTCGGGCTGCCCGCACCAATCGAGGCATTGTAAGACAGGTTTTCAACCACATAGCGGTTGCCTGAGCGTGAAACGATCCGCGCATTCCAGATGTTGACGATGTCTCCGTCATACTCGAACTCAACGGTCCATCCGTTCAGCGATTGCTCTGGTGTCAGGGTGAAGTCGGCGACAAGGCCGCCGTTCCACTGACTTCGAATGTCGACATCAAGGTTAGATGTGCCGTTAGCGTAGCTTGGCATGGTAGTCTCCCCGCAAGAACCAGCCGGGCAGGAGGCCCGGCGGTGATTGTTCCTCGCGGTCGCCAGAACCAATACGCATGGCGACCGAAAGACTAAAAACGTCACGGGCGCGGGCGGGCATTCCGTCTGCATCGGGGGCAGAGTTAATGTTTGTCCCGGAATGGGACAGACGATCAGGGTGTCGGAAGGATGCCCGGGGTCAGGGTCCGAGCCCGTGGCGCGGGCTGACCGAGAGGGAGTAGCGGCGCATCTCGCGCTCGATCTCCTCCAGCGTCAGGGCGTCGCTTGCCAGTTTTGCCCCGCGACCGATCCGGTTTTCAGCAATCGCCTTGATCGCCGCGGCGGCAGGCAGGATGGGGACATAGGGGCCGTGGCCCCGCTCGGCGACCAGCGACCAGTCGCGGCGCACGCGCGCGCCTGCCGCGTCGCGGCCGGCGACGCTGACCTGCATGCCGCCGCGGTCAGACAGACCGAGCCGGGTGAGCCCGCGCAACCGGGCCAGGGCCGGGGCCAGCCGGGGCAGGTTGGCAAACCAGCCGCGCTGGCGGCCCCGGGCAAGGAACTCGACGGCGATCTGCTCGACCCGCGATTCGAGGGCGGCGCGGAAGGTGACCTCGCCGCTGACCCGATGACGCGGGCCCAGCAGTTCCGCATCGAAGGTTTCGACCGGCACCGCGCGGCGGGGCGGAAGCGGGCCGATCTGCAGGCGGGAGGCGCCGAGCCACCCGGTCACGCTCTGCAAGGTTCCGTCGCGCCAGGCGGGGATCCCGGCCCCGGCATAACCGAGGATACCTTGAATGACCGCCGTGCCGACAGCGCCTTGCCCGCCCGGGGCGATTGCAAGCGTGATCGCCTCGACACTGCGCAGATCCTGAGTGAGATCGGCAGCCACCGCGGCCGAGAGCGCGGGCGTGGAGCTTGCGCCTGCAACAGCACTGAGCCGCGCCGCCCTTGCGCGCCGGTTCAGGGCATCGCGGAAGCCCCGCAGATAGGCCGGGCTATCGGCGATATCGACATAATGCGCGCCCGCGTCGAGCGCGGCGCTGGCGATCTCGATCCCCCCTGCGCGGAACGGCCCGGCGCAGTTGATGACGCCCCAGGGTGCGAGCCGCGCCATGTCCCGGGCAAAGGTGCGGCCCGGCTGGAGCGCAACCGCCTCGACCCGGCGCCCGGCCTGTGCCGAAAGGGTAGCGGCGGCCTTGGTGGCGCGCGCAAGCTCGCGTGAGGCCAGGATCAGGCGAAAGCGGTGGTCGTTGACAATGTGCTCGGCGAACCGCCCGCCGAAAACACCGGTCGCGCCGATCACCAGCAGGCGTTTGGTTTGCGCGCGCGGGGCCGCCGGCTTTTTGGGCGGCGCAGGCTGGCCGCAGGTGATCCAGGGCTGTGGGGTGTGACGGGTCATGTCGTGCTCTCCCGATAAATGCCGATTTGCTGCAACAAGACACCGAACCAGCGATGGGTCAGGTCGAGCGAAAACTCGAACTGCCCGTCGCCCAGCTCGCGATGGCGCACCGTCAGGCGGCCCGGGGCCACGAGGCGGGGCAGGCGCATCCGCCGCCCGGCGAGGTGCAGGGCGAAGTGATCGCTTTCAAACACCAGCGTGTCGCCCTCGGCCCGGACGCCAAGCGCGATGCTGAACAGGGTGCCGAGGAACTCTTCGAGACCTGTGGGCCCTGAAAACCGCTTGGCGGAATGGATGGCCTGAGGAAACCCATGCCGGTTGCAATGCAGCCGCGACCAGATCTGCCCGCCGCCCGCGATATCTTCGGTGACGCTGACGATGGAGGGCAGACCGGTATCCATGCTGAGGGGCAGGGGCGCGCCGATCAGGCGGAGCGTCTCGGCCATCAGGGCCCCCAGCAGGTTGCGCTTTGCCGCCGTCAGAACCCCGGCATAAACGACGCTTTGCCCGCCTGCGAGGCGTTTGGAGAACCGGCGCCGCACCGCGAGGGGCAGGCTGTTCCACTCCGATTTCGAGAGCAGGGCGCGAAAGCGGAGATCGCCGAGCGCGTCGCCCTGCCCGTCGCGAAGGACCGGCGCGGTTTGCGCGGTCTCTGGCATCTGTATCGCGTGGGCTCGGGTCATATCGGGTGCGCCAGTTCATTTGGTAATTTCTGTCTTAACAGAAATATACGTAATGACTGGATGAAACGCAAGAAGATTCGACTGGGGCGAAGATGTCTTGTGAACGCCGGCAGACCGGCAGATGCCGAGCGGATCAGCACGTCGCGGCATGTGTGGTGAAACTGACCCTGTCCAGCAGGTCGGAATTGGGTCAGCTTCCGCCGTGTTGGGCGGGATCCGCCGGGAGCTTGTCGAGCAACTGTTCCAGCAGGCCCCAAAAGAATTCTTCGCCCGGATACCCTTCGATCCGGCCCACTTCGCGGCCATTGTCAAACAGCACAAAGGTGGGCGTGTATTGGGGCCGCATGGCGAAGTTCAGATCCGGGGGCAGCTCGTCGTGAATATCGACGCGGCGCAGGGGCGCGCGGCGGCCTTCCCGGGTCTTGTGATAGATGATGCCGACCTCGTCGTCCCAGCGCTCGCACCAGGTGCACCAGCTTTCCTCGACCATCACCAGTTCGGCCGCGCGGGCCTCGAGGCCGGTCATCACAATCAGGGCAAGCAGGGCGCGGCGCATCGTTTTACCTTGTCGCATCAGGGCAACTCATATAAGCATATTGGAATATGACTAGACAAGATCGGTGATGCTCCCATGGGCTTTGACGTCAGTTATGCCGCTGCGGCGTTTGCCGGGCTCTTGTCGTTCTTGTCGCCCTGCATCCTGCCGATCGTCCCGTTTTATCTCTGCTATATCGCCGGAATGTCCTTTGACGCGCTGACCGGGGATGACGCGCTTTCGGGGGCGGTGCGCCGGCAGGTCATCCTCTCGTCGGTCCTCTTCGCCGTCGGGATCATTGTCGTGTTCGTCGGTCTGGGCGCGACCGCGACGGCTTTTGGCCAGCACTTGCGCGAGTGGTTCGATGTTCTGCGCTATGCGGCGGCGGGGCTGATCATCCTGCTTGGCCTGCACTTTCTGGGCGTGCTCAAAATCGGGTTCCTCTATCGCGAGGCGCGGCTCGATCTTGGGAATCGACGCTGGGGGATCTTGGGCGCGTTCTTTATCGGCATGGCCTTTGCGTTCGGGTGGACGCCCTGTGTCGGGCCGATCCTGGCCACCATTCTGTTCACCGCCGGCGCGCAAGAGACGGCGGCGCAGGGCGCGCTGTTGCTGCTGTTCTACGGGGCGGGAATGACGCTGCCCTTTATCCTGGCTGCGGTCTTTATCGGCCCGTTCCTGCGGTGGGCCAAGGGGTTTCGCAAACATCTGGGCACGGTCGAAAGGGCAATGGGGGGGCTGTTGATCTGTTTCGGCCTGCTGATCGCCACGAATTCCATGAATGTAATCGCCGAGTGGATGCTGCGCATCGCACCGGATATCGGGACATTGCAATGAGGAGGGACGCCATGCGCTACCTGATCGCCATCATCGCCGCCCTGTCGGTTTTCCCCGCATTCGCCGCCGAACTTGGCGAGGACGGGTTGCACAAACAGCCCTGGTTCGCGGTGACCTTCAAGGACATGACCGAAGACCTCGCGGATGCCGCCGACGGGGGCAAACGCCTTGCGGTCATCTTTGAACAGCGCGGCTGCATCTACTGCAAGCAGTTGCACGAGAAAGTCTTTTCCGACCCTGACATCTCGCAATACATTCAGGACCATTTCGTGGTCGTTCAGATGAACCTGTTCGGCGATGAAGAAGTGACGGATTTCGACGGCGAGTCGCTGCCGGAGAAAGAGATGGCGCGCCGCTGGGGGGTCGTCTTTACACCGACGATCCTGTTCATGCCCGAAACCGCGCCCCAGGGGCAGACCGCCGGGCAGGCCGCGGTTGCAACCATGCCGGGTGCGTTCGGCAAGGGGACAAGCCTGCACATGTTTCAATGGGTCGCGGAAAAGGGCTATGAAGGCGACGAGCATTTCCAGAAATACCATGCCCGCAAACTGGCCGAAGGGGGATAGCGCCCTGGCCCCGGGCTTATATGTTAAAATTCAATTTCATGAATTTATATGTTGATCTGCACGCCGCCACGTGACAGGTTTTCGATAGCCAAAAAAATTTGTAGCGGAGGACACGATGCGGATCTGGGTTGCAGCGGCAGCAGCAGCGGCAATATCGACGAGCGTTTGGGCCGGTGTGATTGCTCCAAAGGATGTTGCCTTTCAGGATGGTACCATCCCGCAATCGCTGACCGGGGTCGCGGGCGACCCGGTAAAGGGCAAGGATTGGTTTGTGGGCCGCAAGCTTGGCAATTGCCTCGCCTGTCATGTCAATTCCGACGCGACCGAGGAAAGCTTTCACGGCGAGGTGGGCCCGCCGCTCGACGGCGTTGCCGACCGTTGGACCGAGGCCGAGCTGCGCGGTATCCTGGTGAACTCCAAGGTGGTCTTCGAAGGCACCATCATGCCGGCCTTTTACAAGGACAGCGGCTATAACCGGAACAACAAGAAATTCGAAGGCAAGACGATCCTCGAGGCGCAGCAGGTCGAAGATGTGATCGCCTACCTGATGACGCTCAAGGAATAACGGACAAACCCCGATAGACGGAGGACCAGATGGACCTGAACAGAAGAAATGTTCTGATACTTGGTACGGGCGCTGTGGCCATGGCTGCGCTGCCGCTGCCGGCCTTCGCCGTGGATGCCGGTGTCGACGAGGCGATCGCCGCCTTTACCGGGGGCGCGGATGTCGCCGATGGCGGCGTGGATATCGAGGCGCCCGAGATTGCCGAGAACGGGAATACCGTGCCGGTCGCGGTTTCGGCCGACGGGGCGTCGGAGATCCTGCTGCTGGCGACCGGCAACCCCAATCCCGATGTCGCGACCTTTCGCTTTGGCAAGCTTTCGGGCGACAGCTCGGCCGCGACCCGCATCCGCCTTGCCAAGACGCAGGATCTTGTCGCAGTCGCCAAGATGCAGGATGGCAGTTTTGCCAAGGCGGGACGGACCGTGAAAGTCACCATCGGCGGCTGTGGCGGCTGATCAGAGGAGACGGAGGAAACACCCATGGCCAAAGTGAAACCACGCGTCAAAGTGCCCAAGAAAGCCAAGGCTGGCGAGACCATCACGATCAAATCGCTGATCAGCCATCCGATGGAAACGGGCCAGCGCAAGGACAAGAAGACAGGCGATCTGATCCCGCGCAGGATCATCAACAAGTTCGAGGTCACCTTTAACGGCGAAGACGTCATCACGGTCGATATCGACCCGGCGGTCTCGGCCAACCCCTACTTCCAGTTCGACATGGTCGTGCCCGAAGCGGGAACGGTCCGGTTCGAATGGACCGATGACGACGGCACCGTCTACGACCTCGAAAAGAAAATTGCGATCGGCTGAGTCAGAGCGGGTAGGGAGGTTATCAATGAAAAGACTACTGAAATCCGCCATCGCTGTCACCGCGCTGGGTGCGGGATATGCGATTGCGGGACCGGGACCGGACGAGGATCAATTGGTCATTGACGGGCTCGAGATCACCACCGAGGTCGCGGCGCCCGAGGGCAGCCCGCTCGACACGCTCTACTCCGGCTGGCGGTTCCGCTCGGACGCGACCCAGTCGCTCGAGACCGATGATTTCGAGAACCCGGCAATGGTCGCGGTGGAGTACGGGATCGAGCTGTGGGAAACCCCGGCGGGGGCGTCGAACAAGTCCTGCGCGGATTGCCACGGGGATGTCGAGAGCCTGCGCGGCCTGCGGGCCAACATGCCCCGCTGGAATGCCGAAAAGGGCAAGCCCGAAAGCCTCGAGCACATCATCAACGACTCGATCGTTGCGCATCAGGGCGCCGAGAAGTGGAAATGGGAAAGCCCCGAGATGCTGGCCATGACGGCGCTGATCGGGATGCAATCGCGCGGCATGCCGATGACCGTCGAAACCGATGGGCCAATGGCGGACTGGATCGACAAGGGCAAGGCGCTTTACTACACCCGCGTCGGCCAGCTCGATATGGCCTGTTCGAACTGTCATGAGGACAATTACGGCAACATGATCCGGGCCGATCACCTGAGCCAGGGCCATATCAACGGGTTTCCGACCTATCGGTTCAAGTGGCAGGGTCTCGGCTCGTTGCACCGGCGGTTTTCGGGCTGCATGAAGAACATCCGCGCCGAGCCGTTCAAGCGCGGGTCGGACGAGTTCGTGGCGCTCGAGGCCTATCTGGCCTCTCGTGGCACCGGGCTCGGCATCGAAACGCCGGCTGTGCGTAACTGATACGGTGGCGTGCCCTGGCAGGGCCGGTGCGCGCCGCGGGATCAAGTCTTGTAGCGATCTGATCGACGCGCAGCCCTGCGCGATCAGGACAGGTATGCCGGAAAGGAGGCAGACATGATCTCTCGGCGGGACTTCCTCCAGGCCTCAGTGGCAGCCTCGGCAATCGTGGGCGCGTCGGGCGTCGGGCGGTGGAGCCGCCTCGCCGCGCAACAGGCGCTGACACAGGATCAGCTGTTGGAATTCGGCACGTTCGGCAATGTCACGCTGATCCACCTGACCGACCTTCACGCACAGCTCAAACCCGTCTGGTTCCGCGAGCCGGAGATCAATCTGGGCGTCGGCGCGGTGCATGGGCTGCCGCCGCATGTGACGGGCGCGGATTTTCTGAACCTTTTCAACATCGCCCCGGGATCGCCCGAGGCCTATGCGCTGACCTACGAGGATTTCTCGGCGCTGGGGCGGGCCTATGGCAAAATGGGCGGCATGGACCGTGTTGCCACGGTTGTCGGCGCGATCCGGGCGGACCGGCCTGACGCCCTGTTGCTGGATGGGGGCGATACCTGGCACGGCTCCTATACCGCCGAGCAGACCGCCGGGCAGGACGTCGTCAATGTGATGAACGCGCTGCGGCCCGACGCGATGACCTCGCACTGGGAATTCACCTTTGGCAAGGACCGGGTGGACGAGATCATCGAGACGCTGGATTTCCCGTTTCTGGGTGCCAACATCTTTGACAATGAATGGGATGAACCGGCCTATGAGCCCTACAAGATCTTTGAGCGGGGGGGTGCCAGGATCGCCGTGATCGGGCAGGCCTTTCCCTATCTGCCCATCGCCAATCCGCGCTGGATGTTCCCGACCTTGAGCTTTGGCATTCGCGAGGAACGCATGCGCGAGCTGGTCGCGGAGGTGCGCGACGACGGCGCGGATCTGGTGATCTTGCTGTCGCATAACGGCTTTGACGTCGATCGCAAGATGGCCGCCGAGGTGGCGGGGATCGACGTCATTCTTTGCGGCCATACCCATGACGCGCTGCCCGAACCGGTCATGGTCGGTGGCACCGCATTGATCGCCTCGGGCTCGAACGGGAAATTCGTCAGCCGGCTCGATCTGGATGTGCGCGACGGGGCGCTGCAGGGGCTAAAGCACAAGCTGATCCCCGTCTTTTCGGATGTCATCGCGCCCGACGCTGCGGTTGCGGCGCTGATCGATGAACAACGTGCGCCCTATGCCGCGGATCTGGCAGAGGTGATCGGGCACACCGACAGCGTGCTGTATCGGCGCGGCAATTTTAACGGCACCTGGGACGATCTGATCTGTAATGCACTGATTGCCGAGCGGGACGCGGATATCGCGCTGAGCCCCGGCTTTCGCTGGGGACCGAGCCTGTTGCCAGGCGACCCGATCACCCGCGAGGATCTGCACAACGCGACCGCCATGAGCTATCCCGCCGCCTATCGCTCGGAGATGACCGGCGCGTTTCTCCACACAATTCTGGAGGACGTCGCGGACAACCTGTTCAATCCCGACCCCTATTATCAGCAGGGGGGCGACATGGTGCGCGTGGGCGGCATGGGCTATCGCATTGACGTGACCAAACCCCAGGGCAGCCGCATCACCGAGATGACATTGCTGCGCGACGGCACGCCGATCGACCCGGCCAGGACCTATGTGGTCTCGGGCTGGGCCTCGGTGAACGAGGACACCGAGGGCCCCGCGATATGGGATGTCGTCGAGGCCCATATCCGAAAACAGAAAACCGTGCAGATCGACCCGAACCTTTCGGTAAATGTGGTCGGCGCCTGAGACACAAAAGGGAGCATGCGATGAGCGATGATCCAAGACTGAGCCGCCGCCAGCTGTTCACCGGCGCCGCTATTGCCGCCGCCGGGGCCGCAACGGCCGGGGCTGCGCGGGCGTCCGGCGATGATGCGATCCTCGAGGTGCAGCCATGGGCGCAAGAGATGGGCGAGGGTGTCGACGCGCGCCCCTATGGCATGCCGTCGGAGTTCGAAAGCCATGTGGTCCGCCGCAACGTGCCCTGGCTGACCGCCGACCCGGTGAGTTCGGTCAATTTCACGCCGCTGCACGAGCTGGACGGGATCATCACGCCCAACGGCCTGTGTTTCGAGCGCCACCACGCCGGTATTGCCGAGCTGGACCCCGGCCTCTACCGGCTGATGATCAATGGTCTGGTCGAGACGCCGCTGGTCTTTACGCTGGAGGATCTCAAACGCTTTCCCCGCGTCAACAAGATCTATTTCCTGGAATGCGCCGCCAATAGCGGGATGGAGTGGCGCGGTGCGCAGCTCAATGGCTGCCAGTTCACCCATGGGATGATCCACAACGTGATGTATACCGGCGTGATGCTGCGCGACATCCTGGCGGAGGCCGGCGTCAAGACCGCGGGTAAATGGATTCTGCCCGAGGGGGCGGATGCCTCGGCCATGACCCGCTCGATCCCGCTGGAAAAGGCGCTGGATGACTGCCTGGTCGCCTTCAAGATGAACGGTGAGGCGCTGCGCCCCGAGCAGGGCTATCCCGTGCGCCTGGTCGTTCCGGGCTGGGAAGGCAATATGTGGGTCAAGTGGCTGCGCCGGATCGAGGTGGGCGATCAGCCCTGGCATCACCGCGAGGAGACGTCGAAATACACCGATCTGCTCGCCAACGGAAAGGCCCGGCGCTTTACCTGGGAGATGGACGCCAAGTCGGTCATCACCAATCCGAGCCCGCAGGCCCCGATCACCCATGGCCCCGGGCCGATGGTGCTGACCGGCATCGCCTGGTCTGGCAGGGGCACGATCCCTCGGGTCGATGTCAGCCTGGATGGCGGCAGGAACTGGGTCGCGGCGCGCATCGACGGTCCTTCATTCGACAAGTCGATGCACCGGTTTTACCATGAGTTCAACTGGGACGGGCAGCCGCTGTTGCTCCAGTCGCGCGCGCATGACTCGACGGGCTATGTCCAGCCGACCAAGGACGCGCTGCGCGAGCTGCGGGGCGAGAACTCGATCTACCACAACAACGGGATCCAGACCTGGCATGTCGACGAGCAGGGAGGCGTGGAGAATGTCGAAGTTTCTTGAGGGCGCGGCGCTCGCGCTCCTGATCACGGCAGGTGGGGCGCAGGCGGGTCAGCTCGGCCTTGGCCGGCCCGCGACGCCCGACGAGGTGGCGGCCTGGGACATCGATATCCGCCCCGATGGCGCAGGCCTGCCCGAGGGGCGCGGCGATGTCTTCACGGGCGAGGAGATCTTTGCCGAACAATGCGCCTATTGCCATGGTGATTTTGGCGAGGGCGTCGATCGCTGGCCGGTGCTCGCCGGCGGACAGGACACGCTGACCAGCGAGC
>JBCCHW010000020.1:0-28896 GCA_039028555.1 Pseudomonadota bacterium | reverse complement strand
GCTGCCCGTCGGCATGCTGTATGGCAATGCCGGTCTAACCGATAATCTTAGCCTGGAGACGTTCTGGAACTTCGAATGGCAAGCGACCCAACCTGACGGGTGCGGCACATTCTTTTCAACAGTCGATATTCTGGCCGAGGGCTGTAACGAGCTTTCTCTCGCATCGGTTGGGGCCGAGGTTCAAGCGCTTGCCCTTCCCTCGGTTGACGCAGGTATCGGTCAGCTCGAAACCGGTATCGCTGCGGGCAATGCCGGTATTGCGCAACTCGAAGTTGCAATTGCTGCGGCAACGGCGGCGGGCGACACCGGGACTGCGGCCGCATTGTCTCGGGTCCTCGCCGGAACACAGGCTGCCGTCGCGAGCGCAGAGCAGCAACTGGCTGGGGCAGAGGCGCTTCAACAAACATTGTTGTCGATCTCTAACGACCGTGGTGCGCAGGCTGCCGGGTTTTTCGTCGCCCGTGGACCTGACCGGGGTCCGAGCGAGTTCAACGCCGACAATTTCGGCATCTCTCCAAGATACTATTTTGACTCGATCGATACAGAGTTTGGTCTCTATTACACCCGTCTTGACAGCCGCGCGCCCAATGTCAGTTTCACCAGCGGCGCTCCTGTCCCGATTTTGGGGGGCGCCGTGCCGCTGCCCCCGGCTTCTTTCGGACCCGACCCGCGCGCCGCGCGTTACAACGTTGAATATGCCGAAAACATCAACACCTTCGGGTTGAGTGCCGCAACCAACTTGCTGGGATTTTCGATCGCCGGTGAGATGTCGTATCGCAACAACCACCCCGTGCAGATCAATACGAACGACTTGACCTTGGCAGCGATTACTTTGGGGAATTCGGGCGGTCTGCTTGGTGTCGTGAACCCTGCCGATGCACTTTTTGCCGGGGTGCCGGCCGGTACGCCGGTGCCGGGTTTTATCGAAACCAACCAGATCCACGGCCAGGTTTCAGTGACTGGCTTTTTTGACAGGCTGCTGGGGTCCGACCGTGTGACCGCAATCGGCGAATTGGGGTTTGAGTGGCTTCCCACACTCGACAGCGACAATCCCCTGGATCTCAACTTTGGCCGTGCTTCGATTTACGGAAACCCCAACTCCGTCGGGAATACGGCCGATGGTTTGGTGTCACAATTCTCGCTCGGCTGGCGCAGCAGGGTTTCGGCACAATACTCCAATGTCTTCGCGGGCGTGAATATGACGCCCAGCATCTCTTGGAACCAGGACATACTGGGGCAATCGTCGGATCTCGAATTCATCGAAGGCCGGACCCAGCTCGGTTTTGGTCTGGGATTTGATTATCTCAATCGATACAGCCTGTTAATAAACTATACCACCGGGTTTGGCGGTACATTCAACGGGTTTGACGATAGAGATTTTGCGTCGGCAGTGTTCACCGTACAATTCTAAGTTTCCAACGGCAATGCACCGTGAAACAATGAGGAAACCGTCATGATCCAGAACCTGTTACGGGCCGGCCTCGCAGCGGCATCCTTTTTGCTGGTTTCGCAGCAGACGGTGCTTGCCGACGCGACGCCGGAACAGATTGCGCGTCTTGGCGCCGATCTGACGCCCACAGGGGCCGAGGTTAAAGGCAATGCCGATGGCACCATCCCTGCCTGGACCGGGGGCGGCGGGATCAAGACGTCGGAGAACGGGCACTTTCTCAACCCGTTTGCCGCCGATAAACCGCTCTTCCAGATCGATGCCTCGAATGTCGATCAATACGCCGCGCGCCTTTCCGAAGGACAGGTCGCGATGATCAAGCGCTTTCCCGAAACCTACTATCTGCCGATCTATCAGACCCGGCGGACATTTCAGAATCCGCAATCCGCCTATGACGCGATCAAGGCAGAAGCCGCAAACATTCGGCTCGTCGGAGAGGGAGAAGGGTTGGAGGGCCTCAACATCTCACCCGTGGCTTTTCCATTTCCCAAGAATGGCGTCGAGGTTTTGTGGAACCACCTCACCCGGTATCGCACCGGTGGTTTTGCGCGCACCTATATCCAGGCTCCAGTGCAATCCAACGGTGCCTACACGATCCAGAGATTCCGCGATTCAGGGATCTTTCGCCCGGTTCTTTCGAAAACACCAGAAAACGACAATATGCTGGTGAAGTTCTTGCAGGAAATCCTTTCGCCCGCGCGGTTAGAAGGCAATGTCCTGTTGGTCCACGATCATATCAATCAGCTGAAGGATCCACGTGCCGCATGGGTCTACAACGCGGGCCAGCGCCGGGTCAGACGAGCTCCCAATATCGCTTATGACGGCCCGGGGACGGCAGCCGAAGGCATGCGAACTGTCGACGATTTTGACATGTTCAACGGGTCGCCGGACAAATTCAACTGGGAGCTTAAAGGAAAGCGCGAGATGTATGTCCCGGCGAATTCCTACGCGCTGGCTGATCGCAATCTCACCTACGAAGAGCTGTTGGGCAACGATCACATCAATCAGGATCACACGCGGTATGAATTGCGGCGGGTCTGGGAAATTGAGGGGACCCTCAAGGAGGGTGAGCGCCACATCTACGGCAAGCGTACCTATTATCTGGACGAAGACAGCTGGTTTATCGTGCTCGGCGATCTTTACGACAATCGGGGAGAGCTTTGGCGTGTACGCGAGTCCCATAACGGCCTTGAGTCGGAAAACAAGCTGATCTTCCCGATGGGTGAGCCGGCCTATGACCTCCAGGCGGGCCGCTACCTCGCCTTGAGCTTTATCAGCGAGGAAAGCCCGCAATTCGACTTTTCGATCAAGAAGAGGGATCGCGACTTCACACCGTCGGCGCTGCGCCGGGCAGGGAAGAAGTAGTTCTCTCTTTTTGGAAGCTTGCGCTTCGTGTTGATCCGCTTGAAAATGCCTGTGATTGATCCGGGCGTTTGTGGCTAAGCGGGGCGGGATGAGATTTTGGCTGATCCGTCTTTGTCTTTTGGCGGCATGTTCCTGCGGAGTGCCGGGTCTTGCCAATGGCGCCGCTGATTTGCTGGATCAACCGGCACTTGATGCGCCTGATGCCACGCAAGCAGGGCTTTTTGACTTGACCCGGACGAGCGGCCGTTTGGTCGCCGTCGGCGAACATGGGGTAATCATCACCCGCGACTCGCCCGCGGATCGGTGGCAGCAGCGCGCCGTGCCAATCAGCACAACACTGACCGCGGTTGCGTTCAACGACCGTGGTGTCGGGCTCGCCGTGGGACATGATGGCGTGATCCTTCGGTCCACAGATAACGGCGATACATGGGCCCGCGTCATCGATGGCCGGGAGTTGTTTTTGCCCGTGATTGCTGTGGCAAAAGCGCGTCTATCCTTGGCCGAACGGGCCCTTTCTGATGCCGAGGCTGCAAGCGAGAGCGACCTCGGCGATTACAAGTACCTGGTGGATGATGAGGCCTTTCGCTTGGAAACGGCCGAACAAAGCCTTGAATATGGCCCCGCATGGCCGTTGTTGGATGTCGCCTTTGCGATCGATGGCTCCGCCTGGGCAGTTGGCGCCTATGGCATGGTCTTTCGGTCACCAGATGGGGGTGAAACCTGGGAGTTGGTGTCGGACCGCTTCGATAACACCGAGGATTTCCACCTGAACGCCATTCTTGAGGCGCGGTCAGGGACGCTCATTGTCGCTGGCGAAGCCGGGTTGCTGTTTCGGTCGAGCAATGGGGGAGAAAGCTTCACCCGGTTCGACAGTTATGATGGCCTCTCGCTGTTCGGATTGGCGCAGACCGATGCATTCCTGATTGCCTATGGATTTGGTGACAGTGCACAAGTCTCGGTAGACGATGGTGAAACATGGGAGCCGTTGCAACTGGGGGAAGACTACCTTCTGGTTGGCGATATGGATTTGGGCGATGGCCGGATCGGCCTGCTCGGCAGTTCGGGCGCCTTGGTCTCGATCGGCCTGGGCAACCCGGTCGATGTGGCGCGTCCGACCGGGACCCGCTTTTTCCTCAGCGGCGGCGTGAGTCAATCATCTGGTGACGCAGTCTTTACCAGCGAGGCGGGGATCTTGCCATCGGTCGAGGAGTAACAAGTGGGTGCAAGGCGTGACCAATACGAGACCTCTTTGATTGAGCGCCTGCTTTTCGCCAACGGCGCGATTGTGCTGATCGCCTTTGCCGTGATCACCGCGATCATGGCATTTCAGATAACGAAACTCCGACCAGACGCGGGATTTGAAAAGATGATCCCCGCGGCACATCCCTATATCGTCAAGTTCCTTGAACATCGCGAAGCGATGGGCGGCCTGTCGAACACCGTGCGCATTGTCGTCGAGGCACGCGATGGCTCCATTCTTGACGCGGATTACCTGGAAACGCTCCGCCAGATTACAGATGAGGTCTTCTATCTGCAGGGGGTGGATCGCGGGAATCTCCGGTCGCTCTGGACCCCGAACATGCGTTGGATGGCTGTTACGGCCGAGGGCTTTACCGGCGGGCCGGTAATCCCGCGATCTTATGACGGCAGCGAGCGCAGCCTCGCCGATGTTGAAGAGAATATCCGCAGGTCAAATCAACTGGGCATACTGGTCGCGAATGATTTCCGCTCCTCGATCATTCAGGCGCCGGTCTTGACGGTGGATCCGGAGACGGGCGCCCCGATTGACTATCGCGGTTTCGCGACCGCGTTGGAGCAGAAGGTTCGCGAGAAGTACGGTTCGGAGAGTATCGGCATCCGCATAACCGGGTTTGCGAAGCTGGTGGGAGATCTGATCGATGGCGTCAGGGTGATCGCCGTCTTTTTTGGCGTTGCCTTGATAATCATGGGAGGGCTCTTGGTCGCCTATACAAGGTGCATACGATCCTCGGTTCTGGGTCTTGGCTGTTCGGTAATCGCGGTGATCTGGCAAATGGGCTTGTTGACGAGCCTTGGCTATGGGCTTGATCCGTATTCAGTGCTCGTTCCGTTCCTGATCTTTGCAATCGGCGCCAGCCACGCCATCCAACTGATCAACGCGACCATGCAGCGAACGGCCGATGGCTGTGATCGGCGCGATGCGGCGCGGATGGCGTTTCGAGACCTCGCGGCGCCGGGTGCGACGGCATTGGTGTCGGACAGCATCGGCTTTTTGACCCTCATCATCATTCCTATCCTGGTCATCAAGGAACTGGCCGTGGCCGCGGGCCTCGGGGTTGCGATGGTTCTGCTGACGAACCTGATTCTTTTGCCGGTCTTGCTTTCCTATGTCGGTGTCAGCAAACGGGCATCTGCGATAACCGCCGCAACGATGGCGCGCGATGCCGGCGGCTTCTGGATTTTCGTAGCCGGGTTTTCCGCACGCCGCCGCGCCATTTTGACTATTTGCATTGCAGCCGGTCTATTGCTCGCCGGTGGGTGGAAAGCGGCCGATTTGCAGATTGGCGATCTCGACAAGGGCGCGCCGGAGCTGCACCCGGACAGCCGATACAACAGAGATGTGGCCTATCTCGCCGAGAATTACGCGACCTCGACGGATGTTCTTGTTGTGATGGTTGAGACGGCGCCGGACGGATGCGCGCAATACGAGACCCTCGCACGGATGGATCAACTGGAATGGCGCCTCGACAATACTCCGGGTGTTCAGGGAACGATCTCGATCGCTGATATCGCGAAACTTGGCACCCAAGGGTTCAACGAGGGCAACCTCAAATGGCGCGCCCTCAATCGCAATCAGCTTGTAGCCAATGCGACGTTGAGCCGGGCGCCTGCGGGTTTCATCAATCCCGACTGCACGATGGCCATTCTGATCGTCTTTCTCGAGGATCATAAGGCGGCCACGATCAAGGCAGCGACGGGCGTGGTCGAGGCCTTCGCACAGGAGTTCGACAGCGATGGCCTTCGCTTTGCCTTGGGGGCCGGAAATGCCGGTATCGAAGCCGCCACCAATGACGTCATCGAGTCGTCGCAATATCGAATCCTGGCGCTTGTTTATGCCGTGGTCGCCGTTCTGATCCTGATCACATTTCGCTCGATCAAGGCGATGGTCGCGATCCTGCTGCCATTGATGGTAACATCGGTATTGGCACAGGCCTTGATGGTGAGCCTGGGTATGGGCGTAAAAGTAGCAACCTTGCCAGTGATTGCCTTGGGTGTGGGGATCGGTGTGGACTATGGCATCTATGTCTATGACCGCTTGCGCCATTATCTGAGCCAAGGACTGAACCTGGATTCTGCCTACCTTGCAACCGTGCGCACCACGGGCCATGCGGTCGCCTTTACCGGGCTCGCCCTGGCGGTCGGTGTGGCGACCTGGATCTTTGCACCGACAAAGTTTCAAGCGGATATGGGATTGATGCTTACATTCATGTTTGTCTGGAACATGATCGGGGCGTTGACCCTGTTGCCTGCCCTAGTACGGCTGATGACGAGGGAAGGGACGCGTGGATAGCAGCTTGTAGCCACTTTGGCCTGCTTGATCGCCGATCGCAGAGCTATAAGTGACATAGTCAGTTTCAGAGAGATTGAATCGCGATGGAATCTCCCAGAACGCTCTCGACTGTTGAGCGCAAGACGGTCAGACTCAGTCTAAAAGCGGGCGACCTCCGTCTAATGCGCGAGGGAGCGAAACGGATGCACCAGGAGAATGCTCAATGAGCCCTTCACCCCAGAAAACGGGAGCTCCCATTGCTAAGGAGGCGCCCAGGAACACGCATCCCTCGTTGGTGCATATGGTCGAGGAAGCCTGCGATCATTACCGCAACATGGTCGCCATTGAATGTCTGAATGCCTCTTATGACTTTAACCGGCTCGACATGGAATCCGCCGCCTTCGCCTCATATCTACAACATCTCGGCCTTGAGCCTGGTGATCGAGTAGCCGTGATGCTGCCCAATCTCGGGCAATTCCCGATCGTGAGTTTCGGAACATTGCGAGGCGGCTATGTCGCGGTGAATGTAAACCCTCTCTACACCGCTCGGGAATTGCGCCATCAACTGCGTGACAGTGGCGCGAAGGCGATTGTGATCCTTGAGAACTTTGCCTGTACCCTCGCCGAAGTGATCGACGAGACGGATATTGAGCATGTTATGATCTCGCGCACTGGCGACATGCTACCGGTCGTCAAGCGGGTCGTCGTGAATCTCGCCGTAAAGTACCTGAAAAAGATGGTCCCCGACTATCATTTGCCCAACGCGGTCAGCCTGCTCGATGCGCTTGCAAGAGGCGCAGCGCGGTCGATGGTAAAGGTCGACGTCAAGCCTGACGATATCGCGTTCATCCAGTATACAGGTGGCACAACCGGCGTCGCCAAAGGCGCCATTCTTCTTCACCGCAACGTCGTGTCGAATATCTGTCAGGTAATGGCCTTCAACGGCTCCGGATTGCCGGAAACGGGAGAACGGGTGCTTCAACCCCTGCCGCTCTACCATATCTTTGCGCTGAATATGGCCTATCTGTGCTTTCACCGGGGGTATCGGCAGCTGTTGATCCCCAATCCACGGGACATCAAGGGATTTGTGAAGGCGCTCCAAGGGATGCCTTTCGCGATGATGCCGGGCGTGAACACGCTCTATGCCGGCCTCGCGAACACGGAAGGTTTTGCCGATCTCGACTTCTCGCATCTCAAGCTGTGTTTCGGGGGTGGAACTGCAACGCTAAAGGATACATCCGACCGGTGGGAGGCAATCACCGGCCAGCCGATCCTTGAGGGATACGGGCTGAGCGAAACGTCACCGATCCTCACCGGCAACCACTTTTCGACACGCGAGTTCACAGGCACAGTGGGCTGGCCGTTTCCCGGAACCGACATCTCGCTGCGCGATGGAGATGAAAAACCGGTTGAACCGGGGGAGCCCGGTGAGATTTGCGTCAAGGGACCACAGGTTTTCCCCGGTTACTGGCAGCGACCCGACGCGACCAAAGAGGCCTTTACCGAAGACGGCTTCTTCAAGACGGGAGATATAGCGATCTTTGACCCCGAGGGGCGTGTTAAAATTGTCGATCGCAAAAAGGATATGATCATCGTATCGGGTTTCAACGTCTATCCGACCGAGATCGAGGGGGTCGTGGCCGAGATGGACCAGGTCCATGAATGCGCCTGTATCGGCGTTCCCAGCCCGAAAACGGGTGAGACCCCCAAAGTCTTTGTGATCAAGAACGATCCGACCCTTACCCAAGAGCAGGTGAAAGCTCACTGCAAGGCCAATCTCACCGCCTATAAGCGGCCGCACTTTGTCGAATTTGTCGATGAACTGCCCAAAAGCCCGGTCGGAAAGGTTCTGCGCAAGGAGTTGCGGGCGAGGGAAGAGGCCGTCACCTAGATGACGCGATTTCCCAACTTGCTGGCGCCCCTGGATCTGGGCCATGTGACGTTGCCAAACCGGATATTGATGGGATCGATGCACACAGGGCTCGAGGATCGCGGGGCGTTTGATCGTCTGGCGGCCTTCTACGCCGAACGGGCCCGCGGCGGTGTAGGCCTTATGGTGACCGGAGGTGTCGCACCCAACGAGGAGGGGGCGGTCTTTGACGGGGCCAGCAAGCTCACAACCATCGAAGAGAGTCGACTGCATCAGCGAACGACGCGCGCGGTGCATGATGAGGGCGGGCTCATCTGCATGCAAATCCTCCATGCGGGTCGCTATGCCTATTCGACAAAGTCTGTCTCATGCTCCGCGGTGCGATCGCCCATCACCCCGTTTGCGCCAACCGAATTGGACCCAGCGGGGATCGAGAAGCAGATTGCAGACTATGTCACCTGCGCCCAACTCGCACGTGAGGCGGGTTTCGACGGAGTCGAGATCATGGGCAGCGAGGGATACCTCATCAATCAGTTCCTTGTCCCCCATGTGAACAAGCGCGATGATGCCTGGGGTGGTTCGTATGAAAACCGTATGCGCTTTCCGGTTGAAACCGTGAGGCGCGTGCGCGAGGCGGTGGGAGACGATTTTATCATCATCTACCGCCTCTCGATGATCGATCTCATCCCGGATGGCCAGACATGGGATCAGATCGTCGGCTTGGCCAAGGCGGTGGAGGCCGCCGGGGCAACCATCATCAATACCGGCATCGGCTGGCACGAGGCTCGGATCCCGACCATTGCCACGTCAGTCCCGCGGGGCGCATTTTCCTGGGTCACCGAAAAGATGATGGGCGAGGTTGGCATCCCACTGATCACCAGCAACCGGATCAACACGCCCGCAACCGCAGAGGACATTCTGGCGCTTGGTCATGCCGATATGGTTTCGATGGCCCGGCCCTTCCTCGCAGATCAGGATTTTGTCCTCAAAACGGTCGAAGGGCGCGAGGATGAGATCAATATCTGCATCGGCTGCAATCAAGCCTGTCTGGACCATACATTCGGCGGAAAGATCTCGACCTGCCTGGTGAATCCGCGTGCCTGTTTCGAGACGGAACTGGTCTACCACCCCACCGATCGCCCCATCAAAATCGGGGTGGTCGGGGCAGGTCCAGCAGGGCTTTCGGCGGCCCTGGTTGCGGCTGAGCGGGGGCACGAGGTACATCTCTTTGATCAGTCAGATCAGATCGGTGGCCAGCTCAACATGGCAAAGCGGATTCCTGGGAAGGAAGAGTTTCATGCAATGCTCGCCTATTTTCGCCGCCAATTGCAGCTGAAAGGCGTCGTCCTACACCTCGGGTGGCGGGTGGATGCCAAGGATCTTCTGGGTTTTGATGACGTCGTTCTGGCTACGGGCGTTTTACCGCGCGATCCCGAGATCCCGGGTCAGGAGCATCCCAAGGTACTCAGCTATATTGACGTGCTGAACGATAACCATCGCGTTGGAGAGCGCGTTGCCGTGATCGGTGCCGGCGGCATTGGGTTCGATGTCTGCGAGTTTCTGGCGAATGACCGGTCTGTGACCGAAGACCTCGCGGCCTGGAAGGCCGAGTGGGGAATCGGTGACCCATCTGAAGAACCGGGAGGGTTGCTGAGGTCCGGAGCCGCTCCGGAGGCCTCCCCCCGCCAGATCACGCTTCTCCAACGCAAGACCAAAAAGCATGGTGCCGCATTGGGCAAGACCACCGGTTGGATCCATCGTGCGAGCCTAAAGATGAAGGGCGTCGAGATGGTCGGTGGGGTGAACTACGAGGAAATCGCGGATGCGGGACTCAGGATCAGCTCTGGCGATGTGCGTGAGAATCCGCGTTGGATCGATGTCGATACGATTGTCTTGTGCGCGGGGCAAATCCCGCAGAGTGACCTTGCGGAACCGCTTGAACGTGCCTGCGTTACGACGCACATCATTGGTGGCGCGGCAAAAGCTGCCGAACTCGATGCGAAACGGGCGATAGATCAGGGTGCCCGCCTCGCCGCTTCGCTATAAGGAGAGAGAGATGACCGATGCCTATATTTATGATGCGGTCCGCACACCCCGCGGCAAGGGCCGCAAGGATGGCTCGCTGCATGAGGTTACATCGGTCGCATTGGCAGGTACCGCGCTTCAGGCGCTACGCGATCGAAGCCAACTCGATACGTCGCTGGTTGAAGATGTGATTATGGGCTGCGTGACAGCCGTTGGCGAGAATGGCGGCGATATCGGGCGCAACGCGGTTTTTGCCGCCGGATATGCCGAGAATGTCCCCGGCGTTCAGATCAATCGCTTTTGCGCGTCCGGCATGGAGGCGGTGAACATGGCCGCAAATCAGGTCCGCGGTGGCGCAGGCCAGCTATACGTTGCCGGGGGTGTCGAGGTGATGAGCCGCGTACCCATGGGCTCTGACGGGGCCCCCTCGGCGGTGGATCCGACCCTTGCCTTTCCTCAGTACTTCGTGCCGCAGGGGATTTCAGCCGATCTTATCGCCACAAAGTATGGGTTCAGCCGCGACGATTGCGATGCCTATGCTGTCGAAAGCCAGAAAAGGGCTGCGTCAGCAATGGGCGAAGGACGCTTTGACAACTCCATCGTTCCCGTAAAGGACGTGAACGGATTGACCATTCTGGACAAGGACGAGTATCCGCGCCCAGGCACCGACATGCAGGCGCTCGGCGGCCTGAAACCGGCATTCAAAGAGCAGGGCGAAGTGATGCCGGGCTTCGATGCCGTTGCGCTGATGCGCTACCCTGAACTGGAAAAGATCAATCACGTGCACCATGCTGGAAATTCTTCTGGCATTGTCGACGGCGCGGCAGCGGTTTTGATTGGAACCAGGGAAATCGGCGCACGGCTCGGGTTAAAACCCCGTGCCCGGATTAAACACACTGCGAAACTGGGCAATGAACCGTGCATCAACCTGATTGGCCCCGTGCCGACGACCGAGAAAGTGCTGCGCGAGACCGGGATGGAGATTTCCGATTTCGATCTCTTTGAGGTGAACGAAGCCTTCTCGTCGGTGGTTCTGCGGTTCATGCAGGCTTTTGGCGCCGATCACGCCAAGGTAAACGTCAATGGTGGTGCAATTGCCTTGGGGCATCCGCTGGGCGCGACCGGTGCCATGATCATCGGCACCCTGCTCGATGAGATGGAGCGCCAGGACAAGGAAACCGGTTTAGCGACACTGTGCGTCGCCTCTGGCATGGGTGCGGCCACAGTGCTCGAGCGGGTTTGAGGGAGCTGACCATGGGCAATTTCACGTACGAGGTCGACGGTGATGTCGCGGTGATCACATGGGATATCGACGGCAAGTCGATGAATGTGATCGGCCACAGCTTTAACGCAGAACTGGACGGGCTGGTTGATCGCTATCTCGCCGATGATGCCGTGAAAGGTGCTGTGTTCACCTCTGGCAAGAAGGATCTTGGCGCAGGTGCGGATCTGGCGATGCTGGCCGCGGCAAAGGCTGACGCGATCAAGTCCGGCGGCGACGTCGCTGCCGCGATGTTCGAGTTCTCGATGGGCCTGCATCGGATCTATCGCAAGATCGAGCGCGGGGGGGGCGACCCAAAGACCAACAAGGGCGGCAAGCCGATGGTTGTTGCGTCGCCCGGAACCATGTTGGGCGGGGTTTACGAGATCGCGTTGGCCTCGCATTACCGTCTGATCGCGGACAATCCCAAGGCAAAGATCGGCTTGCCGGAGGTGATGGTGGGCGTTTTCCCCGGCGGGGGCGGTGCCACGAGGTTGCCCAGAATGCTCGGTCTGATGGGCTCGGGAGAGTTTCTGCTGCAAGGCAAGACGGTCGATCCCAAGAAAGCGGAATCAGCGGGACTGGTCGACGAAATCGTACCGCCCGAAGACCTTCTGACCCGGGCCAAGGACTGGGTGCGCAATGCATCGGACGCGGATGTCGTCAAACCCTGGGACGAGAAGAAATTCAAGATGCCCGGCGGCGCGCCCTATACTCCGCAGGGCTTCATGATGTTTGTCGGCGCGATGGCAATGGCGCATGGCAAGACCATGGGCAATCTGGTGAATGTCGAAGCGATGCTCTCGGCGATCTATGAAGGGGCGATGTTGCCGATCGATCAGGCGCTGAAGGTCGAGGCGCGCTGGTTTACCCATGTTCTGATGCAACCCCAGACCGAGGCGATGATCCGCTCGGTCTTTCTGAACAAACAGGCATTGGAAAAGGGTGCGGTGCGCCCGGCGGGTATCCCGGATCAAACGGTCAAGAAGGTCGGTGTTCTGGGCGCCGGGATGATGGGAGCCGGGATCGCCTATGTCTCCGCCAATTCCGGCATCGATGTGGTCCTGCTCGACCGTGATGTTGCATCGGCCGAGAAGGGCAAGGCGTACTCGGAAGGGATCCTCGACAAGGGCATCAGCCGCAAGAAGGTGACAACCGAGAAAAAGCAAGAAGTTCTCGCACGGATCCTTCCGACGGCTTCGTATGACGACCTTGCCGGATGTGATCTGATCGTGGAGGCCGTCTTTGAGGATCCAGGCGTCAAGGCATCGGCGATTGCGTCGGCGGAGGCGGTGATCCCCGATGGGGCAATCTTTGCCTCCAACACGTCGACATTGCCGATCACAGGCCTTGCTGAGGCGTCCAGCCGCCCGGATCAATTCGTTGGCATCCATTTCTTCTCACCCGTGGACAAGATGCTGTTGGTCGAGATCATCAAAGGCAAGCAGACGGGAGATGTTGCCGTTGCCAAGGCGCTCGATTTTGCGCGCCAGATCCGAAAGATCCCGATTGTTGTCAACGACGCCCGGTACTTTTACGCCAACCGCTGCATCATTCCTTACATCAACGAAGCGGGCAGTATGGTGGCTGAGGGCGTCGCACCGGCGCTTGTCGAGAATGCGGGGCGGCAGATGGGGATGCCCGTGCCACCGCTGCAGCTAAACGATGAAACCTCGCTCGATCTCGGCGCAAAGATCCTGCGCGCGACCATGGAGCAGATGGGCGATGCCTATGTCAAAGGCGGGGCAGATGACATGCTGCTTACCATGGTTGACGAGCTGGGACGCTATGGCCGCAAGAACGGCAAGGGTTTCTATACCTATGATGACAAGGGCAAACGTCAGGGCCTGTGGCCCGGTCTGGCCGAGCATTTCCCGCAAAAGAACCAGCAGCCTGATGTTGAGGAGGTCAAGACCCGCTTGATCCTGATGCAGGTGCTCGAGGCGATCCGTGCGCTCGAGGAAAACGTCCTGCTGGACATTCGCGAGGGGGATGTCGGCGCGATCTTTGGCTGGGGCTTCATGCCATGGTCCGGTGGCCCGCTCAGTTGGGTCGACATAACCGGACCTGCGCGGGTGGTCGAGATGTGCGAGGACATGGTCGCGAAACATGGCGACCGGTTTGCCCCACCGGCCTTGCTGCGCGAGATCGCCGATCGCGGCGAAACCTTTTATGAACGCTATGCGCCGGGTTCTGAGGCGGCCTAAGAACCTTGGCGAGAGTTGTCGGAAAGCCCCGAATCAGCCTTGCGTCAGTTCGACGGCGGCATAGGCGCCGGGTGCCAGGATGCCGAGCAGAAGTGAAGGCAGACTTCGCCACGAAAAACCTGCCACGACGCGCCCCGATGCGTAAATCGCGGTCAGAAGTGGCGCGGCGAAAAGGGCGCCGTTCAGCTCTGCCGTCATCGCATGGAACAGCACAAAGGCCGCGAGTGCGATGTGAAAGGCCGGTTGGAACAACAGCCGATGCCGATTGATCCCAAGCGTCTCCCGCGCAAGGACCAGCACCATCATCGCGCCGAGCCAGATCCCCAGCCGGACCATGTTTTCGGCGCTCGCGAAGTTCTGGGTCAGCCGATCAATAGAGATATCGGTGCCAACAAAGAAAAGCTTTGGGAACAACAAGATCGGATAGGGCTCGCCCGAGATGACCCATATCCCCGCCAGATCAAGCACCAACCCAAGGATGAGGCCAAAAACGAGCGCCAGCACGATCGATCTATAGCGCATCAGGCACCAGAGCATCAGAACTCCCATCGGAATGATGAAATCGACCCTGGATAGCACGATCATCGCGGTGAAGACGATTGTCACGAGGCGCAGATGTTGCTGAATGCTCCAGGCCAGCAGGATAAATAAGACCGCTGCCAGGATCCCCTCCATCGCAAATCCGACGAAGTAGGTCGCAATCAGAATCTGAACAAAGACAAAGGCGCGGCATGACCAGGCAAAAAACAACAAGGGCAGCGCGGATATGCACAACAGCGCCAGCCAGGTCGGCATTGCAGGCGCCAATACAACGCCAAGACCGCCGAGAATTGCGGCCCATAGCAGATGGCATCCCGATGATGGGTCACCACACGCAGTGGAGGGCGATCCGGTCTCGATGAAGTTCCGCGCGGCGTCGACATAAACCATCGCCCCAGGTTCAAACAGAACTGACACCCCTTGGCCCAACTGCCAACCGGCGAAGATGACGAACAGCACCAGCAAAAACAGGTTGTTGAGCCGTTCTTGCAGGTTTGGGATCGCGTACATCTTTTCCTCAGGCGGCGTCGAAACGGTCGACGCGATAGGGGGACATGTCGATATTTGTCGGTTTATCGCTGGCGAGTCCCGCCGCGAGCCGCGCGACCTTGGCTCCCATGGTCAATCCCAAATGCTGGCCTCCGCAGGCAAGCACGATGCCCGGCGCTTTCGGACTGGCGCCCACCAGCGGCAGCGAATCTGGAGTCGAGGGGCGGCGGCCCATCCATTCGGTTTCATCGTCCCATTCCAGGTCGGGGTAAAGCATCTTTGCCCGTCGCCGGATCTGCGCAAAGGGGGTTTGTTTGGCCGGAGCATCGATAGGCGCGAATTCGGCGAGGCCTCCGATACGCAAGCCAGGCTCCATTGGCGTGACGCCGAGTTTCGCCGGCGCATACATATAGGGCGATGGTGGTTTGATCGACGGGTTCAGGAGGGTGAGGTGATATCCCCGCTCCGCCTGCATCATTGCCTTGTGCCCAAGCTTGTCGGCCAGTTTGCCAGACCACACACCGGTGGAGAGGATGGCGCGGTCCGCTTCAAGCCGTTCGCCTCCCGCAATCGTGATTGCGGCGCGCGCGCCATCAAGGGGGGTGATGTCCACCACTTCGCCGGCCCGAAACGTGCCACCCGTCTCGCGAAACGTCTCCGAGAGTGCGGCAACATAGGCCGATGGCCAAGTGATCCAGCCCTGGTTGTGATAGGCAGTTGCATACTGATGTGCCGGGCCCAGATGCGGATCCCTCTCGATCAGCGCGGCGCGATCATATTCATCAAACGTGAAACCGAGTTCGGTGCGGACGTCGCGACTGAACTTGTCCGCGTCAAAGGCTGCGCGCGACGGGTAGAGATGCACATAGGGTCCACGGCGGATATAGGATGCAGCTCGTGTGCCTTTGGCCAGTGCCTCATGCTGTTCGACGGCATCGCCGACCAATGGCGCCAAACCGGCGGCGATACGGCGCACACCCTCGGGCGTCGCATTGCGCAAGAACGGGACCAGCCAAGGTAGAAACTTTGGCAGGTGCAGGGGGTTAAAGAAAAGCGGCCCATCCTTGTTCAGCCACATCTGCGGGACTTTGCCCAGCAATCCAGGGACCGAGACGGGGATCACCGAGCCTGCCGCCAGAATCCCGGCATTGCCAAAGGAGGTTTGGTTCTCGTTCCCCGGCTCGATCCGGTCTATCAGCGTGACGTCATGCCCGTCGCGGCTCAAGATCAGCGCTGTTGCAACGCCTGTAATACCGGCCCCGACGACAATGATCCGCATGACATGGCTCCTGAATAGACACTTGGCACGCTCGCGTCATTACCCGGCCCTGTCAACGCTCTGCCCCGATTGTGCGACCTGCAAGTCGTCGCAGCGCGAATTTTGGTGCGACGCGCGAAGGATTAGTCGATTGGCGTCCAGAAGGTCAGCCGGTTTCCAGCCGGGTCCAAGACGGTCATTTCACGATTGCCCCAAGGTTGTTGGGTCACACCGGGCCGGGCCTTTGGATAAGCTTTTGCGTTGAGTTTCGCACAAAGCTCATCGACATCGTCGACATGAATTCGGATGGCGCTGCCTGGCGTTGCATCACCGTGGTGCTCGCTGAGATGCACGTCGCACGCGCCGCGACGCAGGCCCAGATAGAGCGGCGCCGTGGCGTCGAAGCGATGCTCGAACAGCACGTCGAAGCCCAGGAAATCAACATAGAATGCCCGTGCGGCTTCCTCGCTGAAGCTGCGCAGGATCGGCGTGGGGGCAGAGAAATCTGTCATCGGACTGCTCCGTTATCTGGTCAATTGGTTTGGGCCGGTGATCCCTGCGAGCCTGGGCTGAAATCGGTCGGGATTGGAAATGCAGCTTGCGTCCCGCTCAGATCTGCGGCTGCCCCCTTTCCCACGAGATGCGCGATACCCAGCCCAATCTTGTAGCCTCCAGTCGCGAGATAGACGCGCTCGGCGCCTGGGAGAAACCCGATGGTTGGGTCGCGACCTGGCGGTTTTGGACGGATCCCGGCCCAACGCTCGACCACCTCGGCATGGCGCAGCGATGGGCAGAGCAGTCGCGCACGGTCGATCACATCGTCAAGCATCTGATCAGGGTTCGGATCGCCCCATGCCTTCTCGCTGGTTGAACCGATCGCCACCAAGCCGTGGGGCTGTCGGACGATATAGAGATGCGGCATCTGCACGACGGGCATGTCATCGGGGGTCGTGGCACGTAACAGAGCTGCCTGGCCCTTCACACCGCCGGTTGCGGCGGGCGGGCAGAGCGCTGCGCACTGATGCCCGGCCGCGAGCACAATGGTGCCCGCCTCTATCTCGCCTTGACGAAACCGAGCGGTTCCAGTTCTGGCATCAAGCTGCAGGGCGTGCCATCCGGTCCGCAGATCGGCGACGCGTTCGACAGCCGCCGTCAAGGCTTTGATGTAAAGCCGCGGCGTGACCCGACCGGAAAGCGTATCGCGGACCAGTCCGTTCGGGCAGCTCGCGTCAGGCAGAAATCCCGACACATCGCATGGTGGCGCGTCAAGCACCTCGAACCGCGCGCCGCGGTGCCATTGCGCGTCTGCCGCCATCGCATGTTCTATCGCTCGGTCGCGCGCGCGGGAATCGGCCAGCGGACTCAAGCGACCTGAAAGGGAGTATCCGGTCTCGACGCCGGTCTCGGCGGTGAGCTGATCGGTTGCTGCCTGCATGCTCTGCAAGGCATCGAGTTGGAACTGTTTCATCGGGCGCCAGCGAACCGGCATATGAGGGGTGAGGGCGCCGACAACCCCGCCGCTGGCACCTGCGCCGGGACGGTCCCGCTCGACCAGTATCACCGAGACGCCGGCCTTTGCGGTTTCCAGCGCGACCCAGAGGCCGAAGACCCCTGCGCCGATCACCAATACATCCGTGGTCTCTCGCATGCTTGCCCTTGTCAGCTGTCTTGGCCAAAACGAGAGCATGACGACCAGCGACGATCAAGACAGTGTAGTGTGGCGCAACGGTGTTCCGGTGTCGCGCCGCTTTGACGACCCTTACTTCGCGCTTTCCGACGGTCTGAAGGAAACGCGACATGTCTTTCTGGCAGGGAACCTGTTGCAGGAGCGATGGGGCAAGGCCTCGGCCTTTCAGATTGCCGAGCTTGGATTTGGCACCGGGCTGAATTTTTTGGCGTCGCTGGCTTTGTGGCGCCAGATCGCTCCCATCGGTGCGCGCCTGAAGTTTACCTCCTTCGAGTTGTATCCGCTCTCGCAAGCCGAGATGGCGGCTGCTTTGGAACCATGGCCCGATCTGCCGTCCGATGATCTCGTACCGCATTGGCCCTTGAACGGTCCCTTGGAGTTGCAAGACTGTGTTCTTGAAGTGGTTCTGGGAGATGCGCGCCAAACCCTGCCGACCTGGAATGGGCAGGCGGATGCCTGGTTTCTCGATGGTTTTGCGCCGGCTCGAAATCCACAGCTTTGGCAGCCGGATCTGCTGCGACGGGTCGCGGAGCATACAATGCCAGGGGGGACCTTCGCGACCTACTCTGCCGCCGGCCATGTCCGCCGGTCGCTGCAAGCCGCAGGGTTCACCGTTGAGCGCCGGCCGGGATATGGCGGTAAACGCCATATGAGTGTCGGGCGGCTCGCGAACTGAAACCCTCTTTTCAAACCCTTTCGACAAAGGTATCGCGCACAAGCATGATCCGCTCTTGAAAGGCCCTGAATGACCGATACAGCGAATGGCGAAGCGCTCTTGTTGGGCGTGGACACGGGCGGGACTTACACGGATGCAGTCCTGATCGACGAAGCACGGATGAGCGATGGGTCCACCTCGGTAATTGCCAAGGCCAAGGCGCTGACAACCCGTGACGATCTGGCCCGCGGAGTTGGCGAAGCGATCGACTCGGTCATGGCCGATAGCCTGGCTGATGCCCGAGATGTCGCAATGGTGGCGCTCTCTACGACGTTGGCGACGAATGCTCTGGTCGAAGGGCAGGGCGGGCGTGTCGCCCTGGTAATGATCGGGTTCGATCCGCGCGATCTCGAACGTCAGGGCCTGGCCGACGCTCTGGGACAGGACCCGCTCTTTCAACTGCCGGGTGGACATGATGCGATGGGCAACGAGGTGTCTGCGCTGGACCTATCTGTGCTGGAGAATGGGTTGGCGGGTGTCGACGTCGGCGGGTTTGCAGTTTGCAGTCACTTCGCCGTCAGAAATCCTGCCCATGAGATCACCGTGCGGGATCTGATCCGGAAGCGGATCGGGCTGCCGGTGACGTGTTCTCACGAGCTTTCCGCCCAGGTTGGCGGACCGAAACGAGCGCTCACGGCTCTTCTGAACGCCCGTTTGATCGGGATGATCGATCGGCTGATCGCTGGTGTCGAGAATCTTCTGACCGATCGTGGAATCAAGGCGCCCTTGATGGTGGTGCGAGGGGACGGGTCGCTGGTCTCGGCCTCCTTTGCACGGCAACGTCCGATCGAGACGATTCTGTCGGGCCCGGCCGCGAGCCTGGTTGGGGCGGGATGGCTGACGGGGGCGGCGGATGCCGTGGTCTCGGATATCGGCGGGACCACGACCGACATCGCGGTGTTGAGCGCGGGCCGGCCCAAGATCGATGCGGCCGGAGCCGAGGTAGGCGGGCTCAGGACAATGGTCGAAGCGGTCGCCATGCGCACCCACGGCCTGGGTGGCGATAGTGAGGTCGGGCTCTCAGACCGGGGTTTGCAAGCGCGCCTGACCCTGGGGCCAAAGCGTGTCATCCCGACATCGCTCCTTGCGATCACCCATCCCGGTCTGGTCTGCGAAACGCTCAAGCGACAGATCGACTCGGGCCGGGCGGGAGACCTCGATGGCTGCTTTTATGTTCTGCTCCGCCCAGAGGTGGCCGGTTTCGACGGCGCCGACGCGAGCCTGATCGAAAGTTTGGCGGAAGGGCCGGTCCCGGCTGACAAACTTTTGCGCGGAAGAATGGATCGGATGGCGGCGAAACGCCTTGTCACCCGCGGGATCCTGGGCCGGTCCGGGCTGACGCCCTCGGACGCCTCGCATGTATTGGGCAGTCACACGAGCTGGAACGGCGAGGCGGCAAGGCTCGCTTGCACGCTCTTTGCGCGGCGCCGGGGAAATGACGGAAAGGCCGTTGCGCCTGATCCGAATACGCTGGCGCAAATGATCATTGATCGGTTGACCCGGCGCTCGGCCGAACTGGTCCTCGAAGCGACTCTGGCCGAGGATGGGTTTGAAGGAACGGCGTTGGCCCAGTCGCTGCTCGCAAGGGCGGCACTGAACGGTCATCGGGGCCTTACGGTGCCGAGCATATCGTTGTCACCGCCCCTGATCGGTTTGGGTGCGTCGGCGCCGACCTACTACCCGGAGATTGCACATATGTTGCGGGCAGAAAGCCGGATTCCCGATCACGCGGATGTGGCGAATGCCGTGGGTGCGGTGGTGGGCGGCATTCGGCTGACGCGATCAGCAACCGTGACCCAGCCGACAGAAGGCATCTTTCGCGCCCATCTTCCCGATGGACCCAGGGATTTCACCGACGAAGCGGCAGCCGAAGAAGCCTTGGCTGAAGAGCTCACATCACGTCTTCGCCAGGCAGCCTATGATGCCGGCGCGGGCGAGATCGAGCTGAGCCGGTCGATCGAACGCCGAGAGGCGGAAGTCGAAGGGCATCGAACCTTGATCGAGACCACGATGTCGGTCACCGCCTCGGGCAGGCCGCGCCGGGCTCTCGAGGCTCGGAAACCCAACCTGCCGTCGGGGTTTGCCGGGGTCTGACAGTGCAGCTTGCACGCGCCAAGGGCGCGTGACATGATCGACCCATTACGTGTGGGGAGAGTTCCATGAAAGTTGCGTCGGCGGCCTATCCATTGGACTGGCATGACAACTGGTTGTCATTTGAGGAAAAAATTGAAGCCTGGGTTGCTGGAGCTGCCGAAGCAGGAGCTGACCTTCTAGTCTTCCCGGAATATGCTGCGATGGAGCTGTCCTCGCTCGCCGGATTTGACATCGCAAGCGATCCGATCGAGTCGCTCATCGCCGTCAGCGAGGTGATGCCTGAATCCATCGCTCTGTTGCAGCGTTTTGCAACCCGCTATGAGGTGCATATCTCGGCACCGACGGGCCCGGTCGAGCGGCTTGACGGTAAGTTGGTGAACCGAGCCCATCTGTTAGCCCCGAGCGGTTCGAAAGGCTATCAGGACAAACTGATCCCCACGCCGTCAGAACGCAGAGGCCTCAATATATCTGCCGGTGAGCAGACGGCGGTGTTCGAGACATCGATCGGCAAGATCGGGATCCTGATCTGTTATGATTGCGAGTTCCCGCTGATCGCCCGCGGGATGATCGAGGCGGGAGCCGAGATCCTCCTGGTGCCCAGTTGTACCGAGGCGGTTGCCGGCTTTTGGCGGGTTCGGGTCGGCGCCATGGCAAGGGCTTTGGAAGGGCAATGCGTCGTCGCCCATGCTCCGCTGGTCGGCCGTGCCGATTGGTGCAATGCGGCCGAGCGGGCCACCGGTTCGGCCGCGATCTACTGCCCGTCTGATCATGGATTTTCCGAGACGGGCATTCTCGACGAAGGGCCCCTGGGACTGGCAGGTTGGGCTCTTGCGGATGTCGAGTTAAGCGATATCGCGCTGGTGCGCCGCAACGGGCACGTGTTGAACATGGAACATTGGGGCGAACAGCACAGCCCGCTGAACCGCATTCACACCGTCGCGTTATCGGATGGTGTTGCGCTGGATGCCCTCGCTTCCAGCATGGGGTAGCGCAAGATCAGAAAAAGTGCCCGCAACAACAGGAACACCCAAAAGGATCCCCACACGCCATGGTTGCCGAAATCGGCGGTCATCCACCAGCTGAGGGGCAAATACACAAGGGCGGTAAGGACCATCGAGTTGCGCATTGAGGGGCCGTCGGCAGCGCCAAAGAACACGCCGTCGAACTGATACGAGAGAACACCGATCAGCGGCAGAAAGGTTGCCCATAAAAGCACATCGTCCGCGGCTTCACGTACCGCCGCAACATTGGTGAAACCACGTATTATCGGGTCTCCCAAAGCTGTCGCGGCAATTGAGAGTATCATCGCGAGGACCAATGCCGCGATCGTCGAGACAATCACAGCGCGGCGAAGGCGAGACCGTGAACCGGCGCCGATTGCCTGGCCCACCAGTGTTTCCGTCGCGATGGCGAACCCGTCAAGCGCGGCGGCCGAGATATGCAGAAACTGCATGAGGATTCCGTTTGCCGCGAGTACGGTGTCGCCAAGTGTGCTGCCAAGGCGCGTCATCCACATCAGGCAGAAGACAAGCAGGAACGAGCGGATAAAGATATCGCGGTTCAATGACATGGCCTGAGTCAACTCGCGGCGGTCCAACAGACGTGACCAATCGAGCCGATAGTCAGAGGGCGCAATCTCGACGCACCGCTGCCGCGCGCGCCAGAGGCCATAGGCCAGGCCGCAATAGGAGGCAAGGGCGGTTCCCAGCGCGACGCCCGTGATGCCCCATCCGAGCCCCAGAACCAGTAACAGGGTCAAAGCGATATTGACGCCCGAGATCACGAGTTGCATCTCGAACATCCGGCGTGTCATCGCCTGCCCGGTGAACCAGCCCAACACCACATAATTGCCAAGCTCTGCCGGAAACCCATAGGCACGGATGGTGAAATAGCGCGCAGCGAGCGCCTCGGCCTCATCGGATCCTTCAAAGAGGCTCAGTCCCAGACGGGCGATCATGCCGCTCGAGAAGAACAAGATCAGCGCAATCACCGCCGCAAGGAGTAATCCGCGGATCATCACATTGATCACCCGGCGGTTGATCTGCGCCCCCAGAGCCTGAGCGGTCGGCCCGGATGTGCCGATCTGAAGAAAGTTAAAGACCCCGAGTATCAGCGAGAACATGGCCGCCCCAATCGCGACGGCGGCCAAAAGCACTTCGGATCCCAGGTTTCCGATTATTGCCGTATCGATTGCGCCTTGAAGCGGTGCTGTGCCGTTTGAAAGCACCACCGGCAGCGCGATGGCAGACACGCGGGCATATGTGATCGGAGGCTCGCGTTCCAGCGGCGCTCCCATCCGTTCAGCCCGGGCCGGCATTCAATACGGCGTGAGATTGAGCGCGACCGAAATCCGCACTTCGTTACCATGATAGGGCCGAACACCGTGGCTGAGCCAGGAGGGGAACAAGACCAGATTCCCGGCAACAGGATGTACCAGTTCGCTGGCGCCGACGGACTGTCCGCCACGGATTGCAAAGCACATCTCGGGTGCCAGCATCGCAGGAGCGACGCCGCGGGGATCTGCCATTTCGAACTCACCACCCAAAGACGGATCCTCGGCTGCGCCGCCGTCGCGCACATAGTAGGTCGCGGACCAGAACGCCCCGGGATGCGTATGAAACTCGTTGCCTTGCCCCGCGCGATTGACATTGGCCCAGGAGTTCTGCCGCCAGCGTGTCTTGACGGGCTGCCCCGCACGATCACAGGTAAGCCGGCCGGCGATCTGCATCGCCGTTTCAAGCACGGTCTTGCCCGCCTCTCCGGACCAGTCGGCGAAGTCAGTCGGGCTTTGCCAGCCGCCCCAGTTGGAATGCGTGACCGATGCGACCGCCGCCTCGCGGGCGAAGATCGCCTTTTCCAGTTCATCATTGATGGCGCGATGGTCGGGGAGTTGAAACACCGCGATTGGCGTTGCGAAAACCTGGCGGAGTTCGATTTGCGGGGCGGCCTGCGCTTGGGGTTTGGTGTTCATGGGCGCAACCTGATTGATTCGGGCTTTCGGTGCAATTTATCTCAGAACGATTATCGCACGGGTGTCAGTGATCACTTGAGCCGTCGCAATGTTTGATCAAAAAGTTGCCGCGCAGGTTTGCCACGGGGCGCATGCGTTCATCTTGCCATGCCGTGGCATGAACATTCACCACGCGGCGTCCCTGCCGTTGGACCACGGCTCGGGCAAAGGTTTCGCGCGGCCGTCCCGAACGCAGGAAGTCGATGCTGATGTCGATTGTTTTCGGGATCAGCGGGAACTCCCGTTGCAGGATCCGCTCTGCTGCGTCGCCCCCCTTGGCAATTTCGCCCAAGGCGAGGTTCCAGGCGAGCTGCATCTGTGCGGTGATTTCGAGGAATGCGCCCATGACGCCGCCATGGATCGCGGGCAGCATTGGATTGCCGACGATATGGTCTGAAAACGGCATCCTGGCGGTCAACTCGTCGCCCAAACGGTCGAAACGGACGCCGATATAGCGGTTGTAAGGGATGTAGTCGAGAAGCGCGGAGAGGGTCGCATCCAGTTGCGGCTCAATCTCTTGGGCTGTGCGGGTGACGCTCATTCCGTCTCCTCTTTCCGGTCTAGCATGAAGGTGCCGCTTGCTGTGGCAACGGGGTCGTCAGGTGTTTCGTGAAACGCCACGGCGCGGGTGAATCCGATCGAGCGTGTCATCCTGTAGCATTCGGCATGGCAATAGATCCGCCGCCCTGTGGTCGCCGGTCGCATATAGTCGATTCTGAGGTCAAGGGTCGCGGTCGACCTGATTTTGGATCTGTTGGACATCACGGCGGTTCCGCATGACGTGTCCAACAACACGGTTACAACGCCGCCATGCATGACACCTGTTTTGGGATCACCGACCAGTTTTGAAGCCCAGGGTGCCGAAAGAACCGCCTGACCCTCATTTGCATGGTGCAGCCTGACGCCGACATCCGCGGCATGCGGCAGTGCCGACATCAATTCACCCTCGGGATCCAGTTCACGCCCAAACTCGAACAGAGACTCGAATGTCGGTCGCGGGCATTTATCGTTCGTCATAGGTTTTTCTCATTTGAGCGAGAGTCTTGCCGGAATGGCGTCGGATGAATTCTCGTAATGGAACGCTATCAAGAGTACCAGATCAACCTGTGATGTTGACCTATACGTCAGGTAGCTCCATATTTGAAACTGAATTTAAAGTGAGGATCTCGAGGAATTGACATGCCCGACAAGACCTTCTCGATCGGTGAACTTTGCGCCGAGTTCAATGTAACGCCGCGGACCTTGCGCTTTTACGAGTACAAGGAACTCCTGTCACCTATCCGCGAAGGACAACGGCGGATCTTTACTCTCAGTGACCGCGCCCGGCTCAAATTGATCTTGCGGGGCAAGCGATTTGGGTTTTCGCTTGCCGAGCTAAAGGACCTGCTTGATCTATACCATCTTGGCGATGGACAGGTGACGCAACTGGCCGAGACCTTGCGTGTCGCCGGCAAACATCATGCCGAGTTGATCGCGAAACGTGACGAACTGAACGCCGCCATTGACGATCTGGCCGAACAAATGAAGGTTGCGGAGGATCTCCTGGCAACAAAGAGCAAGGTCCACGCCGCCGAGTGACAACACAGACCCGAAGCCACCGGGTACGTCCTTCCCTACTTCCAGTTGCTTGTGACGGAGAGCTCTATGCCGACCTATTCGCCCCCGCTCCGAGATTTGGCTTTCGTTCTGCATGAGGTGCTGAAGGTCCACGAGGAAACCGAGATTGCTGGATATGACGAGCTATCCCCCGAGTTTACTTCGGCCATCATCGAAGAGGCCGGAAAACTCGCATCCGAAGTGTTGGCACCTTTAAATCAGACCGGCGACTTTCAAGGATGCACACTCGAGAATGGCGTCGTGCGGACCCCGGATGGATTCAAGGACGCCTTTGATCTGATGCGCGACGGGGGTTGGACCGGCATCGAATGTGACCCTGAATATGGCGGCCAAGGCATGCCTTCGGTCATCTCGATGATGGTGGTTTTGATGCATTCGGCCGCCAATCTTGCCTTTTCGATGTATCCCGGCCTGACCCACGGGGTCTATTCGGCGATCAGTGTTGCGGGATCCGATGCACAAAAGAAGCTCTATCTGCCAAAGCTGACCTCGGCACAATGGGGCGGCACAATGAACCTTACCGAACCTCATTGCGGCACGGATCTGGGCTTGTTGCGCACCAAGGCAGAGCTTCAGGACGATGGAACCTACCGCGTCTCCGGCCAGAAGATTTTCATTTCATCGGGCGAGCACGATATGTGCGAGAACATCGTCCACCTGGTGCTGGCCAAGATACCGGGAGGCCCGCCGGGCACACGCGGCATATCGCTGTTTATCGTCCCGAAATTCCTGGTGAACGAAGACGGTTCGCTGGGCGCCCGCAACGGCGTGCTCTGCGAAAAGATCGAGCACAAGATGGGCATTCATGGGAATGCCACCTGCGTCCTCAATTATGACGACGCAACGGGATATCTGGTTGGTGAGCCGCACACCGGGCTCCGGTCGATGTTTGTGATGATGAATGAGGCACGGATGGGCGTTGGAATGCAGGGGCTCGCGGTCGCCTCGACCGCCTACCAGAATGCCGTCACCTATGCACGCGAGCGCCTTCAGGGTCGTGCCGTCAGCGGCGTTCAGAATCCGGATGGCCCGGCTGACCCGCTGATCGTACATCCCGATGTTCGGCGCTTGCTGATGGACCAGAAAGCCTTTGTCGAAGGGGGGTATGGCTTTCTTGCATGGTTGGCGATGCTGCTCGATGCGGAGAACCGGCATTCGGATGAAAGCCAACGAGAGCGCGCGGGCAATCTGGTCGGTCTGTTGACCCCGGTCGTCAAAGCATTTCTGACCGAGGAGGGCTATCGCCTTACGGCACAGGCCCAGCAGGTCTTTGGCGGTCACGGCTATATCGAAGATACCGGGATGTCGCAGTTTGTCCGGGACGCACGGATCACGATGATCTACGAGGGGGCAACGGGTGTCCAAGCCCTCGATCTGGTTGGGCGGAAGCTGGGCTACAACGGCGGCAAGCCGATCATGGCCTTTTTCGAGTACATCAAAGGCTATATCGCCGATAACGAAGACGATCTAACCTTGGCCCGCGACTTTCTCGAGCCACTCAAGGCGGCGTCGAAAGATCTGCAACAGGCCGCGATGTTCTTTATGCAGGCCGGGATGAAAGACCCCAATGCCGCGCTCGCCGGGTCGGTCGATTTTCTGTACCTTTTCGGCCATGTCTGCATGGGGCTCAGTTGGACTCGCCAGGCAAAGGCTGCGTCGCGGGCACTGCAGGAGGGTGCGCCGAACCCAGACTATTACATCAACAAGCTGACGACGGGGCGCTATTACATGTCGCGAATCCTGCCCGAGACGGGCCTGCGCCTGACCCGGATTCAAACTGGCGCAGCTCCTGTCATGGATCTGCCGGTCGAGGCCTTTTGAGGCCGCATGGCGCCTGCTGAACAGTGATGTTTCGCCGCCGTGGGAACATGCGGGCAATCTGATGCCAGATACTTTCACCGTCTCGATTGATGCGGAGGGGATCGCGACGGTATCCTGGGACCTGCCCAATGCCCGCATGAACGTTCTCGATGAAGCCGGTATCATCGAGCTCGAGACAAAGGTCCCGGCATTGATTGCCGATCCATCGGTCAAAGGTGTGATCCTGACTTCTGCAAAGAGCGATTTCGCGGGCGGGATGGATCTGCCGACAATCCTGGACTATCGACGCCGGGCTGAGGCAAGCGGCGACCCCGCAGGGATGCTGTTCGAGTTTACCATGCGAATCCATCGCCTCTTGCGCATGATCGAGCGGGGCGGCATGGACCCCAAAACACTCAAAGGCGGCAAACCGTTTGTCTGGGCCTCGCCCGGGACCGCGGTTGGGATCGGTATCGAGATCGCTCTCGCTTGCCACCGCAGGATGGTCGTCGACAACGCAGCGGCGCGTCTGGGCCTGCCGGAAATCAAGATCGGGATCTTTCCCGGAGCTGGCGGAACGACGCGTCTGATCCGAATGCTCGGATTGATGGGCGCTTCGGAGTATCTGCTCGAAGGGAAACTGCATACCCCAGAGCGGGCAAGGCGCGCGGGTCTTGTCGACGCCGTCGTACCGGCGAGCGGCCTTCTCCCGACCGCGCGGGATTGGGTGCGCGCGGCGACCGAGACCGACGTTGTCAAACCCTGGGATCGCAAGGGTTCCGGAACTCCCGGTGGTGCCCCTTTCACGGTTCCCGGGTTCCCGGTTTTTGTTGGCGGTGCAGCGCTCGCCCATGCAAAGAGCAGAGGCGTCTACCCCGCTGTTAACGCGATGCTTTCAGCGATCTACGAAGGCGCCCAAGTGCCCTTCGACACCGCGCTCCGGATCGAAGCTCGGTACTTCACCAAAACGCTCCTTGATCCGTCGGCAGACGCGATGATTCGTACATTGTTTGTCACCAAACAGGCGGTGGAGAAAGGTGTTGCCCGACCACCGGGGATCGCGCGTAAACCGACCGGCAGGCTGGGGGTTGTCGGTGCCGGGGTGATGGGGGCCGGCATCGCCCATGCCGCCGCTGCCGCAGGCATCGATGTGGTCTTGATGGATCGGGATATCGAGCTCGCGGACCGGGGACGCCGATCGGTCGAGCAGCTTCTCGAACGTCAGGTAAAGCGAAGGCGGATCGATCCGTCCGAACAGGCTGCGGTTCTGGCACGTGTGACGGCAACCGAGGAGATCGGTTTGCTGGCGGATCGTGACCTTGTGATCGAAGCGGTAACTGAAGATCACGCGTTGAAGAAAACGGTTCTGGCGCGGGTCGAACGGGTGCTCGCGCCCGGCGCCCTTCTTGCCAGCAACACGTCCTCGTTGCCGATTGCAGAACTCGCGGAGGCCTGTGGCCGGCCGGAGCGGTTTCTGGGGCTTCACTTCTTTGCTCCTGTCGATCGTATGATGCTGGTCGAGGTCGTCCGCGGTGCTGCGACGTCAGCCCACGCGCTGGCTGCCGCGTTTGATTTTGCGCGCCAGATCAACAAGACCCCTGTGATCGTGAATGACGCGCGCTTTTTCTTCGCGAACCGGTGCATCCTGCCTTTTGGACGCGAGGGCGTCGAATTGGTGGCCGAAGGGGTGGCCCCGGCAATGGTCGAAAATGCTGCAAAGAATGCGGGCATGCCGCTGGGCCCTTTGCAGTTGATCGACGAGGCATCGCTTTCTCTCGCGCTCAGAATATCCACGGAAATGCACGGTCAAGAGTCGAGTGATTGCGCCCGGATGCCGGGGGAACGGCTGTTGCAAAGGCTTGCGCAGGAGGTTGGGCGCACCGGGCGCAAGCAGCGCGCAGGCTTTTACAACTATACGCCAGAGGGCAAGCGTGATGGATTGTGGCGCGGGCTGTCGACGCTTGTCGACGCAAAGGGGACTG
>JBCCHW010000019.1:0-28999 GCA_039028555.1 Pseudomonadota bacterium | reverse complement strand
TTTTGACAGCATGCGATCCGCGGCTGCTCGACATCCTTGATACCGGATCCGTTTGGGTTTGGGAGACTGATTCCGAAGGGATACTCACCTCGATATCAGATCGCCCGGCGGGCCCTGACGGCCTGGCGCTGACCACACTGATCGGCCGGCGGTTCCTCGCCCCGCCCGAGTCGGCGCACAGCGATCCAAACCAGGCACCGAGGTTTTCCGGCGACCTGGCCGAGCATCGGGCGTTTCGCGACGTCGAGATTCAGCCGGGCGATCCAAGATTCCCCGACACCGCGATCCGTTGCCTGATTTCCGGAAAACCCGTCTTTGACCATCTCGACGCCTTTCGCGGCTATCAGGGAATTGGCCGCTTCATCGACACACCGGTTGCCCAGATGGCAGCGCTGGACGCCGAGAATGCGCGGCTGCGCAAATCGGTCGGGGAAAGCGAAGCCGGGCGGCAGAATGCCGAGATCGTCAACAAGGCGAAATCCGAGTTCCTCGCCAATATCAGCCACGAGCTGCGCACACCGCTGAGCGGCATCATCGGCACCAATCTGTTGATGCAGCAAACCAGCCTGGACGCCCGCCAGCGCGCGCTCAGCGATATGCTGGGCAACTCGGCGACGGCATTGCTTGAACTGGTGAACCGGCTGCTCGACCTTTCGCGGATCGAGGCGCGGGCGGTGGACCTGTCGCTCTCTGAGCTGGACCCGGGCCAGGTGGTCGACAGCGCCCTGAACATCGTTTCGAGCTATGCCCATGAACATGGTGTCTCGGTCAGTGTGATCACGCATCCGGGGCGGCCGGCGACAATCGTCACCGACCCCGACCGCCTGCGTCAGATCCTGTTGAACCTGCTCAGCAATGCGATCAAGTTCTCGCGCCCCGACCTGCACAACACCGTCACCCTGACAATGGGCCCCGCAAAGCGCAACGGCCTGCGCGTCGAGGTCATTGATCAGGGCGTCGGCATCCCGGCTGACGAACTCGACCTGATCTTTGAACGCTATCACCGGGCGCATAATGGCGACGGGCATGGGGGCACGGGCCTTGGCCTTGCGATCTGCCGCCAACTCGTCTGCTTCATGCAGGGAGAGATCGGGGTCGAAAGCACCCTGGGCGAGGGAACCCGGTTCTGGGTCGAACTGCCCGCGTCGCCGCGCGATCAGAGCAAAAGCGGAACTGATTGAACCGGCCAGGTCCCGGAATTTTGCCCGGGTTTCTTAAGGCTCGGCGAAAATTCTTGTTCAACCTCAGTCAAGTTCAACCGATTTCGGTCCGGGTGCGGGCGCGCCCCGGTTTCGGGGTCACGCGAAGTTCTCGCTCGACAGCGTGTCGGTGGCTTCCTTTTCCGGGCGCACGGCAAAGCGGATTTCGTCATTCTTGAAACCCAGCGCCATGGGGCGGATGACACCGGGCAACGACCCGACATCATAGATCTCGTTGACCACGCCCTTGATCTCGAGCTGATGCTCGATCTCGCCGCTTGAGAGAATGACGACGGCAAGGCCGCAGACCGGCTCTGCCCCTTCCTGTTCCAACCTCTCGTTCAGCGGCAATCCCTGGAAGGTCCGGTTCTCGAACGGCCGCGACAGACCGATCACGGCATAGTCATCCAGAAAGGTGATGCCGCGGGCAAAGCCCGGCAACCGGCACACCGCCTCAAACGCGCCTGTCGCCGTATCGATCCGCCCGAACTCCCCGGTCCCGGTCTGCACAATCCACAGCGACCCGTTATAGAGCCGCGGGGAATGGGGCATCGAGAGGCCCGTGGCCACCATCTCGCCGCTGTCGACATCAATCACCACGCCGCCGTCGCGGCGATGCTGCCGCCAGCCATCGGCCACATTGGATTTCCCAAAGCAGGTCACATACGAGGGCAGCCCGTCTTCGCGCACCGCCATGCCGTTGAGATGGCAGCGGTCCCCCGCCGCGATCCGGTCGATAAAGGGCGGGCGCCAGATCGGGCGGAAACTACCGCGATCCGACACGGTGGCCAGGCAGTTGAAGCGGCTGACCACAAACACCGGCTTGCCATTCGCGCCGACATGAATGTCGTGGATATCTACATCGCCGGTCGTGTACCCCGTCACCGGGACATAGAGCGCGTCGTATCCATTGGCCTGCTGGCCCGCATCGAGAAAATTGCCGAAACGCCAGAGTTGATAATGCGAACTGACCCACAGCTGTTGTTTGTGGACGCCCATGCCCATGCATTGGTCGAAGGTACGCTCAAAGACCGAAAGCGCACCGTCGGGTTTCAACCCGATGAGAAACAGTTTGCCCGAGCGGTGGGTGGTGAAGGCCAGGCTCGCCTTGCGCGCGGCAAGCCAAAGCGTGAAAAGACGGGATCCTGAAATTGCCAAAGCCGGTTCTTTGGTAGTCGTATCGCTCATGTTTCTCTCCCGCTTAATCCCACATGCCGGAGTTTCGAAGAGCATCGCGTTCTTCGCCATCCGGTCTTGTACTGGTTTTGATCCACCCAACCATTGGTTGATGAATATGTTTCGAAAAGACGGCGCGGCAATACCCAGGGTGCCAGAACGTGGCACGGCGCACCATCAGTGCCCGCGATACGCGGGAACCCCGGCCGCGCCGGCGCATCCCGACCAAGGCGGCGAACAGTTGCCGCGACGTCTTGTTTCCCGCCATCATCGTCGTTCTTTCGGAGCCTGCTGCGGGGGCGTTGCCGTGGTCTTTGACGCATGCGGGGCCTGTATGGCGCACACCCCGGAACCGCGCGGTTTCGTTTTCTCTCTCGAGAAGATGAGAGTGTCGGCAACATGTTTGGGCGACGATGGTTTCAAGGTCAGTTCACAATGGATCGGGGTGAACTGGACACAGCCCCTTGCGGGACCACCGCCGAGGGCACGCTGGTCACAAAGGCAGCCGGGTCAGCGGATGACCCAGGCGCGGGCAGATACCGGCGACAGCCCGCTGCATCGCGCGGCGGGATCTGCCCGACACAGGTCAGCCCCGCCGCTTTCCCCGATATGGGTTCCTGTGGCACAGGTCGAGCCCGCCATGCGCCCTCCCCCGGGCCAGGCCCGGCGAGGGCCGGGTGGTCAGCTTTGGTGACGCGACAGGCCACGAGGCGCCCGGCAGGGCCGCTCCACGCCAAGGTGGCGCCGTGATCAATCGCGCAAGATCGGGGAGGGTACTCGCGGAGCCTGTCACACCGCGAAATTGGGCCGCCGTCGCCCCGGCTCGTCGTATCTATGGCACCGGGAATGGCAAGACCTGACCCGAAACTTTTCAACCACCTCAAAACGTTGACCACTGCTCCCAACACACCAGCACCCATTCCTGCATGATACTACATCCAATCCTGCGATCCGCAAACTAAAAACCCCATTTTATGAGCCTGTGTGCAAGTTTTTTAAGGAAGCGACGGGGCCAGCGATTTAAAGTGAAAAAAAGTAGTCGATCTTATATTTTCAAAAAATTTATATATGCAAATAGGTATATTAATTATGCTCCACTTTAAATTAAATGTTTCAGTTTTTTTCAATTTAAGCCAATTCATTGAAATAACAAAGGTCGATAAGCAAAATTTTTGCCTCGCTATTAATATCTTTCCCCCTGATTATACTTGCGACAACGGCCACCCTTGAAAGTAATTCAGGGAGATCGGCCCCGGCTGACCGGGTGACATGATCGCGGTTTCCGGGCTGAGGATCAGCGTTGAGTGCCCGTCTGCCGGCGGGTTGTCATGCGCTCGGCCCCGCGCCGGCGGCGGCTCCGCATCAGGCCTCTGCCCGCCTCGCCTCAGGGCGCGCGGGCCGCATCTGCCGCTCAGACACCAAGGGCCACGGCTGGCAGGCACATCTTGACCGCGCCCGACTTGCCGAAAACCGTGTACCGCGCGCCCAGGTCCGAAAAGCCGCGCACGATCCGATTGCCGTCAAAGACCCGAGAGTCAAATCCGTCGCCCTGCATGTTCGCGCCATCGCGGTCAGCGGAAAACTTCCGCGTCAATCGCACGAGATTGTGCAAGAAGGCACGATCCGGTTTTGCACGATTCCCCGCACTTTGGCGGTCAGTCTCTGCGCTGGTTGCGAAAAGGACATTCCTGCCTTTGACAGAACGGCGCGCCACCGCGTTCGGGGCATCGACGCGGGCAAGATGCGCCATGCCGTCGCCGGCGACGTCGCCGATCGGCATGAATTGCTCCGCGTTGGCTTCACGCTTTTTGCGCGCATCGGCCGATCGTCCAATCCGGCCGAAATCGATCTCGGTAGGTGCGGCGTACCCGTGCCCGACCCCACGCGACGCGTCGCGCCCGGAATGCAGTGTCACGACCCGCGGCACCGCCCCGCCATCTGCCTCGGACCGGGCCGCATGTTCTGCAAACGACACCGGGGTCTGCGACGCAGAACCGGCGTTATGGCCAAGCCCGATGGACTCGGGAACCGGGTCAGGTCCGCCGCCCAGCGCGGCATCACCGAAAACGGTAAAGCCCGCACGCATACGGCCTTCCTCCCATGCCGCGTGGCGCCAGTTCAACGCGACGTCGTGATGGCCATCGCCATCGATCTCGACGCGTTCACCGACCCCCGCGCCATGCGAGTCGCCCCGGGTCTCGGCAGCGGCGCCCGCGGCAAGCGCAAGCCCGGCCTTGAAATCGGACAGATCGACCGGCTCGGCCGAAGCCCGCCCGAAGACGGCATAGTCATCGGCCGCAAGCGGCAGCCCGAACCGGTCTTCATAGCGCCGCGCGATCAGGTCGGTCAGCCCGTCGCCCGCTGCCTGTTGGGCCGCAGCAGCGATCCGCGCAGGCTCGCCATTTTCGGGCAGAACTTCGATTGAGCGGGACCGGTCCCGTGACCCGACATGCCAAACCGGCCCGCCCTGGGAACCGGCAAGGGTGACGAAGCCGGACGCCGCATCGCCAACCCGGTTCGGCGCAGGACGGTTGACCCGCGCGGCCCGGTCCGACATGCCGTCTCCGTCGATTTCATCATGCGCCAGGGTCTGTTCCCTGAAGAAGTGCCCGGCGAGCGCGGTTTTTGCGCTGTGAAGATCAACCTCCATCCCGCGAGGTTCGAGCGCCGCAATCTGCGCGCTGCCAAAGACCGTAAACCGGGGCTGGGAGAGGTGGTAGATCGGCTCTTTCGACCGGCTGCCACCGATCAGCGCGTGGATACCGTCGCCGACGATATCGCGCACGATGCCGCGGTGATCCGGCACCCTGGGCAGCCGAAGATATGATCTCCCCTCGTCGCGGGCTGAAAGACTGCCCAGCCGGCTGGCGCAGGGCTGATGGACCGGTTCCGCGCCACCGGGCGATGCAGCCCCGGCAAGCTCTGCGCCGCTTTTGACACCGGCGACCGGCGATGCGCCGGATCTTCCGGCATCTTCGGCATTTGGCGGCAGTTTGACCAGATCCGCGACCGGGACCGCAGCAAGCAAGAGCGACCGCGCGAGCCGCCGCCCCCCCAACAGGCTCACGACGATCCTGCCGCGCCCTTCGTCGAAATGCAGGTCGATGTTGCCCCAGCGCAGCCCCCGGCTTTCTGATACATCGTCCCGCGACAACGATGCGATCACGCTCAACGGGCCCGTCACTCCCGTATTCGTGTCGACGACCTGGCAGGCGATCTGATAGTCATGGCCTGGTTCGTCATAAATGCGAAAGTTTGCCAGGCGGTTGTAACTGAGCGAAAGGAATTTGGGTTCCTACCACGACGCCTTCTTCGGCGCCGCGAGGTATGCTGATGGTCCGCCCGGCGACGACACATTCCGCTTGTCAAGGTCAAGCGCCGCCGCGGAACTCAAGAAAGTCGAGTTCTTCATAGTTTCCCCAATCCCTGCCTTGTTACAGTCAATGGACAAATACAATCACTGTGTACAAAACATGGCTTGAGGCTCGCTTCCCAAAAACACCAACGCCTCAAATGTCAGATCTAATATGCTAATTCGGTATGACTCACTGTCAAAACTGAATTTTGTAAGTGACGCAATTGTGCAAAAGCGGCAGGCTTAAGAGTTAAACTTTTGTTATATATATATTTTATCGAAATCTCATGGCGTCGCGATCACCAGCTTTAAATAAATTTTTAGTAATTAGTGCCAATATAGACCACTTATCTCAAAATTTAATTTCTACTAAAATTAGCATATCACGCCAAAAAAAGGACAACTGCGCCAACAAAAAAACCAATCGCACCAAAGCCTTGAAATTAGGTCAACATACTTTACCTTTTGCACGAATCCCTTACATCCAAATGAATCATTTTTAGTCTTTCGGTTATTGTTCCAAGGGCGGCTTTATCTATTTAGTATAACTATACTTCCCAAGCTTCTACTAATTGATTTTAGATATTATTTACTTATTTCAACATGAAAGAACCTCCATGATTATTTCATAATTCGCAAAAATAGCGCCGGCATATGCTGTTTTCAGCCCTCGATCGAGCATTTGGCAGGTGACCAGGCCTCGCGAGGGAACGAGTGGAGCCGAGCGTCAGGGCCGGGCGTTTGCGCTGCTCATCGGGCCATTCGTTGCTGAACCGCGCGCGCCCGGGGGGGTCGCCCGACCGGTGCTGGGGCCCGCGCAGCCCTCAGGCGGGGGTCGTTTCAACAGGGGCCGGCCGGTTTGCGCCGCCTATCCGACGACGCTGCGCACCATGGCCGATGCGGCCTTGACCGGGTCGATGACGGGAACCCCAAGGCGCGCCTGAAGTGCGGCGCGGCGGGGCGAGAACCCCGCACAGCCAAGCACGATCGACCGCGCACCCCGGTCGATGAGCGTGCGTCCGGCCCCGAGGCTTTCCTGAAAGGCGGCCTCGCTGGTTCCGGCCGCCAGCGCCGAGACATCGCTCAACCCGACCTCGGCCGCCAGATGCCCTGAAACCCCCAGTTTCGCGTATTCGGCCTTGTGGCGGGGAATAGAACGGTCGGAGAGCGCAATGACGCCGAACTTGCCCGCAATGGCGATCGCCGCCGCGACCGAGGCCCGCTGAATGCCGATGACGGGAACCCGGGTGAGGGCTTGCGCCGCCTCCAGCCCGGGATCGGAGAAACACGCGATCACGAAACCGGCGGCATCGGGCCGCGACCGGACGATATCACAGACCTTGTCGCTGGCCTCGCGCACATCCTGGTCTGTCGAGATGGTCCGGGGCGCGCTCGCGATGGTCAGAAACTCGAGGCTCAGACGCTCGTTCGCGCGATCGTCAAAACGCGCCGCCTCGGCGATCGAGCCGGTGACCCGGGTGTCGGAATTCGGGTTGATGAACAGGATTGGGCCGGGCATCAGGGTGCTCCGCCGGCGCGATAAGGGTCTCGCGCAACGAACGCCCCCTGCCCCGGTGCCGCGCATAGCGCCCCGTCCTGCACGATCACCTGACCCCTGTTCAGCACAACCTCCGGCACGCCGGTCAGTTCCAGCCCTTCATAGGGCGTATAGTCCATGTTGTCGTGCTGATCGGCCAGGGTCACCACCCGCGTGCGCCCGGGGTTCCAGATCGCGATATCCGCATCCATGCCCGGCGCGATGTCGCCTTTGCCCGCCAGCCCGAACAGCCGCGCCGCATTGGTCGACGAGAGCGCGACGAACGCCTCGATCGAGATCCGCTTTTTCATCACCCCTTCGGAAAAGAGATAGGGCAGACGCGCGGCAATGCCGGGCATGCCATTGGCGATCTTGGGATAGGGGATGTCCTCGCCGTTAAAGAACTTGCCCGTCGCGTCGCAGCGATAGGGGGCATGGTCGGAACTGACGCAAACGAACGTGCCCGCCTGAATGTTGCGCCACAGGGCGGCCTGGGTTTCGCGGTCGCGCACCGGGGGCGAGCAGATGAACTTGGCCCCCTCCATCCCCGGCAGATCGAGATTGTCGCGGGTGAAGGCGAGATATTGCGGGCAGGTCTCGGCATAGATCTTCGAGCCCGCCTGGCGCTCGCGCGCGATGATCTCGGCGCCGCCCGGGGTCGAGACATGGACGACGAACAGCGGCGCATCGGCGAGCTTTGCCAGCGAAACGGCCCGATGGATGGCCTCCTCTTCGGCCAGTGCCGGCCGGCTGAGCGCATGAAAGCGCGGCGCGGTCTGCCCCTCGGCCAACAGCTGGGCATTCTTCCATTTGATCATGCTGTCGTTTTCGGCATGCACCATCGTGATGGCGCCGTAGTGCCGGGCGACCGAGAGGATATCGAGGAACTGCGTGTCGGAGATTTTCATCAGATCATAGGTCATGAAGACCTTGAACGAGGTCACCCCGCGCGCGAATGCCATGGGCAGGCCCGAGCTCAGAACCTCTTCGGTCGGGTCGCTGACGATCAGATGATAGGAATAGTCGAGCACCGAGCGTGCGGCGCGTTCGTCATAGGTTTCGAGCACCGAGGCGATGCTCTGCCCACGCTGCTGCGCCGCGAAGGGCACGATACAGGAGTTCCCGCCGAAAGCCGCCGAGACCGAGCCGCTGAGATAATCATCGGCGGTCATGATCCCGGCCGAGCTTTCCTGCGCGATATGGGCATGGGTCTCGATCCCGCCGGGCAGCACCAGGCGCCCGCGCGCGTCGATGCGGGTTTCGCCGCCCCGAAGGGCGGCTTCGATCGCGACGATCTTGCCGTCTGCGATCCCGATATCCGCCTCGGTCTGGCCTGCCGTTGTGCAGATCGTGCCGCCGTGGATGACCGTATCATACATGTCCAGAGATCCGTTGTTATGGGCCGTGATGCTCGACTTGCGACGAGGGGGGCGCCGCGTCGGGGGACACTGCCCTGACCCGGTAGGCCGCCGCCTTGGGCTGCCAGTCGCGCCAGAGACTGTCGAGATCCTCGATCGGATCGGCGCTTTTGTCGATGCGTAAATCGACATCATAAAGACCATCGGAGCCCAGAATCTTGAGGGCGGCGGATTGCAGCGGGTCGTTTTCCCCGCCCGCGGCCTGCCCGGCGCGGAGCCCGGCGATCAGCCGCTCGGCCAGCGGGGGCGCGCCCGGCGATGTGGCGGCGATCATCGCGGGCAGAACCCCTGCAGAGCCGAGGAAGTTGCCCAGCGCAAGGCAGCCGCGCTCTGCCATCCCGCCCTGAAAGCCCAGACAGCTGTCGCCGGTGTAATGCGCGCCATCGCCCGAGCGCGACAGGACACCCAGCTGGCGCCAGTGCAGGCCCGTGGCTGCCTGCCTCATCGCGTGCACCGCCGCCTCGGCACCGGGTCGCGCGGCATGGGCGGCGATGCCGATCTCGTGCAGGCGCGGGTCGGTGCGCGCCTGGGAAAACACCACGCAATCGGGCCCGATGCGCCCCACCCGCGCGCCGACACAGACGCTCGAGGTGGTCACAGCATAGCCGATCTGTCCCGTGCGGTCGCAGATGGCGGCGATCGAGAAGGTCATTCCGGGATCTCGATCCCCACCTGATCGACGATCGCACCATAGAATTCGGGTCGGCGATGGCGGGCAAAGTCGAATACCGTGCGCCGGATATAGGCGCCCAGGTCGAGATCGCAGTCATAGGTGATGACCTCGTCATCCTCGGACATCGCCTTGACGGCCACTTCGCCGGTCGGCGCGACAATGGCGGAGCCGCCGATCATCGCAAAGCCATCCTCGGCCCCGCATTTCGCCGCCGCCAGCACCCAGGCCGCGTTCTGATAGGCGGCCGCCTGCAGCGACAGCATGTGATGGAACTGGCGCAGGTGCACCGGCTCGGCATAGTGGATGTTGCGGGTCGGCGTGTTGTAGCCGAGCATGAACAGCTCGGCCCCGGCGAGCGCCATCACCCGGAATGCTTCCGGCCACCGCCGGTCGTTGCAGATGCACATGCCCATCCGGGCGGTCGGTGTCTTGAAGGTCGGAAAGCCCAGGTTGCCAACCTCGAAATAGCGCTTTTCGAGATGCTCGAATTCCGGGTCGCCGACGGGATCCATGGTACCGGGCAGATGGATCTTGCGGTATTTCCCCAGGATCGCGCCATCCGGGCCAACCAGGATACAGGTGTTGAAGCGCCGGGTCGTGCCCGCCTCGGCAATCTTTTCCGCATAGCCGAGATAGAAGCCCACGCCGAGCCGTTTCGCCTCGTCAAACAGCGGCTGCATCGCGGGAGAGGGCGTGCCCTCCTCGAAGAAGGCATCGTATTGCGAAGGCTCCTCATAGACATAGCGGGGGAAAAAGGTTGTCAGCGCGAGCTCTGGAAATGTCACCCATTTTGCGCCGCGGCCATGGGCTTCCTTAAGCATCTCGATCAGGCGTTTGACGGTTTTCTCGCGGGAATCCGCAAGATGCACGGGCCCCATCTGGGCCACTGCAAAAACCTCTTTGCGACTCATCGCTTCGTCTCCCTTATTGAAAATTTGTTTGAGTATTGCGGGTTGCGCCTATTAAGAGAAATTAAATTTGGACACAGTTCGATAACCTGGGATGATACCGTGATCAACGCCCGCCAACTGGAAGTTTTGTGCGCGGTCATCGAGGTTGGCACCACCGCCGGCGCCGCGCAGGAGCTGGGCGTCTCGCAACCCGCGGTCAGCAACATGATCCGCCATACCGAGGACCTGATCGGCTTTAACCTGTTCGAGCGCAAGCATGGCCGGCTGGTGCCCACGCCCGAGGCGCTGCGCATCGAGAAAGAGGCACAGCATCTTTTCATGCAGCAAAAGCGCATCAACGCGATCATCGAGGAATTGCGCGACGGCGTCATCGGCAAGCTTCATCTGGTCGTGACCCCGTCGGTCGGTCTCAGCCTCATCCCCCGGATCATGAGCGACTTCGTGAAAGCACGGCCAAAGCTGAACATCTCGCTCGAACTGGGCTCCATCGACGAGATCCAGGAGCGGCTGGTCAGCGGCCGGGCGGATCTGGGCATCTCGATCACCCAGCCGCGACATTCCCTGTTGAATGTCTCGGTTATTACCAAGGGACATCTGGTGCTGGTCTGCCCGGTCGGACATGAGCTGGCGATGCAGGACCGGGTCGAGGTGGCCGATCTGAACCGGTACCGCCACATCTCGTATTCCTCCAGCACGCCGCTGGGCCGTGCTGTGGACCGGGTTTTCGACGAAAAGGGCCTGCCTCGGCATTTCTTTGCCGAAGCCCGGCATACGGCGGTCGCGCTGGAGATGGTCGCCAATGGCCTGGGTGTGGCGCTGGTCGACGAATTCGGGCTGGTCGAGCGCAGGAATAACGATGTGGTCGTGGTGCCGACCAACCCAAAACTGCCGATCAACCTGCATGCCGTGACCTCGAACCTGTTCCCGGTCTCGCTGGCAGCCGGTGAATTCGCCGAGGCGGTCAAACGCCATATCGAAGACAAGCGAACAGCAATCGACTGAGCGGCGGCGGGCAGCGACGGCCCAAGCGGCCCGGCCCCCCGGGCATCTTCAAAAAGCGAATAATCTCGAATTATTGTTTTGCCCCGCTTCTTAATTTCCAAGTTTTAGGCCGCTGTGGTGAGCTGGTTGGCGAACTTCCACGCCGGCGCGGAGTTTGGGGTCAGGGGCAAGGCATCAGGGGGCCGATGGGCAGGACGATCATTTCAATCGCATCGGCCGGGAAACACCATGGCCCGGTCAGGGTGTGTGACGATGTCGGTCCCGATTGCCGCGACGGGGCGTCTCCAACGCTGCTCGACCCGCCGGGATCGGGCGAGGCGACGCCTTTGACGTCACTGGCCGGGTTTGCCGACCTCGACAGGGGGCAAAGCGTCATGCTGGCGAACATGATCTGGCGGCACCTTCAGGACCGGATCCATCGCACCATCGCGGCGGTTGCAACGCGGCTGATCTTTCCCACACTGATCGTGGTGGTGATCGAAATGACAAGGCGGCAACGGGCATGAAGACGATTTTCAGGAACGCGGTCTATGTGGGCGAGGCCGCAAACGGCCCGCAAGTGCACCGGGGTCATGTTGCGCTCGATGCCGACAGGATCGTCTATGCCGGGCCGGCGATTGCGGGGTTCGAGGATTTTGAGCCCATCGACGCGGCGAACAAGCTCGTCATCCCCGGTCTGATCAACGCGCATACCCATGTCGTCCTGCTCGCCCTGCGCGGCAGCATCGAGGATATCGAAGGCTATATGGTCTATCGCTATATGGTGCCCTCGACCTATCTGTTGACACCGGGCGAGCGCGCGGCGATTGCCACGCTCGCCTGTGCCGAGGCGATCCGCTCGGGCACCACCACCCTTGTCGACCCGCTGCGCCATGTCGAGGATTACGCCCCCGCGATGGCGCGCTCGGGCCTCAGGCTCTGGCTGGCAGAGAGCTGTGCGGATGCTGTGACCACTGAGGTTTCGCGCACCGGCTACCGGTTCGACCGCGCCTTTGGCGAGACGTTTCTGGACCGCACCCGGCGCCTGATCGAGCAATTTCACGGCGCCGAGGATGACCGCGTGCGCGTCGTCATGGCCGGGCATGGGCCGGACAATTGCTCCCCCTGGATGCTGGAACAGGTGACCGGGCTTGCCCGCAAGCATGGCCTGCCCCGCACCATCCATCTGAGCCAGATCCCCTCGGAGGTCGAACAGGTCCGCGCGCTGCACGGGTGCACATCGACCGAGTATCTCAACGCACAGGGGTTTCTGGGCCCGGATCTGATGGCGGTTCACTGGTCGTTCTGCACCGAGTCCGATGTGGAAACGCTGGCCCGGACGGGCACGCATTTCGTCCACTGCCCCGCCAGCATGTCGGCAAAGGGGCCGCATCAACTGCCGATCAAGGCGATCCGCGACAACTGGGTCCATTGCATCCTTGGCACCGACAACATGACCGAGGACATGTTCAACGCCATGCGGATGGGCCTGATCATCCATCGCGGGGCCGAGGGACGTTCGGTGCAGCCGATGCCCTCGGAGGTTTTCCAGTTCGCCACCACCAATGCCGCCCGGGCGCTGCAGCATGACCGTATCGGGCGCATCGCCGCGGGGATGAAGGCCGATCTCGCCGTGCTCGACCTGAACGCCCCGGCGCTGAACCCGCGCGTCTCGATCGTCTCCAATCTCGTCCATTACGGGCATCCCGGCATGGTCACCGACACGATTGTCGACGGCCGCTTTCTGATGCGCGACGGCCGGCTGGTGACGCTGGACGAGGTCGAGGTCTCGCAACAGGCCCAGGCGGCGACATCCGCGATGTGGACCCGGTTTGCGCGCGAGCATCCCGATGTGCCCCTGCCCCTGATCGACACCTACTGACCGGACCCGGAGGTTGCATGACATTTTCACTCATCGCCAGATGCCCCGATACCGGGGCCTTTGGCGCGGCGATCACCACCTCGAACCTTGCCGTGGGGTCGCGTTGTGTGCGGCTGCTCCATCGCGGCGGCGCATTCCTCAGCCAGCACCGCACGGATCCGCGGCTGGGCAATCTGGGCATCGAGCTGCTGGGCCGGGGCGACGACGCGGGAACGGCGATCCGTCAGGTCAGCGCCTCGACGCCCGAAATCGAGTGGCGCCAGCTCGCCGCCATGGACAGATCGGGGGGCATGGCCGTCTATCACGGCCGGCAGATGTACTCGATCCACACCCATTCAAAGCGCGAGAACTGCCTGGCCATCGGCAATATCCTGGCCAACGAGACCGTGACCGAATGCATGGCCGAAGCCTTTGACAAATCGCAAGCGCAGGCGCTGCCGGACCGCCTGATGCTGGCGCTTGAGGCGGGGCGCGATGCGGGGGGTGAGATCATCGGGCCGCTCCGCTCCTCGTCGCTGCGCGTCACCGGTGCGATGGGGATCGACGATTGCGACCTGCGCATCGACAAGGCGCAGGCCGACGCGGTCGGCGAGCTGCGCGCACTGTTCGAGACCTATCGCACCGAGGCGGCACTGTTGCGCAAACTGGCCACCGAGCCCGACACCATCGCGGTGTCGCGGCGCCTTTTCGAGGCATCGCTGACGCGGATCCGCGAGCGGGGCCTCGACGACCGCTTTCCCGCCGAGGAACGCAGATCGAGCTGGCAGGTCGCCGACTAACCCCCGCCCGGCCGGTCCGCGCCCGCACGGAGGCGCCCGCACAGAGGCACCCGCACGGAGGCGCCTGACCTGCGCCCTTTGGCCCCGATAGCGCCTTTGTCACCGGATGCTGTTCGGCTGGGGAGCGCGCCTTTCGGCATCCACCGCTGATGCCAGAAAATCGGGATGAAATGCGCCCCCTGCCTCGTGATAAACCGCGCACCTGCGCACCAGATGACGGTCGTGATGCGCCGTCATCGCCGACTGAAAGAGCGGGCCCAGATTGGACAGCTGCGGGTCCGCCAGGATGGCTTCGAAGGCGCGAAACGCGCTCATCATCGCGAATTCAACGCCGCGACCGCAAATCGGATCATAAGCGGTGGCCGCGTCGCCGATGGCAACCCAACCGGGCCCGAACATCCGATCGGCCCGGGACGGAAAACACGGGAAAACGCGCGAGCGCGCGACCACGGCTGCCGCCTTGACCAGTGTGTTGGCGATATAGGGCGCATCGGGCAGGGCATCGAGCGCCCATCGGCCGCGCGCAAAGCCAAGGCTGCGCATCAGTTTGCGGCTGGTGTAAAAGGTGGCCGTATGTCCGGTTCCCGGCGCGGCGCACAGGCTCCACCAGCCCAGCCGACCGGCTTCGACGACAAGCGAGTTGAGAGGGGCCGCGACCCCTTCGTCCTCCAGCCACAATGTCATTGCGAAAAGATCCCCCGTCGAGACGCGCCCGGCCCCCTGGCTGCGCGCGACGGCGGCGCGCCGCCCGGTTGCATCGACGATGGTGGTGGCGGTGAAGGTCGCACCCTGGGGTGCAGACAGCGAAACCCGCCAGAGGTCGTTCTCTCGCGCGAGCGTGTTCTGTCGGGCCATCACCCGGCGCACGCCCAGACGGCCCGCATGCTCGAAAAGCATTTCATCAAAGCGCGCCCGGTTCACCGTCAGACCGGCCGGTCCGGGACGCGCCGCATAGGGTTGGGTGACCGGCACGCGGCTGCCCCAGATCGAGACGATGCCTGCCGATGGACTGGCGAGTTCGGGGTCCTCGGCACGCGGGATGTCCAAAGCGTCGAGGGCGTGGCGAACCTCGCCCGAGAAATGCTCCCCCGCCCGGGGACGCAGATAACCGTCTCGCTCGACAAGCGTGACGGACATGCCCTCACGCGCGCCCAGAATGGCCAGGGCCAGCCCCGCCGGCCCACCGCCGAAGATGCAGAGATCGACATGAGACATTACGAGACTGGCGTGATCTATGGCCGGCGTGGCGCGGGCCCGGGCGGGACCGGGGGCGGGCCCGGCGGGGGCGGGCCAATCGGCTCGGGGTCGGGGACGCGGCCCGTGCGTTCCTGCTCGAGGAACGTCACCGCGCCGGTCTTCTGATCATCCTGACGACGGATAAAGCCGAGTTCGGTCCAGTACCGGTCATAGTAGGCGTTATAGCGCTCGGGATCGGGGGCGGTCGTGTTTCTGACGATCATCCATTGATGCGGATTCCGTCCAGCCACGCCAACGGCCCGGCCCGGGCGCGCGGTTGGCCAGTATTCCTCGTGGCAGGCGACATAGTCGCGTTGCCACGGGATCGAGAGATCCTTGGTCAGAATGCCGGGAAAGGACTCGTCCTGACGCGTCGAGGTCTGAATCCGGAGATCTGGAAAATGTGGTGTCGCGCCATGATAGGGCGTCCAGTTTTCGCGCCGCCCCCCTTCGAGGCCGACCTCGATCCCAGGCAGAAACGAGCCCCCCAACATCGTCCCCAGAGACGCCATATCGATCAGTGCGGGCATGTAACGCGGCGCGTTTCCCGCCAGATGGTCAAAGAGCATGTCGGGATCATGGTTCTGAGTCAGAGGGGTCACCTTGTCTGGCGGAACGATCAGATCGAAGACATTCTCGAGCGCGGCGGGGGTTACGCTCCAGACTTGAAAATGGGTGTACTGGATTGAGGTATAGGCAAGCTCGCGCAACAGCGGCATGTTTTTGGCGTTGATCGGCCAATACATGTCGTCGAGATGTCGCAGCGCCTCGTCATCATATCCATGCGGATGGTCTTCGCCTGTACCCATCGTCGGCGGGCCACCGGCGCCGCACATCTGACCGGGGCGTTTGACCCGGTTGTGATACGCCTTCAGGCTGCCCGGCACCATCTCGTTGGTCGTAGACCGATACGAGCCCGGCAAGTCGGTTGCAACCGAGGCCGGGACATCGGTTTCCTTGATCCTGCTGAAATCGATTCCGGGAAAATAGTTCTCACGCCGACCGAGGTGGCGGGGAAACTCATGCGTGTTCGCCTGATTGCCTTCGATAAACTTGCGTTGATCCTGATACAGCGTTGTCGGAACGCGCAGGCGCTCCAGGATGGCGACCTTCAGCCACTGGACAATCGGGTGTCGCGGGTCGTCGTCTCTGAGATCAGCGGGGTCCATCAGGCGGTTGCGCATGGTGGGATCGCGCGGGTTGACCGGGACGCCGCCGCGGGCCAGCTGGGCGTCTCGCACCTCTTCGTCCCGGCGCTTGTCGTTTGGGTCGATCGCCGGGCCATCGGGGGTTGTCGTGTTGTGGCCCGGGTCCCGGATGGTCGACCCGCTGACGCTGTTCACATCGCCAAACAGGCATAGCTGAGGGTGGATATGCACCCGGTAGTCGGTCGTGCGGTAGGTATCGGTTTCGTGATTGCGCACGATCCGTTTGTGGCGGGTCGCCTGGTTGAAGATCGCGTTCTCATGAACGGTGATAAAGGACTGACCCAGCGCCAGATCCCACAGCGAAACGAAATGGCCGAAATCCGGTGTATAGTTGGGCAGGCCCACCACGGCCCATGCGCGCATGGCCGGGATGCCGTTTTGCACCGCGGGATCGAACGCCAGCGGGTCCTCTGCCTCGGGCGACAGGAACGCGACTGTCGGTGTATCTTTGAGCCCGGCCGCGGCGCGCAGCGCTGTGCCGTTTGCCTTTGGCGTGATCATGGCCGTCACCGGCCCGTCGGCCTGACTGTCAAACCAGTCATCGGTCCATAGGTTGCCGAGGCCACTGCCAACCTGGTCGTCGATATCGGTGCCGATATAGGCGGTTTCGCCGTGATTGCCGATCAGATGCAGGCGCCCGTTGATCTGCTCGCCATCCGCCTTGCGTTCCAGAAACATGTACCCCAGTGGCGGGCGCTGGACGGGATTGGCGCCGGGGGTCGGATCGGGCCTGACCGGCCGGCGCGAGACGCCACCCTGCGGCTGATGATCGGCCGTGCCCAGCGACACAGGGGTGGCGTTTTCAAGATTCTTGAACGCGTCCTCGTTGCTGTACTCGGCCTTGAGATTTGCCAGCTGCACCGACCAGGTGATCTCTGCGTGTTCGCTGGTGACCTCGAACACCCGGCTCGGATGGCGATCGTCGGGGTTGTTGAACACATAAGCATAGACCCGGAACCGCGCCGCCTGGGGCAGCACCGCGTGATTGGCATCCTTGAACCGGTCGGGCGCGGCGGTCTGAGCCTCGGCAAAGACATTGTAGACAGTGTAATCTGTGCTGACCGGTTCGGCCCCGGGCAGTGTTCGTGGCTGCGGCCGCAACCGCAGGGACGAAAACTGTTCCTGTAAAAAGTTCGGAAAATCGGAAGCCAGATAGTAGGCCTCCCTGCTGTTTCCCATACGGGCAATACCAACGCTGGGATGAATTCGGAACTGTATTTGCGCCATTGAGACTCCTTTCGGCGAACCACTGGCTCCGAAGATCTCGTTTCTGCCGGCGCTCTCCTATAACTGGAAATCGCTTGCGTTTGACTACAAATGGTAGAACGGTGCCCTTCCCATGGCAAGCGAAGTGATCCACCGACAGGGCTGATGGCAGGCGCCGAAAAACAGATAATGGTCGAGCTCGGCCGGTACTTCAGACCTGTTTCGGATGCCCTCGAGTCACCCCAGGAATTCGCCAGGCTGCTGCGGCGGCTGGGATATGCCTTTGATGGCGATGATCTGGGCGGTGTTCTGCCCGGTTTGGCCCCCCTGGCGAGCGGCGTGCAACAGCTGTCCGCGCTCGGCAGGCATGCGGCCCTGAGCGGGTTCCCGCTGGAAGATCTTGCTGAAATCGCCCGATTGTCGTCCGAGGTCACCGGCGCCGTGGGCGCATTGGACGCGACCTTGAAGGACATTCGCCTCCCCGATGTTGCGCCCGAGGATCTGGCCAGGTCGCTGAAAACGCTGGGATCGGAAGTGCTCGACCTCTTGATGCACGACTATCTGGCGGCCAATTCGCCCCTGGCCCTGCATGGATTGGCGTTGTTGGACGTCTATCGGCCCGAACAGGTCGCGGCCGGAAGCGGCGAGGCCGCGCGCAGCGTCGCCTATGCGCGGCACCGGTTTCATTGGGACAAAACGGGTCAGTTGTTCCGGGACCCGGCAGAGTGGGCCCGCGACAGCTATGGTTGGGGCGCCGATTTCAACAGCAATCTGGCGCTGCGCCGCCTGGCGATGGTCATCGGCTATATCGGGGCCACGGCGAATCTGCGCGATATGACCGAGGGGCAGGTCGCGGCCTTCATGCCGCATTTGGCCGAGACGCGCGTTGCCCCCCTGATGGCGCGCGCGCCGCTTTACATTCATCAGGTCAGGACGTCCGACGGCCTGCTCGACACCAGCGCCCGTGCAGAGCTGGGGCTCGCGCTGTTTCCGGTGGCGGGCAGGAACCCGCCGGGCGACGCCGATCGCGGGCTGGGGCTGGGGCCCTACCTCGCCGGCCAGCTTGACTCGACCGTTCCGGTTGCGCCCGGGATGGACCTGAACATCGACGGCAGCTTTGGCGCGACCGGCGGAGTGGTGATCGCCTTGCGCCCCTCGGGCATCGAGGCGAAAACAGGCGTCGATGCGGCGGATTACGCGGGCGCATTCGGCATCGAACTGGTGATCGCGGCGCGCGAGGCCGGTGCACAGATGGTGCTGATCGGCGACCCTGACGCGACCCGATTGCAGTTGGCCACGGCCTCGGTGAAGCTGGGTGGCGAGGTATCGCCCGAGGGTGCCGACTTTTACCTCGCGGCAGGGGTGAGCAGCTTTTGCATCGTGATCGACCCGGCCGATGACGGCCTGCTCGGCGCCGCGATGAGCGAGGCCATCACCGTCGATGCGGGCGATCTGGTTTTGGGGTGGCGCCAGGGCACGGGGATCTATTTCGAAGGCGGGACAAATCTGGGGATCCGCGTGCCGCTGAGCCTGAATCTCGGCCCGCTGAGCATCCATGAGCTTGCCGTCGCATTGCAGTTCAGCGACCCGCCCGCAATCGATGTGACCACGTCTGCCGATCTGACGCTGGGGCCGCTTTTTGCCTTTGCCGATGGAATCGGCGTCAAAGCCGCGATTGTTCCAGAGCCGGGGGGCTGGCTGGGCGACCGCAACCTGCGCTTTGGCTTTGTGCCGCCACGGCAATACGGGATTGATCTGAACGCGGCCCCGATTACGGGCGGCGGCGCGCTGTCGATCGGCGATCATGCCTATCGCGGTGCCCTTGCGCTCAAACTCGAAAGCTTTGGTCTGTCGGTCTTTGCAATCCTGAACACCCGGCTGCCGGGCGGCGCGCCGGGCTACAGCTTTGCCGGCTCGATCTTTGGCGAGTTTAACGTGCCTCTCGCGTTTGGATTTGTGTTGACCGGGCTTGGCGGGGTGGTCGGTCTGAACCGCCGCGCCGAGACGGCAGCGATGCAACGCGCCCTGTTTGCCGGCAATCTGGACAAGCTTCTGTTTCCGGCAGACCCCATCCAGAACGCAGGCACGATCCTGGATACGATGGCAGCGCTGCTTCCGGTCGCCGAAGGCACCCATCTTTTCGGCCCTGCCGCGCGCATCGGGTGGGGGAGGCCGCAGATCATCGATGTCAAACTGGGGGTCATCGTCGAGGTCGGTGATGTCCCGCGCATCGTGCTGTTGGGCAGCCTTGGCGTTGTGTTGCCCGACAAGGCCAACGCGCTCATCCAGTTGAATCTAAGCTTTTTGGGCCTGATCGACTTTGAAACGGGCACGATCGATTTTGACGCCGCGCTGGTGAATTCCCGCATCCTGTCCTTTCCCGTCACCGGGGATGGCGCCATCCGGACCGGCTGGGGCCCCAGGATAGAACATGTCGCCGCATTCGGCGGCATGCATCCGCTGTTTCCCAAGCCGGCCAATCTGCCAAAGCTGCGGCCCTTTTCGATCAATTTCGGCACCAACAATCCCAAACTGACCCTTCGGGGATATCAGGCGATCACCGCGAACTCGCTGCAGTTCGGGGCGCGGGTGGATCTGTATGCCGAAGGCCCCAGTATCTGGCCCTTTGGCCAGTTTGCGGCCCGGGGCTTTGCGCAGTTTGACACGCTCATCTATTTCAATCCGTTCCAGTTCGATGCCCGCCTCGGCGGCGCGCTGGACCTGCTTCGAAACGGTCATCCGATTGCCGGATTGGGCTTTAAACTGCATCTGCGGGGACCAAACAGGTTCCAGATCGACGGCGATGTCTGGGCGCATGTGCTGGGGATCCGCGTGGCGTTCGGCATTTCGCATGCCTGGGGTCCGCGCCGATCGCTGCCCACGGTCAAGGCGGACCCGGTGCGCGTGCTGCGCGACGCGCTGGAGACGCTCGCAGGGTTCGAGCCCATCGCCCCGGCCGGGCGCAAGGGCGGCGTCGGCTTTGTGCAGGGCGACCAAGACGAGGGCGCGGTCGACCCGCTGGGCGGCGTCCGCCTGGTTCAGCGCGCGCTGCCCCTGCAGGTGGCCATTCAAAAGATCGGCGAAGCCCGGATTCCCGCATCGGCAACGCGTCTGGATCTGGTGGTTTATGACGGTGCCGGGCAACCGGCGCCGGTGGTCGATGCCTCCGAAGACTTCGTGCGGGGGCATTTCTTTCCTTTGAGCGATGGCGAGAAGCTGCGCGCGACAGCCTTCGAGCGCCACAAGGCGGGGTTCGAGCTGCATGCCGATACCCTGACCGGACCCATCGAGGCCGCCATCGAGGACCGGTATCATTACGAGGTGATCGAGATCCCGGTGGATCAGGCCGACCCGATCCGACTGCGCGGCACCGCAAGCTTCGCAACCGGGGGATTGGGGCCGATTGCGCCCGTCAGATCGGGCGGACCCGGTGCCCGAAATCGAAATGCAGGTACCGAGCCCGACCTGAAGGGCGACGGCTTTGTCAGTGCTGAAATCGCGGCGAAGATGCTGAGCGAACCGGATCCCGCCCGACGCGCGCCAGGGGATCTGCAATCGCGGCTGCGGGCGGGCGAGGTCACCGATCGCACCCTGACCGCGGCGATAAATCGCGCGGCCGAGGCCGAGGCCCAGGATGGCATTCGCGACGTCTCGAACCCCGTGGTCGCGGATTACATCGTGGCAGCGGGGGCGGCAGCGGCAGCGGGGCCACTGGAGCCGGCAGATGTCTGACCGTTTCTCGCTTCTCCCTCATGCCCAGACGGATCTGGTGAGCCATGCGGAAGCTCCGGCGCCGGGCCGCTCGCGTCTTCGGCTTCCCTATGAGCTTGAAATCCAGGCGGATGACGCTGCCCAGGGCGCGCGACTGCAGATCAGCAGCGAGCTGCGTGGCCCGGGCGATATCATCTCGGTCGAGCGCGATATGGTGACACGGGTCGAGCCGCGGCCGGGGCTGCGCGCGTTCGAGACCAGTTACCTGCCATTCGTCGAGTTCGCCGATGCGGATTTTCCGTGGCGGTATTCCTTTGATCCGCCCGGGGGCAAGCGCCGCCGCCCCTGGCTGGCGCTTGTGGCACTGCGCGACGAGGAGTTTTCGTTTGTCGAGCACAGCTCGGCGCCGCGCGCCAGCATCCGCGTCGACAACGCGGCCAGATCGCTGCCTGACCTCTCACAGTCCTGGGCGACCGCGCATGTCCAGCTCTCCCTCGACGAAGAGACTTCGACCGCCGAGGTTCTCGCCGACCGGCCCGGGCAGAGCTTTTCGCGCCTGCTCTGCCCGCGCCGGCTGGTCGAGCGAAGCTCCTATACGCTGATGCTGGTCCCGGCCTACGAGGCCGGGCGGCTGGCCGGGCTGGGGCGTCCAGAGGGTGCGGCCCCCCATGACGCCCCCGCCTGGCAGCAAAGCCCCGAACCCACAGAGCTGCCGGTCTATCTTCACTGGAGCTTCAACACCGATACGCTCGAAGACCTCGAAGTGATGATGCGCCGGCTGCGCGGGGTGACCAGGGACGAGGTCGCGGGAGTGGGTGCAGCCCAGAGTGCGAGCGCCGCAGACCCGGGATACTATCCCGACTACGCCAATCCCGATGCGACCTTCCAGATCCAGTGCGCGCTGCGCCCAGGCGCCCGGCCCGGGCCCGCCTACGACACCGATCCCGCCCTGGCCGACCGGATGGCATCGACGCTCAATCAGGTGATTGCCGGGGGCGGCGGCGAAGATGCGGGCGAGGAGGAAAACGACCCCCTTGTCGCCTTCCCTCCCTATGGCTTTCGGTTTCGGCCCGGCAAGGATGTATCGCCCGAGCGCGCAGGTCGAAATGCGTGGTTCGATCGGATCAATCTCGACCTCAAATACCGGCTCGCCGCCGGAGCGGGTGCAAGCCTGGTGCGGGAGAACCAGGAGATGTTCCTGCGGCAATGCTGGGAACAGTTTCCAAACCTCGCCGCCATCAATGCCGAGCGGGCACGGCTGCAGACATCCGAGGTGCTGGTAAAAGCGCTGCGTGAGAAACACTTTTCCCGTCTTCCCGATCATGTGGCGCTGTCGATTGCCGAGCCGGCTCAGCCCTTTGCCCGGGCCGGCGGGGCCACGGTCGCCCAAACATTGCGCGACACAGGGACGCCCGGCAGCTTTGCCTCGCGAGACATGCGCCGGCTGGCGGCGAAGAGGTCCACCCGCGGTCTGCGGCCGGGGCAGACGACGGTGCCGATGCCAAATCTGCCGGATGGGCAGGATCATGGCGACACCGCTGTTCAGGAAGCAGACCGGTTTCCACCAGCCGCGACGGCCCTGATGCAAACGCTGTTCGGAGCGTCGGGATTTGACGACATCGCGCGGGCCAGATCGCGGGCGGTGCCGGTCATTCAGGCAGACGCGCAGGCGTTGAGCCGACCGATCGGTCACCTGCTCCAAGCCTTGCCAAAAGCCAAATCGCAGGTTCGGACATCCGGCCTGACCGCGTTCGAGCAGGCCGATCTGAAACCCGTGTGGCGGACGCCAGTGCTCGACCGTCCCCTGGGTGACATGCTCGGGCAACAGCGGCGGCGTGTCATGCTGTCGGGCATGGACAAGCTGCCGGACAACTCGGTGGCGCTGTTTCAGGAAAACCGGCCATTCATCGAGGCCTTTCTGCTCGGCGCCAACCATGCGATCAATGCCGAGCTGCGCTGGCGCGAGTTTCCGACCGACATGCGCGGCACCGTTTTCAGCCGCTTTTGGAGCCGGAGCGGCGCGGCGGGTGACGCGGCACCCGGTGGCCCGACCGATATCGCACCGATTAACAGCTGGAAACGCCGTCTGGGACGCAACCATGATACAGCCGACGGCACGCCCAACGAAAAGCTGATCGTGGTGATACGCGGCGATGTCGTGCGCAAGCTGGGCGCGCCGCTCGCCCTGATCAACATCGCCGACGGACCGGCCTGGAAAGCCGGCGAGGGACGTGATCACTCGCCGGTCCTTGTGGGAACGATGGGCCGTGATCTGGCCTATTTCGGCTTCGATCTGTCACGCAGGGATGTCCTGGCCCGCGACCTTCGCCACCGGCTTTTCTTTGTGCTGATGGAACCTGTGGGAGGGCTGCGCTTTGGCCTCGATGTGTCGAGCGCCGAGGTCCGGGCAAAACGGCAAGGCACCGCGGGCTTGGGGTATGCGTTCCCGATGCAATCGGTGCGCAGGGCGTACCGACCCCTGCCGCCCAGCGACAACCTGAGCGCGCCGTTCGAGGCGCCCGGCCCCCCGTCCGACTGGGGCGAACTCTCGTGGTCGCACATGCGCCTGACGGAGTCGGGCCATATCGACTTCTCCAAGACGATCGCGATCGAGGGCGCGCCCAACTATTGGGGCCGGGCAAAGACATCCGCCTCGGTCGCCCGGTCGTTCTTGCAACAACCCATCGCGGCGGTGTTGCCGCTCTCGCGGGTTCTCTGATGACCATCCGCAAGAGGTCAAACGGTGGAGGCGACAGGCGCGACGACCGCGAAGGGCACGCGTCGTTCAATCTGGGCGGGCGCTTTGCCGACCCGGCCTTCGCCCCGCACCGGACGCCAGCCGAGGAAACCCGGCAAGGGTCCGATGGCCCGGATGCGGTCGAGCCGCTCGCCCTGTTGCCGCTTCGCCTCGAGTATCGTCTGGTCAAGAAAGCTGACCTGCCAGAGGTCAAGCGCGCCGCCAATCCCCGTTGCGACGCCCCGGCCAAATCGTCGGAGCGCCAGCGCCGGGCCGAGCAGGCGCATCCCCGCGAGGCGCAGGCCGTTCGGGAGCGCATGAGAACCGCAAAACCCAGCCTGGCGGGCGACGAGGAGCTATGGATCCGCTGGTATCCCGATGAAAACTTTGCCGAGACGGCAGTGCCCGGGGTCTCGGCAGACGAACGGGTCGAGATTGACACGCTGATGGCACGCCTGCAGGGGCGGCCCTGGTGGGATCTGACCAACCCCGAAACCTCGATCGCCTGGCAGGATTTTGCCCGCACCGTCGGCCCGGATCGCGCGGTTCACCTGATGCGCGGCGAGACCGACCCGAGCACGGCGCGCCCCCAGGGCCGCGCGGGCCGTATCGCCTGTCTCCCCCGTCAGGTGGTGGTTTTCGCCCTTTCCGGCACCGAGATCACCCGCCTGGGCGCGGGCGCCCGTATTCCCCCCAACCCATCGGAGGGGGCGGGCGAGGTGTCCTACACGCCCGCTGTCGTCAGCGCGGAGGGGTGGCTCACCAACTTCCGACAGGCCGTTTCGCTGGGAATGGGCCTGGTGATCACCGGGGCCGAGGCAATCGAGACGGCAAAAACGGCAGACTGGATCGTCGCGATCGGATTGACCGGTGCCGGGACCGAGGATCTAACCGCCCTCGTGACCAGCAGGATCGCCAGCGGGGGTTTCGGTATCCTGCCCCAGGACGCGCCGACCAACAACACCGCGGGCGCGCGGTCCCATCTGGACGATCCGCGCAGCGACATTCCCGCCTTCACGAAACGCAAGACCGCGCTGGAGGCCGGCGGCTTCAGGGCAGCCGCCCCGGCGGCGGCAGACCTTTTGGCCGAGGCGTTTGATCTCGACCCTGCCATGCTTCGCCGGGCAGCCGATGGCGACGACCAGGGCTTTCAGGACGCCCGGGCGATGATGCAGGTGGTGGGGCCCGCGCTCCTCGATGACGCCCTCGCAGGCATCGAGGGGCTGGACGAGGTCGAGGAAGAGGCGTTTCTCGACGTTTTGTCGGCATGTGTCGCGCGCGGGGCGTTGCCGGCCCTTCGCCTCGGCGAGGATGCGTTCGGCGTCCTGCCAGTGACCGATCTGGCGACGCTCGACATCGATCAGGAGCGGCCGGCCACCCGGGCCGTCGAAGCGTTTCTGAAAACCTATGCGCTTGCCGCGAAACCGATCTTGAGCGCGCAGGCCGACGGGCGCGTCCCGGTCATCGGCATCGATGATCCCCGGGCTGGCGAAAAGCTCGAAGCGATCCTGAAGACGGATCGGGTTTCCGTTCGCGTCGACCTCGGTCAGGCCGGGGCGGCGGAGACGTCAGGTCTTGGCTGCGGCTATGTTGCCGGCGACGGGCCTCGGGGCAAGCCCGCGGCGTATCTGGACGATCTGGTCACGCTGGCGCTGGCGCGTCTGCCCGACCCCGATGCCAACGACACAAGCTGGCCGCTGTTGTACAGGCTGGCGCGGCTGAGTGTCGCCAGAAACACCGATCTGTTGGTGGCCAGCGATGTCCTGGGGCTGCGCCATGTCTCGGTCGGATTACTCGACCACCTGACCGAAGAGCAGCGGCGCCAGATCGCCGCGATGCGGGCCGAGACCCGGCGTGCCACGGTTCGGGAACTGGCAGGCGATCGCCGGATCGAGGGCATGAGGCAGACCGGCGTGGACCGTATGCGCCGCGCCAATGACCGCTTTGCCCGGGCGATCGCGCAGTTGCAGCGCGTTGCGCAACGCGGCGATGGAGAGGCTCAGCTTGAAGTTCTGCTGATGGAGACGCTCGACCTGTTTCAGCATCGCATCGACGCGGTTGCGACGGGTTTGGCGTATCTGAGGCTGCGCCGGCTGCGGCGATTGGGGCAGCGGGGTCAGCAGGCGGGCTATTACGGGTTGCTGGGAAAACTGTCGGTCGAGGTGAGTGCCGGACAATCCGATGGATATCTCCAGGCACCTTCGGCGGCACAGGCAATGACCGCGGCGGTTCTGCGCTCGGCCTATCTGCGGCATGCCGATACGGGGGCCTTTCACATCAATCTCGGTTCGCGGCGGGTCCGCGGCGCGCTGCAGCTTTTGGGTTTTCTGGACAAGGGGCATTCGCTGTCCGAAGCGCTTGGCCTGACGGGTGAGCGATGGCTGCACCGAAATGCCAGGGACGCGCTGATCGCGTCGTTGCGGGCCGACTATCCGATCCGCGACCAATCGGGCGACGGGTCGGCCGCCCGCCGGTTGTTCGATGGCGTGGATTTTCTGGCCGTTGCGCAAGCGACGATGTCGGCGGATCTGCGGGCATTGCACGGGTTTCTGTCCGACGAACTGGACGCGCTTTCCGATCTGGTGATGGCCGAGGCGGCCTATCATCGCGCATTGGGTGCCGGTGAAGCGGCAAATGCCTGGCTGCGCGTTCTCTCCGGTCATCCGGTCCCCGGAGAGCCCGAGTTTATCCGGGCGCGCCGGTCCGGGCAGGCGTCAACGCACCGGGTATCGCTGGTGTTTGACGAGGCTGTCGGGCCGGTGGGGCGCGGCCCGCGGTCGCTTGGCGAACCATCGCTCGCGCGTCTCGCGGAGGAAACGCTGCTCAGTTTCCGCCGGGCCCGTATCCGCGCGTCGATCCGCAATGACCATCAGGGACCGGAGCCCGCTTTCGATGGTTTCGAGGATATGCAGCTTTGGCGTGATCTTGGCCTGTCGCCGCTCGATCTGCTGATCGGCGGACGTGACGAAATCAGGGTCCGGGCCTGCAACCTGCTTCAGCGCCGGATCCTGGATCAGACTCAAGGGCGGGTTCTGGTCGATTCCAGCCTCATCGTCCTGGATTTCGGCGTCGGATCGCCCTCGGTCGAGCATCTGGTCGGCATTGCCGAGACGATTGCGGCACCGATCCTGTCGGGCAGGCCCTTGGAGCCCGGTGATTTGAACGCCGCAGCACCTGCCTCGGCCGGGCCATTGGCCGAAGCGGATGAGATCGCGATGATCACCAGCGCCGTTTCATCGCTGGCCACGCGCGCACGCGATCTGCGGGCGACCCTTGGTGCCGAGACGGCAAAGCTCGAGGCGGCTCTTGTGGCTTTTGATCGCGATCTCGAGGATGTCTCGCTCGCCCGGGCTGCGGGCGAAGGTGAGGCGGTGCTCGAGGCCTGCCTGCGCCGCGCGGACGGATCGCGCGCGCATCTCGCCGGCGCGCTCGCTCTGGTGGCGGCCTTTGGAGAGCCGGCGGCGCTGCGCCTTTTCACCTTGCAGGAGGTGCTGGCAGATCGCGAGGGCTTCATCAACCGACAGCGCGGCCTGCTGGGCCGTCTGGAGACGCGGCGGGGCGCACTCGCGGCGACGCTGGCAAGGCAGCAATCGGGGTTTGGGACCCTGGGCGAGGCCGAGGCGCTTCGCGACGCTTACATCTCGGCGCTGCAAGGGGCCCTCGATGGCGATGGCATGCCGATTCTGCCGCCCTACCCCCATGGCTTGCCGGCGGCGACGCCCAGCCTGGAGAAAGGGCGCCGGGTCAACGCCGTGCTCAAGGATTGGCGGGCGGTGCGCGGACGGGTCGAGCAGGCATTGACCGCCGCCGCCGCCCTGACGGGATTCGGCGCGTTCGCGGTCAAGGCAGAGGCAACCGTCGAGGCCGCGAGGGCGGGCGATGAAATTCCGGACTCGGTCAGCCCGTCGTCGATGCATTACGGAACGTTGCTGGCCCGAACCGTCACGCTGCGCGGGGCGGGGCGCATCGCCGGTGTCGTCTGCGATGAATGGGCCGAACAAAGACCCAGCCAGACCCAGAACGCTGCCGTCGCGATCAGCTATGCCAGCCCGCAGACCGAACCGGCCCATTGCATTTTGCTGTGCGTTGCCCCGACAGATGAGTGGAAGGCGTGGTCCGAGCTGCGCGCCGCCAGGTTGGTCGCCGACACGATAGACTGGATGAAGATCCGTGCGCTTTCCAGCGATGACCGCCTGACACCGGCCGCATTGATGCCGCGAACAAATCAGGTTCCCGTGAAGGGCGCCGACGGCATTCCACGGCTCCCCCGGTCTGAGGATGGTTTGCAGACCCTCGCGGGCACCCGGCGCGCAGGTTCGTTCATCGCGCGCCATCGCGAGGCCGATGGCACGCTCGCACCTCAACCCGCCCGGCCGAACGAGCGGTCTGGCTACAAGAAGATCAGGGAATAGGCGCAATGACCGCTGAGGACAAACAACGCCAACAGATGCACGCCGTGAACCAAAGCGTGAACCTGGCCGAGGCATTGGCGGCCCGGGTCAAGGATCCCCTGTGGTTCCTGGCCCGGCAATGGCAGAGCGGTGAGTTCGCGGCCGAAAACGGAGGCCGAATGGCGGGGGTGCAGATGGAATGCCGCGAATTCCCGCTCTGCGAGCTCACAAGCGGGGACCGGGCCACGCCGCTCGACCCGGCCCACCCGCTGGACGCGGCACTGGAAGCCGAGCGGCAAGATCACGTGGCCCCGAACTGGCGCTCCGAAGCGCTCGAGTATCAATGCACGGTGAAATCCTCCGCACACACCTTCCGGATTCAGGACTATGACGGGCACGGGCTCGACTGGTTCCATCTCGAGCTGTCGGAAACCGGCAACGGACCGGCGGACGAGGCCCGAGTTCTCGAGCTTGTGCCCACGCAGCTGGAATTTCGAGGTGAGCCGCATCCCAGATGGTGGCGGCTCGAAGACGCTGAGTCCTATTTTGACTCACCGCAAGACAGCGAGTTTTCGGTGCTGTCGACCCTGTTGCCCGAG
>JBCCHW010000018.1:0-29185 GCA_039028555.1 Pseudomonadota bacterium | reverse complement strand
CTTGCCACGTGGAGCCCAACTAGCCCCGGCACACAGTTTGTCCCGTGCAGGTGTGGGGCCAGCACACATGCGGCGGTAGCTTCTGTCGCTTCTAGGAGCCTTGGCTACCGATCTAGGCAGTGGAACAAGCCCGGGTTGGCGGTAAGTTTGATTGGTAGCGTGCTGTTGGCAACGCCACGGGTTGATGTGACCCCGCGATCTCGGCACCCTATCTGCTACCTCGACATCACTGTGACCAAGGTGTAGTGTTCTCTGGGATATCTCTCTCGGGTTTTGAGAGGCAGCTACGGTTGGTCGCGTGTCGTACCACATTGCCGATATGCGCCCGGTCATAGACCGTGGGGCCACAGGCATACATCCGCACGTTTTCGGGGTCGATGGGGGTGAATACCTCCTTCGACCGGGTGCGGGTGTTGGTGAGTTTTATCTCGGTCATGGCGTCCTCACGGGCCTGGGCTCCGCGGCGGGCTAGCATGTTCAGCGTTCAGAGAGAAACAGGAAAACCACCGCGGAGCTATGTCAGCGGCTAATGCAAATCCGGCAGATGCAGTTCATGGTCTTCATCGGCCCCAATTGCCCTGCCCGCGCGGCGAAGTCAAGGCGCTTGGGCGTCATGGTTTTTGCAACAGCGGCATCAGCGCGGCCATGTCCGGGCCATGCGCCTGCCCCGTCAGCGCCTTGCGCAGGGGCTGGAAGAGCGCCCGCCCCTTGCGCCCCGTCGCGGCCTTGACGGCCCCGGTCCATTCGCCCCAGGTCTCGCCCGTCCAGGGCCGGGCGGGCAGCATCGCCATGGCCTCGGCGACGAACCCGGCATCCTCTTCGTCGATCACGGGCGTCGCGCCATGCTGGCAGAGGTCCCACCACAGATGCGCCTGATCCATCCGGTCGAGATTGGGGCCGATGGCGGCCCAAAAGGCCGGATCCCGCACCGGCAGCCGTTCCGCCACCGCCTCATAGGCCATGGCGCGCAGGGTCTTGGCCGAATGCAGCGTCAGCTCGGCGGGGTCGAACCTGGTGGGGCTCATGTTGAACTGGCCGGGGTCAAAGCTCTCGATGATCTCGGCCATGTCGGTGATCGGCTCGATGGGGATCGAGGCGCCCAGCCGGGCCATGAAGCTGACCAGCGCGAGGGGCTCGACCCCCGCCTCGCGCAGATCGGCGAGCGCCAGGGTGCCGAGACGTTTTGAGAGCGCCTCCCCCTCCGGCCCCGTCAACAGCGAGTGATGCGCGAATGCCGGGGGGGTCGCGCCCAGTGCCTCGAAGATCTGGATCTGCGCGCCGGTATTGGTCACGTGATCGGCGCCGCGCACCACGTGGGTCACGCCCATCTCGGCGTCATCCACCACCGAGGCGAGGGTATAGAGCAACTGCCCGTCGGCGCGGAACAGCACCGGGTCCGAGACCGAGGCGGCGTCGATCCGCTGCGGCCCGCGGATCAGGTCGTCCCAGGTGACGGGTTCCTGATCGAGCAGAAAGCGCTGATGGGCCGTGCGCTCGGCGGCGAGTCTCGCGCGCTCCGCCTCGGTCAGGCGCAGGGCGGCGCGGTCATAGACCGGCGGCTTGCCGGCATTGAGCTGCGCCTTGCGCTTGAGATCCAGCTCCAGCGGCGTCTCGTAGCAATCATAAAGCCGCCCCTCGGCGCGCAGCCGGTCGGCGGCGGCGTGATAGCGGTCGAACCGGTCCGACTGTTTCTCCTCGCGGTCCCAGGTGAGGCCCAGCCACGCCAGATCGCGGCGGATCCCGTCGGCGAAGGCCTCGGTCGAGCGCTCCTGATCGGTATCGTCGATGCGCAGGATAAAGGCCCCGCCCGCCTTGCGCGCGATCATCCAGTTCATCACCGCCGTGCGGAGATTGCCGACATGCAGCTTTCCGGTCGGCGACGGAGCAAAACGGGTGGTGGTCATGAGCCAGATCCTTACGCGGTTTCCCGCTCCATAGCTGCTGCGTGACGCTCCTTCAATTCTTCATATACCTCTTGGACAGGTTGTTGGAGGAAGGCGGGCGAATCCGCTGGACCGTGAGAAGGGTGGTGTCGAGCGAAAGGTATGCCAGAGCCCTTGCCCGAATATCATCAATCATCAGGTTGCCAATCAATAGACGCCACCTGAGGAAACTTTGACAAGCGAAGGCGACTGCCATCGTAAAAAAGTTGTTTCCGCAATCGCGGGTGTTGGACATGGGATCAGATTGTGACCCGCGTTATCGAACGCCGATCGAGCTGTACATTCCCCGCATCGTCTCCAACTCCTCTGCTGCGCGTGCCAACGAGACATCGAAGAGAGCGGGGACCATCAAGAGATCATTCGAGCGCACCATTAAGCTGCGATACTTGCCTTGACCCTTTGGAAAGCGGCTCAGCGTCTGTTGCGGTGCCCGCAGTGAGATTGCTAGGAATCTGCCGCCGAAAACCGCCTTTTGGATAAAAATTTTCGAGATCTCATGCCAGTGTATCGGGCCGACTTCGTGGTCTCCCGCGAGCAAGCTCACCCCGTCTGGATCAGCATAAAGCGTCATGTCCCTTCGGAAGAGGGCATTGCCCAACGCTGCGACACTTAATAACGCAACCAGTCCGGTCATAGGAACGCCGATATCGCGGATTGGGCGCGTTGGTGCGACCTTGAGGTCTGTCCCCGGGATCATCCCTGTTAAGACCCACTCGTTCGTAAACCAAAAGAGTGCGAAGGTGAGGAGGCACATTACCGCCATCTTGAGCCTCCCCCGCCGATAGAAGGCTTCAAAGGCTTCCACTTCCTGGGTCAGCTCCGATCCCTCCAGCGGTTCACAATCGGGTAACGGCGGTCGAGCCAGAAGGCCCGGTGGGTCAGCTTGACTCCCGGGGGCGACTGGAAGCGTTTGTATTCGTTCAGATACAGCAGGTGCTGCACCTGCATCACCGTCTCACGCGCGAAGCCCTTGGCGATGATCTCCTCGGTCGAGAGCTGGTGCTCGACCAGGTCCATCAGGATGGCGTCCAGGGTCTCGTAGGGGGGCAGGCTGTCGTCGTCGCGCTGGTCGGGGCGCAGCTCGGCCGAGGGGGGTTTGTCGATGATCGATTGCGGGATCACTTCGCCCGCGGGCCCCTTCATCCAGGGCTCGTGGGTCGTGTTGCGCCAGCGGGCGGTCTCGAAGACCCTTGTCTTGTAGAGGTCCTTGATGGGGTTATACGCCCCGTTCATGTCGCCATAGATGGTGCAGTATCCGACCGCCATCTCGGATTTGTTTCCTGTGGTCAAAAGCAGTTCGCCGAATTTGTTCGACAAGGCCATCAGGTAGACACCGCGCAGGCGCGACTGGATGTTTTCCTCGGTCGTGTCAGGCTCCAGCCCTTCGAAAAACGGGGTCAGCCCCTGCCCGATCGCGCTGACAGCGCCGGAAATCGGCAGATCGCCATAGGTGACGCCCAGCGCCTCGGCACAGGCCTGTGCGTCGCTCAGCGACCCGTCGGAGGTGTATTGCGAGGGCAGCATGATACAGCGGACATTCCGCGGCCCCAGCGCATCGGTCGCGATGGCGGCGACAAGCGCCGAGTCGATGCCGCCCGAGAGCCCCAGCAGCACCTTGGAGAACCCAGTCTTGGTCACATAGTCATGGGTCGCCTGCACCATGGCGCGATAGTCCGTCTCGGCCTCGCCGGGCACGGGGCCCAGATGGGCGGGCACGAACTCCCAGCCGTCACTGGTCGCCTCTGCCTCGAGCGTCATCATCGAGTCCTCGAAGAACGGCATCTGCAGCGCCAGCCTGCCGCCGGGATTGAGCGCAAAGCTGCCGCCGTCAAAGATCTGGTCATCCTGCCCGCCGCAGAGGTTGAGATAGGCGAGGGCCAGCTTGCTCTCGATCACACGGTTCAGCACGACCTGCATGCGGATATCGTACTTGCCCCGCTGATAGGGCGACCCGTTGGGGACGATCAACAGCTCGGCCCCGGATTCCTCCAGCGTCTCGACCACATCCTCGAACCAGATGTCCTCGCAGATCGGGAAGCCGACGCGGCAGCCCTTGATCTCGACCGGGCCCGGGAACGGCCCTTCGAGATACAGGCGCCGCTCGTCAAAGACGCCGTAATTGGGCCGGTGATGCTTCAGGAACTGCGCGCGGATCCTGCCGTCTTGGAGCAGGTGATAGGCGTTATAGGCGCCGGCATGGTCCTGCCCGGGCTCGGCGGTCTCGCCCGGGACAGGCGCCCCGATTGCCAGCGCCGGGCCGCCCGGCACGGTCTGGGCGGCCAGCACGTCCAGCGCGCTATGGATGTCGCGCAGAAAGGCCGGGCGCACCGAAAGATCAAGCAGCTGATAGCCAGACAGGAACATCTCGGGCAGCACAACCAGATCGACGCCCTTCGCCTCTCCCTCGGCCAGCGCGGCGCGCGCGCGGTCGAGATTGCCGGCGATATCGCCCGCGACCGGGTTCAACTGTGCCATCAACAGCGAGAGTTTCGGGCTGGCGGCCATGTTTAGCATCCTTTTCGAAGATCGGCTTTCGCCATAGGCCCATGCCGGGCCAAGCGCAAGCGGGCCGGGGCGCAATCTGCACAGAAGTCATTGTCATGAGGCGGTTGGCCACATAAGGTTGCCCAAGAAAAGATGACACAGTCAATGCTGTGGGAACTGAGAGGGACGGGGATGGCAACCATGAGTTTCATGCCAGGCGTCGCGCTGGGCGTTGTGTTGGCCGGCTCCGCGATGGCGCAGGAAGGTGCCGGCACGACAACCGGAACCGCCGGGACCGGCGCCACCGTCACAACGACAATGGATTACGATTCCGGCGCGGTCTACCAGGGGGAGTTCCGCGACGGCAAACAGCATGGCCAGGGCACCTATACCGCGCCCGACGGGTATGAGTATGTCGGATCATGGGTCGATGGCGTGATCGAGGGGGAAGGCACGGCAAAATTCCCCAACGGCTCGGTCTATGAAGGCGCGTTCAAGGAAGGCGTTCCCAATGGCAAGGGCAAGATCGTCTATGCCAATGGCGGCTCGTATGAAGGCGACTGGGTCAATGGCGTGATCGAGGGCAAGGGCCTCGCGCTCTATGCAAACGGCATGCGTTACGAGGGGGAATTCAAGAACTCCGCCCATCACGGCCAGGGCCGGATGGAGCGCGAAAACGGCTATGTCTATGAAGGCGCCTGGAAGGAGGGCGCGCAGGATGGCCAGGGCAAGGTGACCTATCCGGACGGTGCGGTCTATGAGGGCGGGTTCGTCAACGGCCTGCGCCAGGGCACGGGCGCGATCACCCTGCCCGACGGGTTTGCCTATACCGGCGCGTGGAAGGCCGGGCAGATCACCGGCACCGGCGCGGCGACCTATGCCAATGGCGACACCTATGAGGGCGATTTCGTCGACGGCAACCGCGAGGGTCAGGGCAAGGCCGTCTATGCCAATGGCGACACCTATGAGGGCGCCTTCAAGGCGGGCGAGCGCGAGGGTCAGGGCACCTTCACCGGAACCGACGGGTACGTCTATGAGGGCGACTGGGCCGCCGGCAAGATCGAGGGCGAAGGCACCGCACGCTATCCCAACGGCTCGACCTACATGGGCAGCTTCAAGGATGGCACCCCCAATGGCGAGGGCAAGATCACCTATGGCGATGGCGGGACATACGAGGGCAACTGGGCCAATGGCGTGATCTCGGGCGAGGGCACGGCGAAATACGCCAATGGCTCGGTCTATGCGGGCGGCTTCTCGGAGGCCAAGCATGACGGCACCGGAACCATGACCTATGCCGACGGCCACAAATACGAAGGCGACTGGAAGGCCGGTTTGCAGACCGGCAAGGGCAAGCTCACCTATCCCGACGGCGCGGTCTATGAGGGCGACTTCGTCGATGGCAAACGCGAGGGCCAGGGGATGCTGACACTGGCCGACGGCTTCATGTATGACGGCAGCTGGAAAGGCGGCGAGATCGATGGCGAGGGGGCCGCGACCTATCCCAATGGCGATGTCTACAAGGGCCAGTTCCAGGACGGGCGCCAGCACGGCTATGGCGTGATGACCTATGCCTCGGGCGCCGTGTTCGAGGGTGAATGGTTCGAAGGCCGCCGCGGCACCGCGAAATCGGAATAGCCTGCCTGCCCTTCCGGCCCGAAATGCCCGTCGGTCAGGGGACCGTCCGCCGTTACAGCGACAAGACCAGGGATCTTACCCTAAGAGACGTATCATTCAGCCGGTACGGGCTCTTTCTCAGCGCGTGGGCCGCTTTCGCACACCTGCCGTTCGCGTCAACAGTCACGAACTGATAGCGTGCGAGACATAGCTGTCCTTGGGCTAGAGGCGATACCCTCCTGAGACTGTTAGAATCTCGCCGGTAACGAAAGACGCATTGTCGCTGGCCAGAAACCGAACTGCATTCGCAATGTCTTGGGGCGATGCGATGCGCCCCAATGCCGTTTCATCTGCAAAGAGCTTGATCAACTCGTCAGAACGCGGCTCATCCGGTATGTGTACGGCACCCGGAGCCACGGCGTTCACACGAATTCCTCGTGATCCGAGTTCCTTGGCCATTCCCTTGGTCCAAAGGTTCAATGCCGCTTTGCTTGCACCATAGATGGCGGCACTGCGCGGTGGCAAAACAGCGTTCACAGAAGAAATGTTCACAATAGCTGAGCCGGACTGCAAATGCGGCAGCGCCGCACCAAGAATAGCATTTGCAGCCAGAACGTTTACATGCAGCATCTTTGTTAGCGTTGTCGGATCGAAGTCATCCAAAGGCGAATTCTTGACCATGCCTGCATTGTTGACGATCACGTCGAGCCGCCCGAAGCGAGCCATCACTTTCTCCACTATCTGCTCAGCAGCCCCGCCTTCTGAAAGGTCGGCCCTGATCGCTAGCATGTGGTCGGAAAGTTCTTCTGGCTCTGTACTAAGCCAGGTTATGGCAACTCGGTGATCTTGGGAAAAGTTCTTCGCAATCGTCTTCCCGATCCCGCGAGTTGCGCCCGTCACGAGGGCAACTTTGTTCATAGTGCTTCTCCGACATTCTGCCGTTCTTACAGGATTTCAGGAGAGCACCAATGTCCACCGCAGATTTATTAACGACCACGTGAAAGGCATTTTGGCTCTTTGCAGGCCTTCTCTGCACGTTACCCGAATGGCCGATACGGCGTTAGCGTCCTGTTTCGTCCCCGGCCGTAGGCGACCCCTTAAACCGTGACGCGGCCGCCGGCCATTTTTGTCGGATCGATCGCGGTGATCGTCGCATAGTCGGAAGGCTGCATTCCCAGACCATAGCAAAGCTGTTCCGATGCCGTATTGCCCTCGCGCACCGCGGCGATAAAGCGGCGGAACCCGTGGCGGCGGTTCATCTCGCGCATGGTCATTGCGCCGAGGAGGCGTGAGATCCCCTGCCCGCGGCGGTCTTCACGGGTTGCGAGCATACCCCACCAGGCATCCTCTCCCTGCGCGCCCGCGGGATGGTTGATCGCGACCGAGGCGGCAACGGCCACGGGGCGCCGCTCGCGGTCGCTGGCCACAAGACAGACGGCAGGCTTGTCGATTCCCCGCAAAACCGACCCTTTCAACAGCAGCACACCGCACGCGCTGGTCATCCGGTCGAGTGCGGCCAGGAGGTCCCCGGGCGTCGTCTCATCAACCAGCTCGACGCTGAGGTCGCCAGGCAGGGCGCCGCGTTCCAGAACCTCGTCGCATCGGCTCAGGCAGGCCGCGTCGCCGGTCAGGGTGGCAAACCGGTCGGTGCCCAGCCCCTCGGCCTCGACCTGCCTGATCACGCAATCCTCTTTTCTTTTCAATAGATAGACAAAGCTGGCCGCCCCCTGAAGGCGGCACATCGCGGCCAGGGACGGTGTCGTCCCCTCGTCAAAACAGGTCAACGAAACCGATCGACCGTAATAGGAAACGCGCGCATCATCGCGCATCAGCTTCCACAGGTCATACCCGCGGCGCATGAGCGCCTGTTGATCCGCGTTTCCGAAAAACTCCCCTGAACCGGGCATGATTTAACACATTTGATAGATAAACAGGTGATCCAGACCCAGTATTTGTAACCGGAATGCACGCGAGTGGTCCAATAAATTCTCCACTGGCGTGCATTTCTGTTGGGTGAAACCAATTGTCAGCGCCGGGGAAATGCGTATATTGCGCCTATGGATACGCGCCTGCACATCGTTGCACGACCTGACCTGCCGCTGGGCGGGCTCCTTCTCCTTATCCGCCCCTGAGGGCGCCGGGACACGCGGCGCGCGCGCTCAGGGGAGTGACAATCACGCGCCGCCAGACATCCAGACCACAACCCGGACACGGACCAGAGACATGACCAATCAGACCGAACCGGCGCGCGACCGCGTCAAGATCTTCGACACCACCCTGCGCGACGGCGAGCAATCGCCCGGCGCCTCGATGACGCTGGAGGAGAAACTCCAGATCGCCCGCCTGCTCGACGAGATGGGCGTCGATATCATCGAGGCGGGCTTTCCCATCGCCTCCGAAGGCGACTTCGAGGCCGTGAGCGAGATCGCGAAACTGGCCGAGACCGCGGTGATCGCGGGCCTGTCACGCGCCTCGCTGAAAGATATCGACCGCGCGTGGGAAGCGCTGAAACACGCCAGAAAGCCCCGCATCCACACCTTTATCGGCACCTCGCCCCTGCATCGCGAGCACCAGCTCGCCATGACCAGGGAACAGGTGCTCGACAAGATCGCGGCCACCGTCGCCCATGCGCGCGGCCACTGCGAAGACGTGCAATGGTCGCCCATGGACGCGACCCGGACCGAGCCGGATTACCTGTGCGAGACCGTCCGGGTGGCCATCGCCAATGGCGCGACCACGATCAACATCCCCGACACGGTGGGCTATACCGCCCCGCGCGAAAGCGCCGACATCATCCGGATGCTGCGCCGTGAGGTGCCCGAGATCGGGCAATGCACCATCTCGACCCATTGCCACAACGACCTCGGCATGGCGACGGCCAACAGCCTGGCGGCGGTCGAGGCGGGGGCGCGCCAGATCGAATGCACGATCAACGGGCTGGGCGAGCGCGCCGGCAACACCGCGCTGGAAGAGGTGGTGATGGCGCTGCGCGTGCGCCCCGACATCATGCCCTTCCATACCGAGATCGACGCGACCCGCATCATGCAGGCCAGCCGCATCGTCTCGACCGTGTCGGGCTTTCCGGTGCAGTTCAACAAGGCGATCGTCGGCAAGAACGCCTTTGCCCATGAAAGCGGAATCCACCAGGACGGCATGCTCAAACACGCCGGCACCTTCGAGATCATGCGCCCCGAAGATGTGGGCCTGAGCGAAAGCTCGCTGCCCATGGGCAAGCATTCGGGCCGCCATGCCTTCAAGACCAAGCTTGCTGATCTGGGCATCGATCTGGGGTTGAACGCGCTGGAAGACGCCTTTGTGCGCTTCAAGGCGCTGGCCGACCGCAAGAAGGAGATCTTTGACGACGACATCATCGCGCTGGTCGAGGAAAGCACCACCAGTGCCGCGTCCGAGCGGATCAAGCTGAAATTCCTGCGGGTGATCTGCGGCACCGAGGCGCCGCAGTCGGCCGATATCATCCTGGTGATCGACGGCGAGGAATACTCGACCACGCAACAGGGCGACGGGCCGGTGGATGCGGCCTTCAACTGCATCAAGGAACTGGTGTCGCACGACGCGCAGCTCGATCTTTATCAGGTCCATGCGGTGACCACCGGCACCGATGCCCAGGCCACCGTCAGCGTGCGTCTGTCCGAGGCCGGCAAGATCGTTACCGCACAGTCGTCCGACACCGATACGGTGGTCGCCTCGTGCCGCGCCTATTGCCATGCGCTGAACAAGCTGTTGGTCCGCCGCGAAAAGACCGCCCCCAACACGATCGCCATCTGAAGGGGCGGCAAAACGCACCCGGGCGGCGATCGCCGCCGCCCCGGCGCCTTGCCGCGTCAGACCCCGTGCAATGGCGGCAAAAGGCATGATAATTTGCCGCGCATCGGCGTCTTTGCGTGATTATCCTCGAAATTTGCAGAAACCGCCCAATCGTGATCATGGTTTCTCCGTAATTGCCCGGCTTTATGCGGAACTGTCTGAATTTGACGCAGGAGGTCCGGCCTCACGTTCCATTTTTGGAAGGATTTGTCCGCCAGGGCGTCCTCTGCTTTCCCTTTGCGCTTGGATGGCGCGCGCTCTATAAGCGGAAACAGGAGGCCGGGCGACAACGGCCAAGGCAGGATCAGGCGAGTTACGAGCGGTGCGCAAGGAGCATTGATGGGCAGGATGTTCGGCTTCATCTCCAACGATATGGCGATTGACCTCGGCACGGCGAACACGCTGGTCTATGTCAAGGGAAAGGGGATCGTTCTGAACGAGCCCTCGGTGGTCGCCTTCCAGACGATCAACGGCAAGAAAGAAGTCAAGGCGGTGGGCGAGGATGCCAAGCTGATGCTGGGCCGCACGCCCGGCTCGATCCAGGCGATCCGGCCCATGCGCGACGGTGTCATCGCCGATTTCGACGTGGCCGAAGAGATGATCAAGTATTTCATCCGCAAGGTCAGCCCGAAATCGATGTTCTCGAAACCCAAGGTTGTGGTCTGCGTGCCCTATGGCGCCACCGCGGTCGAGGAGCGCGCGATCGAGCAATCGGTGATCTCGGCCGGTGCCGGGCGCGCCTATCTGATCCCCGAACCCATCGCGGCGGCCATCGGCTCGGGCCTGCCGATTACCGAGCCCACGGGCTCGATGATCGTCGATATCGGTGGCGGGACGACCGAGGTCGCGGTGCTCAGCCTCTCGGACATTGTCTATGCCCGCTCGGTCCGGGTCGGCGGCGACAAGATGGACGAGGCGATCATCAGCCACATGCGCCGCCAGCACAACATGCTGATCGGCGAGTCGACGGCCGAGAAGATCAAGAAACAGATCGGCATCGCCCGCACGCCCGCCGACGGGATCGGCGCCACCATGGTGATCCGCGGACGCGACCTGTTGAACGGCGTGCCCAAGGAACAGGAAATCACCCAGGGTCAGATTGCCGAGGCACTGGCCGAGCCTGTGCAACAGATCGTCGAGGCGGTGATGGTGGCGCTGGAGGCGACCCCGCCCGATCTGGCCGCCGACATCGTCGACAATGGCGTGATGCTGGCGGGCGGCGGCGCCCTGCTCAGCGATCTCGACCTGGCTTTGCGCGAACAGACCGGCCTCGCCATTTCGGTGGCCGAAGAGCCGCTGCACTGCGTCGCGCTCGGCACCGGGCGGGCGCTCGAGCATCTCGACCGGCTGGGCCATGTCATGAAGGTAGGGGTGTGAGGACAATGCGATGCGCCATCTGGGCGAACAGTCCGAACAAGGCCTGAACGGGACGGTCAATCGCATCCTGCTGGGCATCGTGATCGGCGTCTGCCTGCTGTTGCTGATCCTGTGGCGCACCGACAATCCGCGGATCGAACAGCTGCGCATGGCGCTGGCCGACCGGCTGGTCCCCTCGATGAGCTGGGTGGGCGGGCCGATCGACATCGCCTCGCAGATCGCCCAGGATTCCGAGAACTTCGCGCAGGTCTATCAACAGAACAAGACCCTGAGCCGCGAGATCCAGCGCATGAAAGCCTGGCGTGAGCGGGCCCGCCAGCTCGAAGAGGAAAATGCCCAGCTGCGCGCGCTCAACAATGTCCGCCTCGCGCCGCGCACGACCTTTGTCACCGGCGATGTGATCACCGATAGCGGCGGCCCCTTCCTGCAATCGGCGCTGGTCAATGTGGGCGCCGAGGATGGTGTGCGCGACGGCTCGGCGGCCGTGGATGGCAATGGCGTGGTGGGGCGCGTGGTGGGCGTTGGCCAACAGGCGTCGCGCATCCTGCTGTTGACCGATTTCTCGTCCCGCGTGCCGGTCGTGGTGCTGCCCTCGGGCAGCCGCGGGATCCTGACCGGCGACGGCACGCCCAGCCCGGTGCTCCAGTTCCTCGATGCCGATGAGGAGGTGACGCCGGGCGACACCATCGAGACAACGGGCGATGGCGGCGTGTTTCCGCCCAACCTGCCGGTGGGGCGCCTGGTGGCGACCGGCAACCAGCGCTGGCGCGCGGTGCTGGCGGCCGATTATGGCCGGCTCGAGTTTGTCCGGCTGCTGCGCTATACGCCCGATACGCGCATCCAGCGGCCCGGCGGGCTGATCCTGGACGGGCTGGGACAGTCGACGCTGGGCACGGGCGGCCTGATCAACGGCGAGGCGGGGGAGTGAGATGCAGCTGATGCTGGAGCGTTCCTCGATCTTCCGGCTGGTCCGAACGGGCCTGTTCGCGGCGCTGGGGCTGTTGGCCATCTTTATCGAGGCCGCGCCGGTCGGGCTGCACGGGTCGGCCCTGCCCTCGCCCGACCTTTTGCTGTGCGTTGTCGCCTTTTGGGTGCTGCGCCGCCCGGGATCGACCCCGGTGCTGCTGGTCTTTGCGCTCGGCCTCTGCCGCGATCTGCTGACCGATGCGCCGCTGGGCGCGGGCACGTTGGGCCTGGTGATCGCGGCGCAGATGCTGACCGAGCGGCGCGGCTGGATCGGCACGCGGCCCTTTCTGGTGGAATGGCTGGCGGTCGGGCTTGCCATCGTCTTTGCGCTCGCGCTGCAATGGGTGCTGGTGGTCCTTACCCTGGGGCATCCGCCCTATCTGCGCGAGCTGTTGCTGATGGCGGGTCTCACCTTTGCCGCATATCCCTTTGTCGCACTTGTCTTTCGCTGGATCCTCGGCATCAACTGGCGCCAGGGTGACGGCCGAATGAGGCGCAGCCTGTGAGCGCGGCGCGCTACAACCCGCTGGGCAGTGCCGCGGCCAAGGCGCGGCCCAACAACCGCCGGGTCACGCGGCGCGCGGCTGTCGTTCTGGGGTTGCAACTGGCGCTGGGCGGCGCCCTCGCCTGGCGGATGCGCCAGCTGCAGGTGGTCGAGACCGAGCGCTATCGCCTGCTGGCCGAGGAAAACCGGATCAACATGCGCCTGATCGCGCCGGCCCGGGCGCAGATCTTTGACCGCAACGGCAAGCCGCTGGCGATCAATACCAAGAACTATCGCGTGGTGATGATCCGCGAGCAGACCAACGATGTGGACGCGACCCTGGACGACCTGAGCCGGCTGATCGACATCCCCGAGCGTCAGCGCCGCCGCGTGACCAAGGAACTGCGCTCGAAATCCGCCTTTGTCCCGGTCTCGGTCGCCGAGCATCTGAGCTGGGACGCGTTTTCGCGGATCAATGTCAACGCCCCTGCCCTGCCCGGCATCCAGCCCGAGGTTGGCCTCTCGCGCCACTATCCGCACGGCCGCCAGACTGCGCATGTGGTGGGCTATGTCGGCCGGGTGACCAAGCGCGACCTGGAAAAGCTCGACACCATCGATCCGATCCTGCAGATCCCGGAGTTCCAGATCGGCAAGTCGGGCATCGAGAAGGCGGCCGAGTTTGACCTGCGCGGCGAGGCGGGCTCGCGCCAGATCGAGGTCAACGCGCTTGGCCGGGTGATCCGTGAGCTGGACCGGACCGAGGGGCTGACCGGCAACGATCTGCACCTGACGCTGGATCTCGATCTGCAGGACGCGGTGCTGCGCCGATTGAACGATGAAAGTGCTGCGGCTGTTCTGATGGACCTGCGCGACGGCGACCTGCTGGCGCTGGCCTCCAGCCCCTCGTATGACCCCAACCCCTTTGTGCTGGGCATCTCGCAAAAGGAATACGGGGCGTTGCTGGAAAACGACCACCGGCCGCTGCACAACAAGTGGGCGTCGGGGATGTATCCGCCGGGATCGACCTTCAAGATGGTCGTCGCGCTCGCGGCTCTCGAAGCCGGCGTCGTCAATCCGGGCGAAAACGTCTATTGCCCCGGCCACATGAAGCTCGGCAATCGCAAGTTCCATTGCTGGCGGCGCGGCGGGCACGGGCATGTGAGCCTGGAGCGCGCGCTGGAGCAATCCTGCGATGTCTATTTCTACGAGGTCGCGCGGCGTGTCGGGATCGACAAGATCGCCGAGATGGCGCGCAGGCTCTCGATCGGCACCGATATCGAGCTGCCGGTCACCGCCCTGCGCTCGGGCCTGATGCCCACCAAGGACTGGAAGCGCCGCACCAAGGAGGTGGCGTGGCAGCTGGGCGATACGCTGAACGCGGGCATCGGCCAGGGCTTTGTGCTCGCGACCCCGCTGCAACTCGCCGTGATGACCGCCCGCATCGCCACGGGCCGCGCGATCGAGCCCCGGCTGATCCGCGCCATCGACGGCCAGCCCCAGCCGGTGGCGCCCGAGCCGGAGCTCGGCATCAACCGCCACCATCTGGATCTGGTGCGCAAGGGCATGTTCGACGTGGTCAACTCCAAAAAGGGCACCGCCCGGCGGTCGCGAATCTCGGACGACGAAAACCTGATGGCGGGCAAGACCGGCACCAGCCAGGTGCGCAACATCACCGCGGCCGAGCGCGCGCGCGGCGTGTTCAAGAACGAAGACCTGCCATGGCGCCGGCGCGACCACGCGCTGTTTGTCGCCTTTGCGCCTTACGAGAACCCCCGCTATGCGGTCTCGGTCATCGTCGAGCATGGCGGCGGCGGCTCCAAGGCCGCGGCCCCGATTGCGCGCGATATCATGATGCGCGCGCTTTACGGGCCAGAGCCGCCCGACCGCGCCTATCCCTCGGGCAAGGCGCCCAAACGCGAGCCACAGGCGGATCCCGCCGCATCCCGCGTCCCGACATGAGCATCGTCTCGGCCGCAGCCCCGCGCCCGCCGCTGACGCTGTTGCAAAAGGTTCTGCGTGTCGACTGGTCGCTGTTTCTGGTGATCTGCGCGATCGCGGCAATCGGTTTCATGATGCTCTACTCGGTGGCGGGCGGCAGCCTCGACCCCTGGGCGGGGCGTCAGATCACCCGCTTTGGTGTCGGCATCGTGCTGATGATGACCCTGGCGATGATCAACATCCGGTTCTTTCGCTGGATCTCGCCCATTGCCTATCTGGCAGCACTGGCGCTGTTGGTGGCGGTCGAGTTCATCGGGACCACCGGCATGGGGGCACAGCGCTGGATCCAGGTCGGCCCGATGCAGCTGCAACCCTCCGAACTGATGAAGATCGCCCTCGTGATGGCGCTGGCGCGGTATTATGACTGGCTGGGCACCAGCCGGGTCAGCCATCCGCTCTGGCTGATCCCGCCCCTTGCGCTGATCGCGGTGCCGACCTTTCTGGTCCTGAAACAGCCCGATCTCGGCACCGCCATCCTGCTCAGCGCCGGCGGGTGCGTGGTGCTGTTTCTGGCTGGCGTTTCGTGGTGGTACTTTGTCAGCGTCGCGGCGATGGGCGGGGCCGGGATCTGGCTAGTCTTTGCCTCGCGCGGGACCGAGTGGCAATTGCTCAAGGATTACCAGTTCCGCCGGATCGAGACCTTTCTCGACCCCTCCTCCGACCCGCTGGGGGCCGGGTATCACATCACCCAGTCAAAGATCGCCATGGGCTCGGGCGGCATCTCCGGGCGCGGCTTCATGCAGGGCACCCAGTCGCGGCTGAACTTCCTGCCCGAAAAGCACACCGATTTCATCTTTACCACGCTCAGCGAGGAGTTCGGCTTTGTCGGCTCGATCTCGCTATTGGTGCTCTATGTGATCGTGGTGGTGCTGGGCTTTGCCTCGATGGCGCGCAACACCGACCGGTTCGGCGCGCTGATGACCGGGGGGCTGATCGCGACGTTTTTCTTTTACTGGGTGACCAACATGGCGATGGTCATGGGGCTGATCCCGGTGGTGGGCGTCCCTTTGCCGCTGGTGAGTTACGGCGGATCGGCGATGCTGGTCTTGCTCATCGCGTTCGGTCTCGTCCAATGTGCGCATGTCCACCGCCGCTGAACGCGGCCCACCCCATGCGCGAGGATCCCCAAGATGTCCACCGAGCCGATCATTCTGTTTGCCGGCAACCCTGAGAAGCGGGCGCATTACGAGCCCGCCCTGACCGCGGCGGCACAGGCAGAGGGTCTGGCGCCGGTCATCCACATGTCGCCCGAGGGCGTCGACCCCGCCACGGTCGATTACATGATTTTCGACGGGGATGGCCCGATCGAGGATCTCGCGCCGTTTACCGGGCTCAAGGGCGTGATGAACCTCTGGGCCGGGGTCGAGGCGATCCTGCGCCGTGACCCGCCCGCCGATCTGCCCATCGTGCGCATGGTGGAAACCGGCCTGACCGAGGGGATGCGCGACTATGTGGTGGGCCATGTCATGCGCCACCACATCGATGTGGACACCTTCATCAACGGCCCGGTGATTGCGGAATGGGAAGTCACCTTCCCCCCGCTCGCCCGCGACCGCACCGTGGGCATTCTGGGGCTGGGCGTGCTGGGGACCGATTGCGGGCAGCACCTCGCCTCGCACGGGTTCCGCGTTCTGGGCTGGTCGCGCAGCCAGAAGCAGATCGAGGGCATCACCTGCCTGTCAGGCGCCGACGGGCTGGACCAGATCATCCGCGAAAGCGAGATCCTGGTGCTGTTGCTGCCCAACACCGAACAGACCCGGCGGATCCTGAACGCCGACCGGCTTGCCAAGATGCCGGAAGGCGCCTGTATCGTGAATGCGGGGCGCGGCTCGCTGATCGAGCATGACGCCCTGTTGGCGGCGCTGGATTCGGGGCGGATCCGGCATGCCACCATGGATGTCTTTGATGTCGAGCCCCTGCCCGCCGACGACCCCTATTGGCACCATCCGCGCGTGACCGTCACGCCCCACATCGCCTCGGTCACCCGGCCAGACACCGCGTCAGAGGCGATCATGCACCAGATCGCGCGCGCCGAACGCGGGCTGGGCTTCGAGAACACCGTCGACCGGACCCTGGGCTATTAGGGAAAACCGGCCGTTCTGGGCGCGACAGGGGGATTATCGGTTGCGATCGCTCGATTCATCTATAATGCTGCAACGCACATAACCAACGGACGCGGCGGGTCGTGTCCGTTACCGAGTTCCAATCACGGCCACGCCCAGTATGTTCTTGATCCGCATCGCAAAGCTTCCAGATACCTGCGATAGAGGCACCGGGCATTCCGGCAGGGCGGCACAATGTGGTGCACTGCATGACCGGCGTGGAGAGAAAGACGTATGAGGGTGCGAGTTCCTGATGGTGGAGAATGACGAAGACGATCCGCTGAACATGCAGGCGCCGCGGCGGCGCTCGAGCTTTTGGTCGCGGATGCGGGCCAACTTCCTGACCGGGCTGGTGGTTGTCGCGCCCATCGTGCTGACCATCTATCTGACCTGGGCGATCATCACCTTTATCGACGATCAGATCGTGCCGCTGGTGCCGTCGATCTACAATCCCTCGACCTATATCGATGTGGATATCCCGGGCTTTGGCGTCATCGTCTTTCTGGTCTTCACGACCTTTATCGGCACGCTGGCGCGGCGGGTCTTTGGCCGCCAGATGATCCGCTGGGGCGAGGGGCTGATCGACCGCACGCCGATCATCCGCTCGATCTACAACGCCATCAAGCAGATTGCCGAGACGGTCTTCAGCCAGTCGAAAAGCTCGTTCAAACAGGCCTGTATCGTCGAATATCCCCGCCGCGGGATCTGGGCGGTTGCCTTTGTCTCGACCGACACCACGGGCGAGGTGCCGCAAAAGGCCGGGCGCGACGACATGATCTCGGTATTCCTGCCGACGACCCCTAACCCCACCTCGGGCTTTTTGCTGTTCGTGCCGCGCGAGGATGTCCACCTGCTCGACATGACGGTCGAGGACGCGGCCAAACTGGTCATCTCCGCCGGGCTGGTGGTGCCCCCCACCAAGGCCGAGCGCGAAGAGGCGAAGAAACGCGCCGAAGAACGCCGCCGGGAGCTCGCCGAAAAAGCCACCGCCAAGAACGGGCGCCGATAGGGGGCGCTCCGGTTAGGGCCAAGATCGCCGCAACAAACGCGGCGGCGAACCAACATGGGCCGGATGGGTTTTCCCTGCCATCAGGAAGCCACCTTGCCGACGCGGGAAAGGTGCCAAACAACCCATTGCCCAAGTCGGATTTGAAAGACCGGCTGTGCGGACTTTCCGGAAGTTCAACAAATTACGGCTTTCGGAAAGGGTGCAAAACCTATCGGAAATGCGTATACTATGTGAGATTTAGTTGCGCGGTGGCGCGACCGGATTAGAAAGAAAGAAATTAGGTTATGGTAAATTTTCTTAAGTGGTTGTTCGCAGCGCTCGGTGGGAGCGCAGCTTTCACTTTCCTACTACCGCAATTTGCCATTTTTGGTTTTCTCTGGGGATCGCATGTTTGCGTGAACGTTGGCGCAAATCCACGGGTCCTCGCCGAAGGCCGTGGAACCTTCAGGATCAAGTTACAGCAGTCGACGGACGAAAAACCTCTTTCGCTATTCGAAGTCTCGAACGGAGAAACTAAAGAAATCGGAACACTCAAGGGAATTGGCAAGTCAGAAATTGTCTCACTTGAAGACGGTGCGCACGTGATTAGGGGCGGATTTGGCAGCGGAAACGGTGCGATTTTGAGAACAAGGTTCGCGATGATTACTTTCCTTACACTGCCTTATACGTGGCCCAATTGCGTCTACTCTCAGGAGCGCGACACTGCTTTATGATGATTGATCCTACGTCAACTTAGACGAGCCTTATCCATATTCGGAAAGCAACCGTCCGCTAAGATGCCAGTATTGTCATAGGTGGACTCTGAGCTGTCCTCGGCGGCAGATCGTGCAATGGCAGCATATCCAAGCCTTTCGATACGACTCTACCCCTGCCAGCCTCTCCCCCGCCAGGCGCCCCTACTCCGGGTCGATCCACCAGCGGGCGGGGCCGGCTCCCCAGCCCCACCAGCCGTAGAGTGTCTGGGCCTCGGGCCGTTTCAGCGGGGCGGTGTGGACGATCCGGTCGGTGGGCAGCACGCCGAACGGGATGACATAGATGCCTGCGTTCAGCACCCGGTCGAGCGCGCGGACCGCATCCTGAAAGGGCGCCTGCCACTCGGCCGCCAACAGGGCGGCGATGGCGGCGTCCACCGCGGGGTCGGCGACGCCCATATAGTTGCGCGTCCCCGGCTCCTCCCGCCCGGACGAGCCGAAATAGAGTTTCTGCTCGGTGCCGGGGCTCAGCGACATGGCCCAGCGGTTGATGATCATGTCGAAGTCATAGACCTCGCGCAGGGCCTGATACTGGGTGCTGTCGACCCGCCGGATCCGCATCTCGATCCCCAGCCGCCTCAGCTGCGCCGCCCAGAGGCCCGCCAGTGTCTCTTGGTCGTCCCCGGCGACGATGATCTCGAAACTGAGCCTGGTGCCGTCCTTCTGGCGCACACCGTCGGTCAGGGCCCACCCCGCCTGGTCGAGCAGCCGGCCCGCCTTGCGCAACTGGCGCCGGTCGCGCCCGCTGCCATCGCTGACGGGCGGGCGCCAGCCTTCCTCGAGCGTGCCGGGGGGCAGATCGAAGCCTTCCAGAATGGCCCGCTCCCCGGGCGAGGCCGGGCCGTCAAAGCCCAAGGGAGAGCGGCTGAACGCGCTCTCGATCCGGGTGAACGCGTCGCGATAGAGGCGCCGGTTGACCCATTCCCAGTCGAAACTGATCGCCAGCGCCTCGCGCACCGCCCGCTCGGCAAAGACCGGGCGGCGGGTGTTGAAGACAAATCCATAGAGGCCCGAGGGGCGCTCGTTGGTCAGCTCATCCTTGACCAGACGTCCATCGGCGACGGCGGGGATATCGTATCCCGTGGCCCATCGAACCGGGTCATAATCGGCATGCAGCGAGATCGCCCCCGTCTTCACCGCCTCCCAATAGGCATCCTGGTTGCGAAAGAACTCGATGCGGATCGTCTGAAAGTTATAGAGCCCCCGGTTCACCGGCAGATCCGCCCCCCACCAATCGGGGTTCAGCGTGAACTCCATGTACCGCCCCGGCTCGAAGGACGAGATCCGGTAGGGCCCCGACCCGATCACCTCGACCGCGTCCGAGGCGGCGAAGTCCACCCCCTCCCACTGTGCCTTTTTCAGGATCGGGCGCAGCCCCATGATCAGCGGCAACTCGCGGTTGGGCGTCTTGAAGGTGATGCGCACGGTGCGTGGCCCGGTCTGCTCGATCCCCGCGACCGAGCGCCAGGCGTTGCGATAGCGGGGATGTCCCTCCTCGCCCAGGGTCTCGAACGACCAGATCACATCCTCGACCGTCACCGGGCTGCCATCGGCGAAACGGGCCTTCTCGTTCAGCGTAAAGGCGACCCAGGACCGGTCGGGGGGTGTTTCGATGCTTTCCGCCAGCAACCCGTATAGCGCGAACGGCTCGTCCCAGTTTCGCGCCATTAACGATTCGACCGTCAATGCGCGGATCTCCCAGGGCGCGCGACCCTTGAGAATATAGGGGTTCAGCGCATCAAATCCGCCCACCTCGCCAAGCGTGGCGCGGCCTGTCTTCGGCGCCTCAGAGTCTACGTAAGGAAAATGTGCAAAACCCTCTGAAAGTAAAGGTTTTCCGTGCGATGCAATTCCATGCATCGGGGTCGCATCCGCTGGCGCCGCCACAAGGCTGGAAACTGCCAGAAACATCGGTGCAATAACACCCCGCAGCCCCCTGCTATGACGACATTTTTTCGGCATTGTCAGATTCGGCTTGTCGAAACTCCGTTCATTGCGTAGAGTCGCCTTACTGCTCGATAGGTTTCTTGCCTGTATGAAACCTGCCTCAACACCTAAAGCGTCTCCTTCGGGAGACGCCTTTTTTTTGGCCGGGCCTGATTTTTCCGCCAATTTTACTGCTCCGATCCCGGGCGGGCGATCCGCCTCTCGTCTTTTTTGCACCGCAATACTATAGTTTGGCGGTCTGGAGCAACTTTGCCCAAACACAGCCCAAAAGGAAGAGAGACCCATGTCCTTGAGTGGAAAAACAGCCGTCGTGACCGGATCGAACTCCGGCATCGGCCTTGGCATTGCCCAAGAATTCGCCCGCCGCGGCGCCCATATCGCCATCAATTCATTTACCGATACTCCCGAAGATCACGAGCTTGCCGCGAAAATCGCCAAGGAACACGGCGTCGATGTCCACTACATCCAGGCCGACATGTCGGATGCCGAGGCGACGCGCGGCCTGATCACCAAGGCCAACGACCTGTTTGGCAAGCTCGACATCGTGGTGAACAATGCCGGCATCCAGTTTGTGACCGAGATCGACAAGTTCCCGATCGAGAAATGGGACCAGATCATCTCGATCAATCTGAGCTCGAGCTTTCACACCTCGGCCGCCGCCGTGCCGATCATGCGCGAAAACGGCTGGGGCCGGATCGTCAACATCGCCTCGGCCCACGGCCTGCGCGCCTCGCCGTTCAAGGCGGCCTATGTGGCGGCGAAACACGGGGTTGTGGGCCTGAGCAAGGTCATCGCGCTGGAAACCGCGCAGGAGCCGATCACCTGCAACGCCATCTGCCCGGGCTATGTGCTGACCCCGCTGGTCGAAAAGCAGATCCCCGACACCATGGCCCAGTACAACATGAGCCGCGAGGACGTGATCAAGAACGTGATCCTCGAGGCGCAGCCCAGCAAGGAATTCGCCACCATCGGCGAGGTTGCCGGCACGGCGGCCTTCCTCTGTTCGGACGATGCGGCACAGATTACCGGCACCACGATCTCGGTCGATGGGGGCTGGACCGCGCGTTGACCCGGCCGCCGGGCCCGATGGGGCGCCCGATCACGGCGCCCCGCTTGAAACTTTGCCCCCGGGCGGCTATCCGCGAAGGCAGGAGCCGCTTTGGGGAAGGCGATGTTCACCATCCTTGCGCTATGTACCGGGAACGCGACCCGCTCGATCCTGGCCGAAGCCATTGTGAACCGTGACGGGTCGGACCGGGTTTGCGCCTTTTCGGCGGGGTCCAACCCGATCGGCGTGGTGCACCCCGCCGCCGCGATCCTGTTCGAGCGGCGCGGCATCGCGCTCAACGGCTACCGCTCGAAATCCTGGGCCGAGTTCGCGGCGCCGGGCGCGCCGGAGATCAACCTGATCATCACGCTCTGCCCCGCTGTCGCCCGCGAGGCGGCGCCCCGATGGCCGGGCCGTCCGCTGCGCACCCATTGGCCCATCGACGACCCCGCAACCGCACCACCGGACCAGATCGATCTTGCCTTCCAGCTCGCCTATCACCAGCTTTCGGCGCGCATAAACCGGTTCCTCGCCCTGCCGGTCGAGCGGATGTCACGCTCGGATCTCTCACGCGAGCTGTTGCAGATCAGCCGGGGCTGAGGCCGGGCGAGGCTGAGGTCGGGCGGGGCCAAGGCCGGCGGGGGCCAGGCGCTCAGAGCGAGGTCACCCACAGGATCGTCGCATCCTCGGCCGAGGTCGAGACAACGCAATGCCCCATCGACGCGTCGTAATAGGCGCTGTCACCGGGGCCGAGCTCGATCGTCGAATAGAACTCGGTCAACAGCTGCACATGGCCCGTGAGGACATACAGAAACTCCTCACCGTCATGGCGGACCCATTCCTGAAAGTCCGAGAACGACCGCGCCCGGATGGTCGCGCGATAGGGCAGCATCTTCTTGCGGCTGATCTCCTCGGCCAACAGCGCGTGTTCGTAGGTCGTGGTGATGTGCTGGCGCCCGCCATCGGCGCGGGTGATCGCACGGCGCCCGGTGATCTTGTTGTCCACGGGCGGGGTAAACAGCTGCGGCACGTCGATGCCCAGGCCACGCGCGAGTTTCTGAACCGCGTCATAGGTGGGCGACATCTGGGCGTTCTCGATCTTTGAGAGCGTCGAGCGGGCAAGCCCTGCGCGCCTCGCCGCCTCCTCCAGCGTCCAGGCGCGGTCATGGCGCAGCTGGCGCACCCGGGCGCCCAGATCTAGCGGCTCGACCGGCTCATTCTCGGCATCGGCGCGCGCAATCTGCAACAGGCTCTCGCCCGGCTGGTCAGGTGCGCCGTTCGGCCGTGGTTTTGACGCTTCGTCCGGGTCGCTCATTTTGTCTCCTGCCGGCATTGCACGTGGCATTGCTCCCTGCCAGATTGGCCAGCCATGCCATATCCGCGGTGAAACTGTCCATATGTCACAACTGTCCGCCTCGCTGTTCGATCTGGGCCCGCCACCGCCCTGCCCAAAAGGCTTTAACATGGCGCGCTATGTGATGGAGGCCGGTCGCAGGGCGCCGGACAAGGTCGCGCTGCTGGTGCTGGAGGGGGCTGCGGGCGATGTGGCCGAGACCTGGCGCTTTGCCGATCTCGACCGTGCGATCCGGGGCACGGCGGCGGGCCTGCGCGCCTTGGGGCTGCAACGGGGCGAGCGTGTGGCGCTGCGGATGGGGAACCTGTCGGACTTTCCGATCCTGTTCTTTGGCATCGTCGCGGCGGGCGGCATCGCGGTGCCCACCTCGTCGCAACTGACCGAGGCGGAATTTGCCGGGATCGCCGCCGACATGACCCCGCGCTTCATCGCCCTCGCCGACGATCTCGCGCTGTCGCACCTGCCCGGGGGCGCACAGGCGATCCCGCAGGCGGACTGGGCCTCGCTGCGCCAGACCCCGCCCGGCGGGTTTGCCGAGACCCATGCCGATGATCCCGCCTATCTCGTCTATACCTCGGGCACCTCGGGCACGCCAAAGGGAGTGCTCCACGCCCATCGTGCGGCCTGGGCGCGGCGGATGATGTGGGCGGGCTGGTACGGGCTGGATGCAGGCGACGTGATGCTCCATGCCGGGGCGTTCAACTGGACCTATACGCTGGGCACCGGGCTGACCGACCCCTGGGCCGCGGGGGCGAGCAGCCTGATCCATACCGGCCCCGCCACGGCAGACCAGCTGCCCGCGCTCGCCAACCGCTATGACGCGACGATTCTGGCCGCCGTGCCCGGGGTCTATCGCCGGATCCTGCGCAGCCCGGCGGGGTTGGACGAGACCTTTGCCAGCCTGCGCCACGCGCTGATCTCGGGCGAGCACGCGCCCGGGACGCTGATGGCGCAGTGGCGCGAGGTGACGGGCAAACCGGTCTATGAGGCGCTCGGCATGTCGGAGGTCTCGACCTTTCTCTCGTCAAGCCCCACGGTGCCCTACAAACCGGGCACGACCGGGCGGCCCCAGATGGGGCGCCGGGTGGCGATCCTCGACGGGGATCACCCGGCCCCCGTCGGCGCGCCTGGCGAGCTTGCCGTCTCGAACCGCGACCCCGGGCTGATGCTGCGCTATTGGAACCAGCCCGAGGCGACCGCCGGGGCGATGCGGGGCGAGTGGTTCGTGACCGGCGACCGCGCGTCGATGGACGCCGAGGGCTATGTCACCCATCACGGCCGCACCGACGACGTGATGACCGCGCTTGGCTATCGGGTCAGCCCGCAGGAGGTCGAGGCCGCCCTCGCCGCCCATCCAGACATTGCCGAGATCGGGGTGACCCAGGTCCAGGTCCGCCCCGATCTGGCCCTGATCGGCGCCTTTGTGGTGCCCCGCGGCGACTGGCCCGGCGAGGCGGCCCTGACGGCCTTTGCCGAGGACCGCCTCGCCCAATACAAATGCCCGCGCCTGTGGGTGCCTTGCACCGCCCTCCCGCGCACCGCCAACGGAAAACTCCTGCGCCGCGATCTGGCGGCACAGTACGGGTCGTTAGTGGCAAAGGGTTGAGTTCTATGCTAATTCCCGATCACGCCTGCGAAACCCTATTGGGGTTTACGGTATTGGTTATTCTGTAAAATCTCAGGCTGCATGTGGCCCCAAAAATCGGTTGTTTCTGAACGCAAAGGCTGCTTCTACAAGTACGCGAGAGCTACCGCAGAGGTGATAACAGGTCGGGCGTGCATGTCTAACTCGGCAGTGCGGGACGAAGCGAACCTCCGTCATCGTCGGAAACGGCGTTGAAACGACTGAGCCGCGTGTGACAGGCTTGCACGAGATTGGCGCAGCGGAGCTCTCGATGATCAAGTACGTAGCCCTCGTTCTGTCCCTGCTTCTCAATGCCATGTTTGCCATGGCTTTGTATTTACCGGATCGAGACAGCGGGCCGAGAATGACTTGCGAAGAAGCGAGTAATGAAGAGCTCAACAAACTCACCACGCGAGCTTTCATAAACACATCAAAGGGCTCTTTTGACGCGACACATCGTTTCTTGCGGGCAAGCGACTACGAGCTTCGCAACATATCTCGAGAGAATGGTATGGCCACGTTCGTCTATGTCGCTCGACACTTCCGCAACACGTGCGGCATTCATCTCCCCGGTATCGACGGATCAATTGTTCGAGTGCGCGTCGATCCTTCTCAGGACTTTCGAGTCTTAGACGCGTGGTGACCAAACCGCTTCAGCCCAGTCGCCAGGAGTTACGGGCTCGAAGCAACGGACTAACGCAGCAGTCAGCTAGCAACCGGAGCGTGTGCGCCACTGCGATCTAAGTGTCCAGAACGATCGTTCTGGACGTTTTGCGGTGAAGCCAGAAAATCTGAGAATGGTCAAAACTCTATCCTAGAACTCATAGGGTTTTGGGACGTTTTTGGCGCATTTTGCATTATGGGGAATTCCGTAAAACTTGAGGTCGGCTTATCACAGAAATTTTGTCCATGAGATCAATGATGGCGCTCCCGAAACTCCCTCTGGATTTAACGCTTCCCGGGTGATTCGTTAAACGCCGAACTTGCGCACCCCAAACTGTAGTCTGCGCGGTTTCGCAAAACGAAGTCAAAGTTGCGCAAACACCTGTTGCTTGGCGTCGGACATCGCCCTTTGCCGGAGACGACCCACAGTATCTCAAAAGCCACGCCCCATGGGGATGATGCCACACAAACGCCCTTCGCAGCCATCCGGGGGGTTTTCCGCGGCACTGCGCCTTCCTACATTGGGCCTATGATACCGCTCGACATCATATCCGATCCGATCTGCCCCTGGTGTTACATCGGGAAGGCAAATCTTGACCGTGCGATCGAGGAAACGGGCAAGAATCCATTCTCGACCACCTGGCGCATCTTTCAGCTGAACCCGGATATGCCGGCCCAAGGCGTTGATCGCAAAGAATATCTCGAATGGAAGTTCGGCGGGCCCGAGGGCGCGAAACAGGTTTATGGCCGCATCGCCCAGGCGGGCAAGGCCGCGGGCCTCGACATGAAGCTCGAGGCGATCCCGCGCACGCCCAACACCTTTGACGCCCACCGGCTGATCCGCTGGGCCAAGGTGACCGGCAACCAGACCGCACTGGTCAACCAGCTTTTTCGCAAGTATTTCGAACAGGGCGTCGATATCTCGGAGCGCGACGTGCTGCTTGAGGCGGCCGAAAGCATCGGGCTGGAACGCGAAGTGGTGGACGAGCTGCTCAACGGCGATGCCGATCGCGACAAGCTGATCGAGGAAGAGGGTGCGGCCCGCCAGATGGGCGTGACCGGGGTTCCCTGTTTCATCATCAACGGCAAACATGTGGTCCAGGGCGCGCAGGATACCGCGACCTGGGTCAAGATCATCGAGGAACTGAGCGAAGCACTGGACAACCACCAGGAGGCGACCCCATGAACAACCTGCTGACAACGCTCGAAGGATTGTCGGGCCTCTGGGCCACCTGGGCAGCGATCGCGCTGCTCGCGGGGCTGGGTATCTGGGCCTTGATGAACCGGATCATGTGCCCGCTGGCAAAAGGGGCCTGCAACGCCTCGGTCGAAGACGCACGGGCAGCGCTGTCAAAGCGGATCTTTGCCGGACCGCGGTTTCTCCTGACCATGCTGCTCGCCATCACGGCGACGATTGTCGGTCTCAAACTGATCTATGTCGGCAGCCAACCCGGCGTTGCGGTGTTCCTGATCATCGCGGGCCTCGTGGTGATGCAGACCGAGCCGATCCGGCTGAGCATCAAGGAAGCGCAGAACCGCGTCGTTGCCAGCTCGGTCGAGGGCGTCGATTCACAGGCCGCCGCGGTCGAGTATCTGCGCGGACGCCATCACTGGCTGGTTGGCGTCCATTTCATCATTCTGGCCGGGGTGGTCGCGGCGGTGATGGCCTTCTGAGGGCCTCGCGTCGCCACGCCAATCCGATGACCGGCGGCGCTCAGGCCACCGCCAGCCCGTCGCGCCCATGGGGCGCCTTCAGGTCGATCGCCGGGCCGACCGGCACCACACCCGTCGGGTTGATCGTGCCGTGGCTCGCATAATAGTGAAACTTGATATGCGCCAGATCGGTGGTCCCGGCGACGCCCGGCCATTGATAGAGTTCGAGCATGTACCCCCACAGCGCGGGGTAATCCTGTAGCCGGCGGATATTCGTCTTGAAATGCCCGACATAGACCGGGTCAAAGCGCACCAGCGTGGTCCACAGGCGCCAGTCCGCCTCGGTGATCCGGCGCCCGGTCAGATAGCGATGCGTGGTCAGATGCGCCTCCAGCTCGTCGAGCCGGGCGAACAGCTCCGCCACCGCCTCCTCATAGGCGTCCTGCGTGGTCGCAAAGCCCGACCGGTAGACGCCGTTATTGACCGAGCCATAGATCTTGTCGTTCCAGGTCCCGATCTCGGCGCGCAGCTCTTCGGGATGGAAATCCGCGCTGTTGCCGGTGATGCCGTCAAAGGCCGCGTTCAGCATGCGGATGATCTCGGAGCTTTCGTTCGAGACGATGGCGCCCGTCTCCTTGTCCCACAGCACCGGCACCGTGACCCTTGTGGTCACATCCCGCTTGGCCCGGGTATAGACCTGATGCATGAACTCCGACCCAAACAGATGATCGCCCGTCGCGCCCGCGAAATCGGTCGCAAAGGTCCAGCCATGGTCCAGCATCAGCGGGTGGACGACCGAGACCGAGATATGGTCCTCCAGCCCCTTGAGCGCGCGAAAGATCAGCGTGCGATGCGCCCAGGGACAGGCATACGAGACATAAAGGTGATAGCGCCCGCTCTCGGCCTTGAACCCGGCCACCCCGCTCGGCCCCGCGCTGCCATCCGCCGTGACCCAGTTGCGAAAGCCCGCATCCTGGCGCACAAACCGCCCGCCGGACGATTTCGTGTCATACCACGTGTCCTGCCATTTCCCGTCGACCAGAAGTCCCATGTCATCCTCCATTGACCACTGCGATGAGTTCTATCCAGATGGGCTGGAAATACAGCCCATCTTTGGCTGAAAACATTGTTGCCTGTAACGCAATAATAATCGGGAGTCCGGCCGATGCATTCGACAAAAGTTATCCATTCCGTCTCCTGCCATGCCGAGGGGGAAGTGGGCGATGTCATTGTGGGCGGGGTTGCGCCGCCGCCGGGGGCGAGTGTGTGGGAGCAGTCGCGCTGGATTGCCAATGACGAGAGCTTGCGCAACTTCATGCTGAACGAGCCGCGCGGCGGTGTCTTTCGCCATGTGAACCTGCTCGTCCCCCCGAAACACCCCGATGCGGACGCCGCCTGGATCATCATGGAGCCCGCCGACACGCCGCCCATGTCGGGCTCCAACAGCATCTGTGTGGCGACCGTGCTGGTGGAGACCGGCCTTGTTCCTGTCACGGAGCCGGTGACCCGCCTGCTCCTCGAGGCGCCGGGCGGGCTGATCACTGCCGAGGTTGCCGTGCAGGGCGGGCGGGCCGGGCGGGTGACGATCACCAATCATCCAAGCTTTGCCGCCCGCCTCGACGCCCCGCTCGAGGTTGCGGGGATCGGCACGCTGACCGTTGACACCGCGTATGGTGGCGACAGTTTCGTGATCGTGGATGCCGCCGCGCTCGGCTTTGCCATCCGCCCGGACGAAGCCCGCGCGCTTGCCGAGACCGGCATCCGCATCACCGCCGCCGCGAACGAGCAGCTGGGGTTCGAGCACCCCGAAAACCCCGATTGGCGGCATATCTCGTTCTGCCAGATCGCAGCACCGGTCGAGATGCGCGACGGCATCGCCACCGGGCGCAACGCGGTGGTGGTGCGCCCGGGCAAGATCGACCGCTCCCCCACCGGCACCGGATGCTCGGCCCGCATGGCGGTGCTGCACGCAAAGGGCCTGCTGGCGGTGGGCACGCGTTTTACCGGCATCTCGATCATCGGGTCCGAGTTCCACTGCGCCATTGCCGAGACCGCCTCTTGCGGGCCGCTCGACGCCATCATTCCGCAAATCTCGGGCCGGGCCTGGCTGACCGGAACGCACCAGCACATGCTCGATCCCGATGACCCGTGGCCCGAGGGGTACCGGCTGAGCGACACCTGGCCGATTCTGTCCTGAGTTCAGCGGATTATCCGCTCAGACTTCACCCAAGAACCGCGCCTCGCAACCTTTGGATCCCGCCGCCTGGCGCCCGGATCGAGCCGGAAAGGCCGGGCGGATACAAATTTTAATTTACTACCAATGGACTCTTTGTAATTGAAAT
>JBCCHW010000017.1:0-29308 GCA_039028555.1 Pseudomonadota bacterium | reverse complement strand
CGCGAAAACAAATTGTAATATTGCGGATAGTCATACAGCAGGTGTCGACCCAGCGTGGTCATATCCCGTGCGGTCGACATATGCCCCGACTCGGTCAGACCAAAGGTCAGTTTGCGCGCGCGTCGCCAGCTTGCCTCCTCTTCGAGATGTGCGAACATTTCCGGTGGCAAATCCCCCAAGACGGCTTCACTGACGATTGCGTCGGCCAGTCGATCGTTGAACCGACGGCCTCCGACGACAATCAGATGCCGGAATTGCGCGCTTCCTTGCGCAAACTCCATTAACTTTTCCCGTGGCTCGTCAATCGCGTGCCCCGCAGTGCCGCCGGCGGGATACAGATCGACGGCGAAGTCCAGCACGGCGAGCATGTTCCCCCTCCCGACGCCTGAACGATCAAGGGCATTCTGCCGATAGGCCCAGTTCCGACCCCCGCCGATGAAAACCAGCAGAAAGATCAGCACACCAATCAGCTCGGCCCCAACCGCCCAGGCACCCGTCGCGGAACTCAGCAGCGAGCCGCCAGACAAAACTCCGGCACCCAGAAACGCCCCGGCGAAGTCAAATGAAAGATCAGTGCGCAAATCCCAATTGCCCGCGTCGAGATAGCTTTGCTCGACGCCGGTACCTTTGTCGTTCCGGCTGTTTGAACGGCTGCGCGCTATTTGGGTATCGATCAGCTCGGCATAGATGTTCGGCAGATCCGACCCGAATTCCTTGACCAACCAGACTGCCATAGAGGTAACGGCACCCCCGACAGGGATCGCCCAGTCGCTCCCCAGATCGGCGTTTGCAGCGATCCAGAAATAGACAGAAAGAACCGCTGTGATCCCGGCGAGAAACGACATGTCGTAGGGATTGCGGCACTTGGTTGGCGCAAAGATCACGAGCGTGACGAAGCAGAACAGCCAGAAACCGACGGCCGCTATCGGGGCCACAGTGGTCAGATCCATGCCAATCACCGGCACGACCGACATCATTGGCCCGAGCGACAGCGTCAACCCGCCCCAAACAGCGAACAATCCGATGATAGCGAAACGAAGATCCTGCGCCAGCACCGCGACAGCGACGGCGGGCACAGTTGCTGCAAGCACAGGCCCCAGGATGCGTGGGTCGGCATGCCAGTAGCCCAGGAACCAACCGGCCAAGGCAAAGATCATCGGGAGTATCGCGACCAGCACCGCGACTCGCCGCCATACTCTCGATAGAGGCCAGAAATACGCCCTTGCAAACTCGGCCCGTTCACCATGCCAATTGCCCTTGTTCGAAGCTGCGAGACACGCGGCGGCCAGGATCAACGCCACCAACAGGGTCATCGTAAATCCAAGAAGGCCGGCATTCACGTTGTCCCACACGCGCTCGGACCCGATCTCGCGCACCAGAAGCGGTGCCGCGATCAACACAAAGATCATGATGAAAAGGACGCCAGATTTGCCGATCTTGAACCCCCGCGCCTTGCCCTGGACCACTGACAGCGTTCCCTGGTATCGCGGTGCCAGCGATCCAATCAGCACGAGCACAAGAAGCAGGAGCCCCACCGCGATGCCCGCACAGGTCGCCGTTCGGGTGTCTGCGTCGCGATACGCCAAAAGGGCAGAGCATGTCGTGCTGTGGATCCAAAAGAAGAGGAAAGTCAGCGCCAGGCCCAGTGTCATGTGGCCAAGTTGATTGGCCATCCACGAATAGACCCTCGTGTAATTGGCTCGCAGGTCAGAGAACCCGAACTCATCTTTAAAAATTCTCGATATCCAAAAAGCTTGAAACATTTCTAGCTCCGTCATTCAGAATTTGACTGGGCATGTCGTTGGCAAAACAGGGTTGCATTCGGCAGTTCTAGTCCGCTGGGTGCCAGACCGGCGCATGCCGCGCGGAGATGCGGCGACAAAGCGGTCGCACCCACCGTTTCAAGGCCAAGAACACGGCGCGCGCGCGCTGCGTCGGCGCGCAGGATCGTCGGCCCGGTGTCGAGGATTGCGCCAGCGTAGTCAGCATCGTCGATCAGACCAGCCTGATGCGCCCGGCAGACGAGGAATCCTGACCGACGCAGGAGTGAGATCGGCGGCAACGCGGCATCACCCTTTGACGCGGGCCAATCGCGGTAATGACCCCTCGTGGGCGGTTCAACGCAAACACTGCCGTTCTCGTAGTGGATAAGTCGAGATGGGGCTTCCTCGGATGGCGATGCGCAAGCCGACAGCCCGACCAGGGCAGCGATCAGTACGCTAAGCGATGATCCCGTCATGGAAAGCCCCATCGGTGTTTGCGACTTAACGGGCGAAGTTTCCGTCGTCGGTTAACGAGACCGTGACGATCTTGACCAGCGCGTCCGCAATCGCCTTGGCCGACTCGGGGGGTAGCTCAGCGCGGCCGTCGCCTGAGACAGAGCTTGTCAGCGTGGTGGCACCAGCGGTTCCCTTGGTCGCGTCGCCAGCCTCGGCACTGGTGTTTGTGCTCGCAGTGGCCGAGATCGTGACCTTGCCGACATTGCCCATGCCGGTGATCCCGTCGATCGCGTGCAGGGCCAAGGTCATGTTGTCCATCTGCTTGATCACATCGACGGCGAGTTGATCGAACCCATAGGGGATCGTAACAAGCATCCCATTGCCGTTTTTATCTACCTTCCAGTAATGGAGATCAAACTTGTCTTTGGGACGGATCGTGTCGTTCATGCCGGCGAGACAGGCGTTGAACAGCAAGTCGCGGAGCAACTGGATTGTCGGGGTGCGTTTGCCGAGCTCACCCACAGCTTCGCGCGTGGCGGCAGCGACACTCGCGGCCACATCGACCGGAACGCCGGAAATCGGAAACCCGGCCTTCAGAGCGGCAGAGAGTTCCTGTGCAACGGCCCGGATGGCGTCGGGCTGCGGCTCTGCGCATCGTTGTTCGGTTCCGACGCGTTTCTTCGCAAACAGGATTGCCCTGTTGTCGGCGCTCAGGATCAATGTCTTGCCGCTAGGCGTGGATAGGGTGGTTTTGACATTACCGCTGGCGCATCCGGCAACAGCGAGAGCGCCGAGGATGGCGGCCAATGTTCGCGGGGTCTTTGAGTTTCTCATTTTAATCTCCACTTTTTTGAAATGTTAACTGGCTTCAAAGGAGATCTGCGGCACGGAGCAGCGCGCACAGATCGGTTATCGGCTCGCCTTTTGGCATAGCGCCGGAGTCAGGGCTCCAACGCCCCTGATCAGGGCCGAACTGGTGCCAAAAAGAGTTGGAATCGCATATGATTACGCCCAGTAGCGTGCTGGCGACCAGATAGCTGCCCAGGGGGCCCAGGCGTCGACCGCCGGTATGGCACCACGCCTCCTGTAGAATGTAGAACCAAAGCGGAGTCTGCGCGATCAGCGTGGTGTCGCGTATCGCCGCCCCTGCAGGCCCGCAACAAAGCTGATCGGTTGAAAGGGGCTTGATGTCGCTTCCGGTTCGGGCACGGATTCCAGCGATGCACGCCTGCGCGGAAGGCAGCTCGAGGCGAAGGCCGTCAGCAAGCAGAGTACGTGCCACCCGAAGCGCCAAGGCCTGGCCCGCGCCCCCCCTCACGAGCGCACCGAGGCTCGGGACGATCGGTGCGCTACTGCGCAACGGATCACCCGTGGCGGTCAGGCTTTGCCAATCAGCACACAAATGCCCGGGCAACTGTTTTCCTGGCCGTGCGGCCCGGGAGGGCAGAGGGCACGGATCCTCGTCAACGCCAACTGGTAACAGGGTCAGGTTGGGAAACGCGGCAACCCAGTCCTGGCTCGATCGGATGGTCGCCAGATTGAACTGGAAGGCGGCGGCAAACTCCAGCGGAACAGGAAGGCGCGCGGCGTCGCGCTGACCGTTTGAGGCAAGAAAACCCTGGAAGAGCGGCGCTTCCTCTCGCCGGATCACGCCCAGAATCTCGGGGTCGCAAATCCTTTGCAGGTAGGGGTTCGCGATCAACCACTGAACATGCCACCTGACAAGTTGCCGCGTCTTCAACCAAAGATTGCCGGTATCAGGCCCTTCGGCCGCTGCGACCGCATTGTGAAAACGCAGAATGGCGACGTGCAGTTGGGCAAGGAAGAGATTTCGTTCGTTCCTTCGATCGCCGATGAGTGCCGGTTGCAGTGGGTCCGGGAATGCGTCCTGCGCGATCGGCATCGTGAGCCATGAGCGCGTGGATCTTGTTTCGTTTGCGCCAAGACGCGTCAACTGATCGTTCGTCGCTCCACGGATCCTCGGCAAGTCCGCGAACCGGTCAATCGGCAGGCGGGGCCTGGGTTCCAGACCCAAGGTTGTGCGGCCAAGCCGCATCTGGGCGGGATCACACCGGTGGCGGAGCTGCGATGCCCCGGAATCCGCGATTGACTGATCCGGCCCATCCGTACCGTAGAGACTATCAAGCGCAAGCTTTCCGCGACGCCTGTTCACGAGTGCGGTCGCTATCTCTTTGCGTCCTGCGCGCTTGGGAAACTCGAGCGGTTCGATCCCGAGCAGATCATGTTCGATGAATTGGCTGAGCCAGGGAATGACGGAGTGAAAATTGACTGTGGGCGCCGGGGTGGGATCTGGAGCCAGAACAATCGCGCGGGCGAGCCGTTCGACCGTCGCCATTGTCCCCGGATCACGCGGAAGGACAGGCGCCTCGGGAAAGTAGTATCCAACATCCGGGCCACATAATGCGCCGGAGTGGCGAACCAGATTCGTTTTCTCACTGACACGATGCATGATCTTGACCCCCAATCAGTCTTTGCGGAACGCGCTTTGTCGCCGCCCAGTTTCCTCTTGGAGCGTCAGCGCATCGTCAGCCCCGGGGGCTGCAAACGTTAAAGCTTCGTGAATTCCGGGATGAGAGTGGGTCAGAAAGCGAAATTTCACCGCGGGCGCATATTGGCGCCATGCAAGCGAAACTCTGCTCGAGCTGTGCTGAGACTGCCGATCCCGCGCGACTGAAACATGGCGCAACCGGCGATGCTTCGACACCGGCAAAGTGACACTCGAAGGCCGCGTATTGCCAAGATCACCCTATGTGGCTTGGAAAACATGGGCTTTTGGAAACGTTCTTTCGGGCGCCACCGCCCATGGAGACGGTGGCAGCGCGCCTGCCGCCGTGAATCGGCATGCGGGGTTGCTCAGGCATAATGTGGTGAAGGCGCGTGGATCGAGGCAGGGAACCGCCGCCTCCAGGGCACCAGGCGGCGTGAGATGGCCAACAGCGACGGGTGCGAAGGCCGTTATGGCCCCGGCACGTTCGGGTGCGGTTTGTGGGCCGCCCCGGCGATTGCGCAACCAATGACAATCTGCACGGCCCCGACCGTGATCGTGGCCGCTGTACCTTTCCGGCCGGGTGCGCCGGCGTTGATCCGTACTGGCTCTGTGCGCGATCCATCACAAGATCGTTTCGGTATTTGCGCAAGGATCACGATACGATCACGCGCGTATGAAATACATCCAGCGTACCTTTTGTGCCGAGGATGTATCCCGGCTGATGATTGATTTTAGGAGAGGATAAATGACTAAGGGAAAGCTGGATAACGCACCGGATCAGGGGGCTTGGCCTTCGCTGGAAGATCTGAAGTTTCTTGATAATGAGGCAGACCCCGGTGCTGCGATGGGCATGTTCGTCCTGCCGCATCCGTCGATGTCCTATGAACTTCCTGCAAGCCACGATGTGTTTGGAACAGACCTGTTAGGACGCCACGAATGGCGCCGCAGCCTGTATGTTCAGGAGTTTCTGTGTGAAACGGACTGGAAGGCCAAGTTGACGCCCATAATGGATGCGGCCTACGGCGACGCCGACTTTGAAACAGAAGTCCAAGCCGTCTTCGAAAAACTCGACGATGAACCAGAACAAAAGAAAAGACGAGACGACATCCTGGGCGAAACCGTGGACTATCTCGGCGTCTTTGAGAACACGCTTCACATCGATTCGTTCTCGCACCCGTTGACGATCTTTTTTGCGCGGGTGATGATGCGGACCGGTTGGGAGGTCGCTGTCCACTTTAAGGAAAAGTACGGACAGATCCGGCCCGTCAAACTCGATCCACTCAACATCAAACCCATCATACGAACACCTTCGCATCCTTCGTTTCCAAGCGCCCACGCAACCCAGGCGCATTTAGCCAAACTCGCACTATCTGCGGTGATAGACGGTCGTCTTGATCAGGAATTCTCTGACCGGATGAACGACATTGCCAACGAGATAGCAGTAAATCGCGAGTATGCAGGCGTTCACTACGCGTCCGACTCCACAGCTGGAATGAATCTCGCTCAAAGCATCTGGGACATCGCGGTCGCGCAACAGGCCTTTAAGACTTTGATCGCCGAGGCCAAGGCTGAGTGGGACCGCCCCATTCAGGCGGGTCTTCAGTTTTTTGATCCGTAACTGCGATGTGATTGCAAAAGTGCCGAACAGCGTCGCGGAACTGCGCTCGATCTACAATGCGATGGATTGGAGCAGGGGCGGTGAACAGTGGGCTGACCGATGGGGCAGCTCAACCGTCCAGTGGCAGGAAATGATCCTGCCACGCATTGCCCGCTATCTAGGCAAAACTCGAGCGGCTCTGGAGCTTGGCGGTGGTATGGGCCGGCTTTCACGGCACCTCGCGGGTCATTGCGAGCGTCTGTGGGTCACCGAGATTTCAGAGCGCTGCCACGATGGTTTGCAAGATGTGTTTCGTTCGTCACCGCATGTCCGCCCGATGCTGACCGATGGTGTCAGTCTTTCCGGTATTCCCGAGGGATCGCTCGACTTCGTGTTCAGCGTTTTCTCGCTCGTGCATGCCGATAGGGAGACGCTTCAGGCCGCACTTCATCAGATCAAGCCGCGGCTGCGCGCGAATGGTGTGGTCTTTCTTCATCATTCTAACGCCGCTGCCCTGGCGGGCGGCGACCCGGCAGTTGACCGGAAGCTGGGGCGGTACCGGTCCCTCTCGGTCAGTGCGGATACGATGCGAACGGCCAGCCGGGCTTCGGGGCTTCGATGTATCGCGCAAGAGATCTTTGGCTGGGACACAGACACCCTTCGGAGCGATTGCTTTAGCGTGTTGACGCTGCCCGGCAGCTGTTGGGATCAACCGATTTTGGTCACGGACAATCCCACGTTCTGTACAGATGCGATCGAAGCCCGACGGCGCTACCAAGAAAAATCAGATCAATCTTGAGGAATAATCATGCAATTTAAAGTGATTGGAATAGAAGTTGTTCAATCAATTCAAGATCTGGAAAATTCTGTGCCACTATTCGCCTCGCGTCCAACATTGGTCCGGGTCTATACATCAGCAACGAACGTCGGCCAGACGATCTGGGTGAAAGGAGAGCTCGAAGTCAAACACTTGGACTCGGCTGCCATGGCGTTCGATTCACAGTCGTCGGTTGTGGCAAGCAGTTCGGGGAGCAAGCAGCTCGTTAGTCAGCGGAGGGATATCAACAGGTCTCTGAACTTTGTTGTACCTCGGGGGGTGCTGGAGTCTGGTCCGGTCGACTTTCGTCTGTCAAAGCTTTGGTCGATTTCAGACCCGGGTACAGAGCTTGATCTGGATAGCTCGGATGACAGCGACAGGCTTCGCTTGATCGTGGAAGCGCCGACATCTCTGAAATGTCATGTGGTCGGCGTTATCACGACCAATGCCAATGGCACACAAAATCGACCCAGGAAGGAGAGTTACTGCCGAATCAAGAAGGAGATTCTCGAACTGCTTCCGATTTCCGAACTCGATTTCTCGTGTTCAGAAGGGGAGGCCCCGGAAGGGATCAAACTGCCCTTTTCCCGCGGCGACCTGATTGACGGGCGTGACGTCGAGTGGGAGCACAAGCATAACATCATCTGTGCGTTTCTGATGGCCAGGCGCATTTGCGACATCGAAACCAAGGAACGGGACCCAAAGACGATCTACTACGGGATGGTTGCCGATGATGGTTCGCTGGAACATGCTGCGGTTTCGAATGTCCCGGATCGCGCACGACCCTCGATCGTGTCGGCGGGCCCGGAGACAAGAACTCCAGAGCTTTATGCGGTCCATGAAATCGGCCATGTCATGACATGCCTGCACCCGGGACACCCGCAGGGTTCGCAGAAAAAAACGGATCATGCGTTCCCGGACAGTTATCTGGGCCGGATCTCTGACGATCATGACAAGCACATGGGGTGGCGTTCCGGCACAAAAGGTTCCCATGGGACGCTGCTCCCCTACTGGGATTTCAAGGATTTTATGGGGTATGTCTGGAAAAGCGGGATAAGCGCTCACAACTATCTGGCTGTTGCGCACGCCTTGGCCGATATCGACGGGTACCGCCCGGAAGTCGATGAAGTGGGATACATCGCGGTGATTGGTGTCTTTGACAAGAATGAAAAAACACTCTCCGGCGAAATCCGATATGTCTACAGATCGCACACCCGGATCCCGCGCAGCAAGAAGAGAGACAAGGATGTTCAGATCGTGGTCCGCCGGAAAGGCGGATTGCGCGACCGCTACGCGATTGATCGAAAGTTTGAGAACGGTGCGCTGCACACGAATAGCGGTCCCTTCCAGATCTCGATCCCATACACAGATGATATCGAGAGTTTCGAGCTTGTCGTGAAAACAGAAGCTGGCGAAACGCAGGTGCATTCGAAAAGCATTGGCGCCATGCGTTGCGCGAGGCTTGGCGGATGATTTACCCCTTGGGGGCAGTCTGGCTGCGTTCTTTGCATCTATCGTAAACGTTGCGAGAGCGCAGCAATATGGGCCGGGCGGGTGCCGCAACATCCGCCAACCGCATCCAGCCCAAATCTCTCGAACCAGGCGACCGCGCAATCTGCGTAATCATCCGGCTCCGCCGCTGTGTCGAAGAACCAGTCGGAATCACCGGCTTTCCCGGTTTCGGCATAGGCCGCGATGGGGCCGCGCCAGTTATGCTCAAGCACGTCCAGGGCATGAGGCACGACATCGATCTTGGTGTGCATGACCGCGATCAACTCGACCGAAAAAGAAGAAGCCGCTTCTATCAGCTCGGAGAACCTGGTGCTTGGCACCTCCAGGTATTTTCCCGGTGTTCTGAACCCCATTACTTCGTGATCGTCGCCTAACATCGCACTTAACCCGGCCCAGAGCGGGAGTTCGACCGTCGAGGCGGCTTCGAGCAGCAAAGAGGCGCTCTCGATCTCCAGCAACATTTCTGCGATGATCAGGTCGACGCCGCTTTCGGCCAGGATCTCGGCCTGTTCGCAGTAATTGCGAAAGGCCGAGGCGCCTGTTTGCAGATGATCTGCGGAGTCCATTGGCGGTATGGTTGACATCGACCCTGCGACGAACGCCTGCCGGTCGGGGAAGGATCGAACGGCGGATTTCGCGAGCTCAACGGCACACTTGTTGGAAGATGCGAAACTCGCGCCCAATCCGGCGTGCTCGAGATTATGGCGTGAAAGCGGAAAGGTGTTTGCCGTGACGATCTCGGCGCCCGCCGCGAGGTAGTCGTGGTGAATACCCATAACAAGCGCTGGATCTTCGACATGCGCCAGCGCGCTCCAGGCGGATGAATGCAGCAGGTGGCCGCGTGCGCGAATCTCGCTTCCAACGCCGCCATCCAGGATAACGGGTTTGGCCCGAAGTGGATCGCGTTGCAAAATCACGGCGGCGCCCCTGATGCCTGGAGCCCGTCCCGAAACAGCTCTCGATCCTCGAGACGCTTCAAGGGATAGGAGTCCACAAAGGACCGTGTCGAAAACTCGGGTTCCAGATAGCTCAATTGTTCCAGATATCCGTGCGCCTCATCAACATATCCCAGTTGGCCAAGAGAAACGAGCAACTGTTTGACACCGTTCGAAAAACCGGGATTCGTCGCAGCCAGGATGCGGCCCCATCGGGCGGCCTCTTCAAAGTCTCGGTCGATCAGGCTGACGATGCAGTGCGCCGAGGACTTCATGAAACGGTACTGTGCTTCCATGTCGCTGATTTCATGCGATCTTTCAAGCGCGCGCCGGGCAGCAGCGGCCTCGCCGGAATAGGCGAGAAACACGGAGCGCATCATCCAGACGAAAGGCGAATGCGGATTGCAGGCGATGGCCCGATTAAAGAGGTCTGCCGCCACATCGAACCGTCGGAAGCAGAAAACTTCCATATGGCCAAAGATTGCCAAACTGGTCGCGTCTTCGGGGTCGAGGAAGGTCGCACGTTTGGCCAGTTGATGTATCTCTTCGCGTTGGACGCTCCCCCATTGCTGACCGAAGCTAAAGATCATCCAGAGTGCTTTGCACGAATACTGGAATGCGAATGTCGGCGATTTGCTTTCTGCCAAAGCAAACAGTTTCGCAGCAGTGTCATACGACTGAAGGCTCATGTCGTGCACGCCGTAAAGAGCAAGCAGGGCACATTCGATGGCGCTTAGCTCGTCGCGTGTTTTCTGGAGCGCCATGCGGACAATTGTCGTGCGCAGCCGTTCTTCTAATCTTGCCGCCACCTGGTGGATGAGGAGTTCGGGGATAAAACCCTCTGCCGTCAGATCTCCTTCGAAAACCTCCGAAAACGAGATGTTGCGTGACGCCGAGTCAACAACATCCAGTTTGATGTAGAGCCGTCTTGCGCTGCGACGCGCCAAGCCTTCGATCACGAAGTCGGGCCGTCGTATCGCGTTGTCTGTTGCGTCGATTGGTGCCGCTGCACCGGGGTCCATGATACCTTCGACGCGCGAGATGTCGATCCATCTGAAACAGGACAAGGCTCCCAAAAGCTGTTCGACGAATTCTGTTGCCAGCCGCCCGGCTTCGACATCGTTGCCGTCAACCCTCAACATGTTTGAGGACACAGAAACCTGGTGCCTCGCTTCGCTGCGCCTGGAGTAAGCTGGAGATGCCATGGGCTCGGGAGCGGTGGCACGTCCCTTTGACTGCTTGATCTGCTCAAGAAGCTGGACCGTGCTCGCATCCGGTTTTGCATCATACTCCGTTTCCAGGACTATCTTGCACGTGTCGAACTGTTTGAGAGCCAAGGTCCGGTTGCCTTGATGTGCGTATACCTGCATCAGGACACGATGAGCTTCTTCATCGCCTCGCTCCATCGCCAGCAGAGCCCGCGCGAAAACGAGTGTTCGGGACAGTTCCATCTGATCCAGCGCCTCGCGCATCAGTTCCGAGAGCCTGTGTTGAAAGGTTTCCCTCAAGCGCTCGTGCTGCTGCGACATCCAGTCGTCATAGAACTCCTCGTTAATCGACTGGGGCGGCGCGAAGTCCGCCTCGATGAGTTCCGCCGCTTTCTCCTGATCGTTCTGATTTTGCGACCTCAGGAGGTTGGTGCATTGCAACACGTCGACCTCGACAAGCGATGATGCCAGCTTGACGGTCGTGCGATCAGTGATCAGCGGTTCGAACCTGTCCGAGTTGAGTGCGCGGCGGATTTCGCTCAACGCCTGTCTCAGGCTGGCTTGCGCCTGTTGCTGAGACCGGGCCCCCCACAGGATCCCGAAAAGGCGTTCCCGGGTGCAGCCGAGATTGGGGGACAAAGCCAGAATACTCAGGAGAGCCGTCGATTTGCGTCCCAGTTCTACAAGAGGCTTTTCATTGGTTGCGAGCACCGAAGCTCCCCCAAGCAACCGAATAAAAACTTTTGCCATACGTTTTTCCCCACTTGACAATAGCTCAAGCGCCGCAAGATTAATTCTAAGACCATCATTTCTGCAACGATCATATTCTTCAACGGTTTGGGAGGGATCGCATGAGTGCGTTAAGCGATGAACCTCTGGCGTACTGGGAGGCGCTCAATCCCAAAGCAAACATCACCGAGACACCGTGGCAGACCCCGACCGAGTTCGAGCCGTGGCCCGTGGATGTTGCGCAAAACATGCGTGTCGAACTTGGGGAGGAAGGCTACGCTGTCTCACCTGTTTCTTTTGACAAGGCACAGGTAACGCCACTGATCGAGATTGTTTTGAATGTGGTCCGCGCAGGCCACCGCCCCGCCTATGCGCTCGTCTACGATGAGTTCTATGCGTTCTTTTCCAGGATAGGCCAATTCCTGGAGCAGATCTTTCATGCCAGAGTGCTCTGCGTCCCTGACGAGTTCGATGTGCATTATGTGCCCGTTTCCGATCGTGCGACCGGGAGCAAACCACATCGTGACAGCATCGGAGCGGTGAACTATCTGGACAGTCAAGGACTGCCCAAGCTGTTGAACATCTGGGTGCCTTTGACCGATGCCACGCTGCAGAACTCCTGTATCTACGTGCTGCCGGCAAATCACGACCCGGAATACCAGAACGCAGTCAGCGGGGGCCTGGTCCACTGGCAACTGGATGACCCCACGATCCAGTCGACCCGTGCGGTGCCGGCGGATGCTGGTGCAATTCTCTTATGGGCACCGTCGCTGCTGCATTGGGGCAGCCGCAGCAGCGCGAAAGCCGCGGCGCCCAGGATCAGCCTGGCGTGTTACTTTCAGTCGGCAGATGCAGAGAAATTCCACCCCACGGCAATACCGATGACCGGGAGTTTGCCATTTCACGCCCGCGTCGCCCTGATCGACAAGGTCTGCAAGAAAAACAGCAAGCACGAGAAGTCATTGTAAGAGAAACAGGCCGGAAAGCACTTCCCGCCTGACACGAAACATCCAAATTCCGATGGCACACCGCCACGACCGTTAGTTTTGGCCGCGCCGGGTTTACCGGAGGCTCCAACTCCTGGGTAGGATGGGGCATCACGACAAAGACAACGAACAAGAATTCACCGCAAGTGCGAGAGCGTGCTGTGCGGATGATGCTGGATGGCGCAAGGCAGCATGAAAACCGTTGGGCGGCGATTTTGTCGATTTCATCGAAGATTGGCTGCGCGCGACAAACGCTGGACAAGATGAACCGTCAGTTCAAAGCACCTGCGCCGAATGTCTTGTGGGTGAGCGACTTTACCTATGTCGCGACATGGCGGGGCTTCGTGTATGCGGCATTCGTCTTCGATGCATTTGCGCGTAGTATCGTGGGATGGCGGGTCAGCCGGACAGCACACGCCGGGTTTGTTCTGGATGCATCAGAACAAGCCGTTCACCAGCGACAGCCCGGGGCTGGTTTGGTGCACCATTCCGACTGCGGTTCCCAATACCTGTCCATTCGATACACCGAACGATTGGTTGATGCTGGCATTGAACCGTCGGTCGGCAGCGTTGGTGACAGTTACGACAACGCACTCGCCGAGACGATCAATGGCCTGTTCAAAGCTGAGTTCATCCACCCGCGCGGGCCATGGCGCAGTTTCGATGTCGTGGAATACGCCACATTGGAATGGGTCGATTAGTTCAACAATCGCCGCCTGCTGGAACCCGTCGGAAACATCCCGCCAGCAGAAGCAGAGGCAAACTTCTACATCACTCTGCAAAGAGCCGGAATGGCAGCGTAAACAAGATCAATCAGCTTCCGGTAAACCCGGCGCGGTTCAGTCAGCGTCCGAGGCAAACGCATGACGCTGGCGGTGCTGAGTGCGGTCTTGGAAGAAATCGTCGGCTGGCAGATGGTGTGGTCCTGCACAACGAGAATGGCGGCGACGGCCGCCTCGCCATCATCGCGGTTCTTGATCCCGCGGGCAGATTGACCCAGGACCGGGCGCGCATCGAGATCCGGTGGCACTTTCATGTGCATCTTGACCCGGTTTCTTGCACCCCGGCACATCCTGATTATCGAGGCTTTGTCACGCGGCCGTACCGGCAAGATACCAGCCGATGTGCTCAAGCAACTGGCCGAACGTGCCGGTATTGCGCCACGGGCCGGGAAACAGGGGGTAAACGCCTTATGGTTTGCGCTGAACAGACAGAACACGGATCCCATCCTACATGTATCACGCTCTAAACAGAACTTTTCTTGCAGTTTTTGGACGCGGGCCATTAAAAGAAAGCCGTCAAAAATCAACATGCAATGACGGCTGCAGGGAGTGTAAAATGAACACATCGCGACGCGCCTTTGGATTGGGGGTTGCCGCCCTCGCAACCGGGCTTTCACTGGGCGCACAAGCCGCCGACCCCGAGCATACGTTTTCGATCCACCACTTCCTAAGCCCCAAGGCACTAAACCACGCGCAAATGATCGAGCCCTGGGCAAAGAGCATCGAAGAGGCCTCGGGCGGGCGGATTGCGTTCGAGATCTTCCCCTCGATGTCACTGGGGGGCAAACCGCCCGAACTCTACAGCCAGGTCCGTGACGGGGTCGTCGATATTGTCTGGACCTTGCCGGGCTATACGCCGGGTGTTTTCCCCCGGGTCGAAGTTTTCGAGTTGTCGGATGTTCACGGCGGAAGCGCGCTTGCGACCAATCTGGCGATTCAGGATCTGATGGGGGATCTGGCCGAAGATTTCACCGATGTGCACCCGCTTTTGGTCCATGTGCATTCGGGAAATGCGCTTCACCTGACGCAAACCGATGTCAAAGGGGTGGACGACGTCAAAGGGCTCAAGCTGCGCAGCCCGTCGCGCACCGGCGCGTGGATGCTCGACTCGTGGGGGGCCGAGCCCGTCGGCATGCCCGTTCCCGCCCTGCCGCAAGCATTGGCGAAAAACACGGTTGATGGGGCCTTGGTCCCGTTCGAGATCGCGATACCGCTGAAACTCGCCGAGCTCACCGATCACTCGGTCGAGATGAAGGATGGGGAGCGTTTCGGCACCTCGACCTTTCTCTTTGCGATGAACAAGGACTCTTACGACTCGTTGCCAGATGATCTGAAGAAGATCGTTGACGATCACTCTGGCGGAACGCTTGCCAAAACAGCGGGCGAGGCGTGGGACTCAATCGAACCGCTGGGCAAGAAGGTCGCCACCGATGCGGGGAAGACGGTGACCCAGCTTTCCGATGAGGCCACCGCCGAGTTCAAGGCACTCGAGAGTTCCGTGAGCGACACCTGGAAGAAAGAAGTCTCCGAACTCGGCATCGATGGTGAGGCGCTCTATGACAAGGCCAAGGCCGCGGTCGAAGCCCACACCAACTAACCGGAGTCTCCGCCGCCGTGACATCTCGACGCCTACGTTCAGCACTGCGGCGGGTAATCGAATGGTGGGCCGTTTTGGGCGGCCTGCTTTTGATCGCGGTCGTGCTGATCACCATGGTCAATGTCGCGGGTTTTTCCGCCAATGCGGGGGCCCGCCTTTTTGGCGCGACGGTGCCGGGATTGCCGGGGTATGAAGATGCGGTCACGCTGCTGATCGGCGTCGCAGGGCTCTGTATGTTTCCCTATTGCCAACTGACCGGCGGGCATGCGGCGGTGGATGTGCTGATGCGCATGGCCCCGGAACGGATTCAGCGTGGCATGCATGTGGGCTCGACTGTGCTGGTCGCCGCGATCGCCTTCGCGCTGGCAGTGATGATGGTCTATGGGCTGCAGGAGGCGCGCTCTGATCGCACGGTAACCGCCGTCCTTGACTGGCCCGTGTGGGTTTTCATGATCCCTGGCGCGATTTCCTGCGCCCTGTGGTCGGTTGCGGCGCTGCTTTCGATCGGGGTGGAGATGTCAGAGTAATGGAGCGTGAGCTGGTGGGGCTGATCGGCCTCTTGGGTCTGTTTGTGCTGATCTTGCTTCGCATTCCGGTCGCGCTCGCCATGCTGGCGACCGGCGTTGTCGGTTCCTGGGTTCTGAGCCTGGTCTCCCCAGTGGTGAAGTTTGGCCCCTACCTGCTCCAGTTCAAGTCTGCGCTGTGGAACAGCGTCGCCAATTATGATCTGTCGGTTGTGCCGCTCTTTGTCCTGATGGGCTTTCTGGCGGCCGAGGCAGGGTTGAGCCGCGACCTCTTTCAGGGCATGAGTGTGCTGACCCGGCGGCTCAAGGGCGGGATTGCCATGGCGACGATCACCGCCTGCGCGGGTTTCGGCGCGGTGAGCGGGTCGTCGATTGCCACGGCCAGCACCATGAGCCGGGTCTCGCTGCCGGAGTTCAAACGCTTCAGATACGATGACGGTTTCGCAACAGGCGTTCTGGCTGCGGGTGGAACCTTGGGCATCCTGATACCTCCGTCGGTCGCGCTCGTGATTTATGCGATCGTCGTCGAGGGGTCGATTATCGAGATGTTTCAGGCCGCCATTCTGCCGGGCCTGATCGCGGTTGCATTCTTTCTGTTTGTCATATGGCTGCGCTTGCGCCTGAACCCCGCATTGGCCCCCGAGACGCCGAATATCGCGCCCAGGGAACGCCGCGAGGCCCTGCGCCGGCTGATCCCGGTGGTGGTGATTTTCGGGTCGATCATTCTCGGCCTTGGGATCGGTCTTTTCACACCAACACCGGCGGCGGCGGTTGGGGTCTTTATGATCCTTGTCTACGGGATCGCGCGGGGGATGCGCGGTGGAGAAGGGGTCGGCTGGGCACAGCTTCACGCCGCCTTTCTTTCGACGGCGCGAACCGCGGGCATGATCTATTTCATTCTCTTCTCGGCAGATATCCTGAAGGGATTCTTTGCGCGCAGCGGATTGCCGATCGCGCTCAGCGATTGGGCAGCGGGGTCGGGGCTCGACCCTTACACGATCCTGATTGCGATGCTGGTGATCCTGATCGTGCTGGGATGTTTCATGGAATCTCTGTCGATGATCCTGGTCATCGTGCCCTTCTTTTGGCCGGTGCTCATCGATCTGAACGGCGGCGACTATGCAACCGCGTCCAGTGCGGCCTTTGGCATGGATTCCGAGGATCTCAAGATTTGGTTCGGCATCCTCGCACTGGTTGTTGTGGAGCTTGGTCTCATCACGCCCCCGGTTGGTCTGAATGTCTTTGTGATCAAGTCTTTTACTCCGGAAACCAGCATCACCACGATCTTTCGCGGGGTCTTGCCCTTTTTCGGGATCGAACTCGTGCGCATCGCATTGATCCTGGCATTCCCCGCGCTGTGTCTGTTTATGCCCGGTCTGCTGTGATCAAACCCGCCGGATCAGTCGAGGTCGAAGGAGTGTTCGCGGAACTCCGCGATCATCAGTTCGGGGTCGCCGTCGCGTTCCCGGAACATCGCGACGATAATGTCGCGCTGTGTTCGTGCCATCGAGATGCCGCCGACGATCAGGTCTGAGATCGCGACCCGACCCGAACGGTCCGAGACAAGCCAGTCCATGCTCACCACGACCTGACCGCCAACCACGATCTCGGTCGTCACCAAAACACCATGACGCCCGGCGTCGCGTGTACCGGCCAGGCGAACGACATTGCGCAGCTGATCCAGCGACACATCGACCGTTCGAAACTGCCGCGCGTAATAGCTGGAGATATAGGCAATAAATCCGGTCTGATAGCGCTCCCGCTGCGCATCACTCATGTCGTCCCAATAGGGACCGGCGGTGTAGCGGACCAGTTGTTCAAGCGCGCTTTTCTGCACAAACAGCTCACGCAAGGCCTTTGCCGTCGCTTCCTTTGGCTGGTTGGCGGCGATCAACGCCAAAATGGCCTCGACCGTCGCGCGCACATGTGCTTCCGCCGCGCCTGGCGTGAGCGCGCCCGCAGGCAAAGGAGCGATGGTAAAGGCCAGCGTGGCAGCGATCAGACCGCGCCGCGAAAGCGCCTCATGGCCGGGGTCATGCCGATCCGTGGTCACTCCAGCACCCCGTTTCGGGCCAACGCATCCAACTCGGGCGGCAATGGCTTGCCCGGATGATAAAAGCGGCGCGGGTCGAGATTCTCTTGCCAGACAACGGCGCTTGTGGTGCCGGTCTCGATCTCGATGCCAAGGCCCGCACGGGTCGACGAACAGGCTGTGGGCAGGCAGCCAGTCAGCACCAGATACCGCCCAGCGACACGGACTCGGGTCTCGCCCGCCGTCGCGATCCGGATCTCGCGGAACTCCTCCGAGGTCAGCAGGTCCTGAAAGCGTGCCCATTCCAGCGGGTCGGCAAAGTAAGCCTGATGGGTTGCGCCATGCCACCGGGTGATCGCCATCCCGTTTTGTGGTACGTCCTGCGCCGCGATCGGAAAGGCCGCCAGCGCCGCCATCGCCAGCCATCGGGTCATTTCGGTCACTCCTCCTGGGTCAGCCGCGCCGCCAGCCGCAACGCAAAGCTCGGGTCACGCGCGGTTGCCGGCAGAATTGGATCATACGCCGCCCTTGCCAGATCAGAATACCACGGTTTGACGATACATCGGCCATCATCGACCAGGGCAATCGGGCTTTCCACTGCAAAAGCCGTCTCAGACCACAACAGCATGCCCTGGTAACTTTGACTGACCGCCAGCGTCTGGGCCGAGATCCGCTGCAGATCGTTATCGTAACGCAGCAGCGTGATGCAGATGCGGATGGCGCCCGCCTCGTCAAAGCCAAAGATCCGGTACTGGTTGGCGCCGGTGCGTTTCAGCTCCGCGACCAGTTTTTCGAGATCTGGGATCAGTTTTGCCAGATGCGGGACGTCGCAGAGTTCCCCCCACTCGCGCGAGAAAAACACCATGAAGTTCGCCCCCAGCTCGGGATCCAGCTCCTGTATGCCCAGGCCAGCGAGCTTGGCCACGCTCCGTAACCCGGCTTCGAAGATCGCGATTCCATCGTCATTGGTGCCATACACGACCGGCGCCAGTGGTCGCCCCCAACGGGCAAAGCGGAACGTGCCGTCATGGCGGGTGAAAAGGCGCGCGATCCGCGCCGCTTGATCCGTCATCGGGCCTCCCCTGAGCAGTCAGCACTAGCCATCGAAAAGATCGGTTGCGCCCCGCGGCGGGGCAAGGCCCAGATGCCGCCAGGCGGTTTGTGTCAGCATCCGGCCGCGAGGCGTGCGGTTGATCAGCCCCGCTTGCATCAGATAGGGCTCGATCACGTCTTCCAACGCATCGCGCGCTTCGGAGAGTGCCGCGGCCATGGTCTCGATCCCGACCGGGCCTCCCTGATAATGCTCTGCGATCAGATTGAGATAGCGCCTGTCCGCACCGTCCAGCCCGCGATGATCAACGCCGAGCCGGCTGAGCGCCCGGTCGGCCAGTGCCTTGGTCAACTGCCCCTCGGTCTCGACCAGTGCGAAGTCCGAGACCCGCCGCAACAGGCGGCCCGCGATCCGCGGCGTGCCCCGGGCGCGTCGAGCGATCTCGTCGATCCCGTCGGGTTCCGCCGCCAGCCCCATCATCCGGGCGGCGCGTCCGACGATCTGCGAGAGTTCGTCATCGGTGTAGAACTCCAGCCGCGTAGGAATGCCGAATCGGTCGCGCAGGGGTGTTGTCAGCAGACCCAACCGTGTCGTGGCCCCGATCAACGTGAATGGGGCGAGGTCAATCCGCACCGTTCGCGCCGCCGGCCCCTCGCCGATCACCAGATCCAGTTCAAAATCCTCCAGTGCTGGATACAGAATTTCCTCGACCACCGGGCTCAGCCGATGGATCTCGTCGATGAACAGCACATCCCGGGGCTCCAGATTGGTCAGCACCGCGGCGAGATCACCGGGCTTTGCGATCACCGGGCCCGAGGTCATCCGGAAATTCACGCCCAGCTCCCGGGCGACGATCTGAGCCAGTGTGGTCTTGCCGAGCCCTGGCGGGCCGTAAAGCAACAGATGATCCATCGCCTGCCCGCGCAACCGCGCCGCTTCGATGAAAATCCGCAGATTTGCGCGCGCTTCCGCCTGGCCGGTGAAATCGTCCAGGGTCTCGGGCCGCAGGGCACGCTCTGCCTCGTCGGGAGGCTGCGGTGCACCGCGCAGGATCGGGTCGGGCTCGGTCCCGCTCACAGGTTCTGCCCCAGCGATTTCAGCGCGGCCCGGATCAGATCGGCAACACTTCCTTCGCCGGCCTGTGCCACCGCACTCGCGGCCTCCGACCGGTCATATCCAAGATTGATCAGCGCAGACACCGCCTCCGCCGATGCAACCATGGTGCTTTCGTCGAAATCCGGGTGCCGGGCGGGCATCTGCGCCGCAGGCGCAGGGGCAGGGCTTTGCTCCGCCTGGCCGTCCCCGACGGCCATGGCCGCCCCGGTCAGGCTTGGCGCAGATGTGATCGACAGCGCCAGAATGTCGGGCGCCTTGCCTTTTAACTCCGTTGCGATCCGGGTGGCGAGCTTCGGGCCCACACCGGGGGCCGAGCGGATGGCGTTCGCGTCCCCGACCGCAAGCGCACGGCCCAGCCCTGCGGGGCCCAGGGTCCCGATCAGGCCCAGCGAGACCTTTGCGCCGACGCCCTGCACCGAGGTGAGCAGGCGGTGCCACTCCTTCTCGGCGCGCGAGCGGAAACCGAACAGCTGCATCAGGTCCTCACGCACGACCAGTTCCGTATAAAGCGCGGCGGCCCCACCTGCGGGAGGCAGCGCGCTCAGTGTCACGGGCGTGCAATAGATCAGATATCCCACGCCGCCCGCCTCGATCAGCACGTGATCTTCAGCCACGTAATCCACGGTGCCCGAGATCTTGCCGATCATCGCGCGGACTCATAGGCCCGGGCCTGTGCCGCACGCGAGCCCGCCTGCCAGCCGTGGCAGATCGCGATTGCCAGCGCGTCGGTTGCATCGGGCCCTGCGGGGGTGACCCCCGGCAAAAGCAGTTTCACCATATGTAGCACCTGCGCCTTGTCCGCATGGCCAACACCGACCACCGCCTTTTTCACCGCATTGGGCGCGTATTCTGCGACCGGCAGCCCGTGACGCGCCGGCACCAACAAGGATATCGCGCGCGCCTGACCCAGTTTCAGTGTGCCTGCGGCATCCTTGTTGACGAAAGTATGCTCCACGGCAGCGGCGTCGGGGCGCGTCTCGCAGATCACCGTTTCCAGCGCATCGTGCAGTCTGGCCAGCCGCACCGCCAATTCGCCGGTTCCGGATCGGCAAACGCCATTGGCAACATGGCAGAGCGTTTGCCCCGTTACCTCAACCACGCCCCAGCCGGTCTGGCGGAGCCCCGGATCGAGCCCGATGATCCTCATGCGACTGCCCTTTTGCACTGTTTTCTTTGTGAGTAGCACGAAACATGAACATGCGCCAGTGCTGTGCGCCCGGCCAGTGGTACGAAAAGGGCTGCCGCAATGCGAGCTTGTGAGCGCAGCGGCGGGCGCCTCCGATTCCGCCTCCGGGGATACCCGCGATCGAGTTCACCAGAGTGACCTGATTGAGGGTCATGAAAAGTGCTCCGGCAAGATTGCAACGATTAAACCGGCGACCAGGCCAGTGATCAGGCTTAGCATGGCATGCAACTTCATCGGGCTTCGGCTCATCTGGCCGGCGACCCCTGCATACCCCCGGCCGAGGCCAGCACAGCCGCGCTGCGTCTTTCGCGTCGATCTGTACGGACGAACACGGATCGGCGCCAAAGGCGTGTCTTTCGATATATGCAGAAAATGCAAGTGGGGCATGCGCCGAATGCACTTGTTTTCGATCAGCGTAATCCCCAAGTATTCGTTCAAGAAAGCACCGCATAATCGGAGCTTAATGCTTGCAGGAGCTAACAAAATGACTGGTACAACTTTTGGTCAAACCAACACGACATACCCCCGCGCCACGGGTCTTGTGGCGTATATGGTAAAGGCCCTGGGTCAGACCAGGCAGCGCGACATCCGGGGCATGTCTCCGGCTGAACGCGAAGATCTCGGCCTATCCCTGGCCGATATGAGCCGGATCGGCAACTGAGAATTCCCCCCTCTCAGTGACAGAGGCTGATCCGACTTTATGGCCGTCACCGTTCCCCCGCGGTGACGGCCTAATACTTTTCTGACAGATGAAAAGCGCGACTTGACGCTCGCAAACCGCTCTGGCCATTTGCCTAGCGGCCGGGATAGTCTCCGACACAAGATATAGATTCGGCCCACAGGGCCTCTGCACGGGGAAAAGATATGGCAGGCAGCGTCAACAAAGTGATCTTGATCGGCAATCTGGGCGCCGATCCAGAGGTGCGCAGCTTTCAGAACGGCGGCAAGGTCTGCAATCTGCGCATCGCGACCTCGGAGAACTGGAAGGACCGCAATACCGGCGAGCGGCGCGAGCGGACCGAGTGGCACACGGTTGCCATCTTCAACGAGAACCTCGTGCGCCTTGCCGAGCAGTATCTGCGCAAAGGATCCAAGGTTTACATCGAGGGCCAGCTCGAAACCCGGAAATGGCAGGATCAGAGCGGGCAGGATCGCTATTCCACCGAAGTCGTCCTGCGTCCCTTCCGCGGCGAGATGACCTTTCTCGACGGCCGCAGCGATGGTGGCGGTGGCGGTGGTGGTTCATTCGGCGGTGGAGGCGGTGGCTCCTATGGGGGTGGTTCCGGCGGCGGCGGCGGCCCGGCATCTGGCGGTAACATGGGCGGGACGGACGACGAAATCCCGTTCTGATCCGCGTAGGGAACCGGCCTGATGGAACGCCGATATGGGGTTTGACTCCGGCACGCTTGTCCTCATCTGCCTGATCTTTCTAATTGCGGGAACCATCAAGGGCACGGTGGGTATCGGGCTGCCAACGGCAGCCATCGGTCTGATGTCGCAACTGATCGACCCCCGTGCAGCGATCGCGCTGGTGATTGTTCCCTCGCTTATCTCCAATGCCTGGCAGATCTTTCGTGCCGGTGACTTTCTGGGCGCCGTTCGGCGCTATTGGCGGTTTCTCGTCTGTCTGGTTGCGCTGATACTTGTGGTGAGTCTGACCATCACCTCGCAGGTTGAGACCAGCACGTTGGTCCTGGCGCTCGGCCTGGTGATTGTCGGCTTTTCGGTGATGAGCCTTGCCTGGCGACCGCCGGCGCTGCACCCGCGCCATGACGGTGCGGGGCAGGTGGTTGCCGGAACCCTGGCGGGCACACTGGGCGGGCTCACGGCCATCTGGGCGCCGCCGATGGTGGTCTATCTGACCGCGCGCGAGACGGAGAAGGACGAGTTCGTCCGCGCCACCGGGGTCATGATCTTTGTCGGTACGCTGCCGCTTCTGACGGGATTCCTGAGTACTGGCATGATGCAGGTCTCTGACATTCTTGTGGGAGTGTTGGTCACGATCCCGGCCCTTTTGGGTTTTCAGATCGGCGAGAGGTTGCGCCGAATTCTCGACACGGGCCGGTTCCGGGTCGCGGTTCTGGTGGTGTTTCTGCTGCTGGGTCTCAACCTGATCCGACGATCTTTTGTCTAGCACCGAGGTCTGGTGGCCAGCCGTTCAGCCGGCACCACAATTTGTGCGCGAGCCGGTCTCAAAACCCGCGGCCGTGCTTGCCCGAACGGGCGGCAGCGCCTATAACGAAAGCGTCATGAAAATTGCGGCTCCATGCTGGCCGCCGCCCCCGGTCCGGAGCATTCCTTGAGCGACGACGACGACACAAAGAACGAGCCCGGAGACCTGCCGGAACGACCGGTCTTCGATGGCCCGAACATCACGATCGAGGAGGAGATGCGCCGCTCCTATCTCGACTATGCGATGAGCGTCATCGTTGCGCGCGCGATCCCTGATCTGCGCGATGGGTTAAAGCCGGTACATCGGCGCATTCTTTATGCGATGGGCGAGACCGGGAATACCTTTGACAAACCGTATCGCAAGTCGGCCCGCCCGGTCGGCGATGTCATGGGTAAGTATCACCCCCACGGCGACAGCGCGATCTATGACGCCCTGGTGCGGATGGCCCAACCGTGGTCGATGTCGCTGCCGCTCCTGGACGGGCAGGGCAATTTCGGCTCGATGGACGGGGATAACCCGGCCGCCATGCGCTATACCGAAGTGCGCATGGCAAAACCGGCGGATTACCTTCTCACGGATATCGACCGGGATACCGTGGATTTCCAGGACAATTATGACGGCAAGGATCGCGAGCCGTCGGTCCTGCCGGCGCAGTTTCCCAACCTTTTGGTCAATGGCGGGGCCGGGATCGCCGTCGGCATGGCGACCAACATCCCGCCGCACAATCTGGGCGAAGTGATCGACGCGACACTGGCCCTGATCGAGAACCCGGAGATGACCCTGTCCGAGGTGATGGAAATCGTGCCCGCCCCGGATTTTCCGACCGGCGGCCTGATCCTCGGCCAATCCGGCGCGCGCAAGGCCTATGCCACGGGACGCGGCTCGGTCATCATCCGCTCGAAGACGCGGGTCGAGGAACTGCGCAAGGACCGTTTTGCCATCGTCGTCGACGAGATCCCCTATCAGGTCAACAAATCCTCGATGATCGAGAAGATTGCCGAGCAAGTCCGCGAGAAACGGATCGACGGCATCGCCCATGTGCAGGACGAATCCGATCGTTTCGGCGTGCGCGTGGTGATCGAGCTGAAACGCGATGCAACGCCCGATGTTGTGCTGAACCAGCTTTACCGTTCGACCCAGCTGCAAACCTCGTTCGGCTGCAACATGCTGGCGTTGAACCACGGCCGGCCCGAACAGCTGGATCTCATCTCGATCCTGAAAGCCTTCATCGAGTTCCGCGAAGAGGTCGTCGCCCGTCGCACCGCCCATCTGTTGATGAAGGCGCGTGAACGGGCCCATGTTCTCTGCGGCCTCGCGGTCGCGGTCGAGAATGTCGATGAGATCGTTGCCACCATCCGCTCGTCGCCTGACCCCGCCACGGCGCGTGAACGGCTCAAGGAGCGGCGCTGGCCGGCCGAGCAGATCGCCGACTACATCCGCCTGATCGACGACCCCAACCACAAGATGAACGAGGATGGGACCTACTATCTCTCGGACACTCAGGCCCGGGCGATCCTTGATCTGCGCCTCCAGCGGCTCACCGCGATGGGTGTCAAGGAGGTGGGCGATGAGCTGACGGAGCTCGCCGGCAAGATCACCGACTATCTCGAGATCCTGCGCAGCCGCGAGCGCATCCTCGCGATTATCGCCGCCGAACTGACCGAGGTGCGCGAACAGTTTGCCGTGCCGCGCCGGTCCGAGATCGTCGAGTATGACGGCGATCTCGACGATGAAGATCTCATCGAGCGCGAGGACATGGTCGTCACCGTCACCCATTCGGGCTATATCAAGCGCACCCCGCTGACCGAGTTCCGCGAGCAAAAGCGCGGCGGCAAGGGCCTTGCCGGCATGGCGACCAAGGACGAGGATTTCGTCACCCGCCTCTTTGTGGCGAACACCCACACCGCGCTCCTCTTCTTCACCACCGACGGGATCGTCTACAAGCTCAAATGCTGGCGGCTGCCGCCGGGCGGGCGCAATGCGCGGGGCAAGGCGATCGTCAATATCCTGCCCATCCCCCAGGGCGTCTCCATTGCCGCGATCATGCCGGTGGATGTGCCGGAAGAGGAGTGGGACAACCTCCAGATCGTCTTTGCGACCTCAAAGGGCGATGTGCGCCGCAACCGCCTGTCCGATTTCGTGAATGTCATGCGCAACGGCAAGATCGCCATGAAGTTCGAGGACGACAATGCCGACGCCACCCTGGTGAACGCGCGGATCTGCGATGAACAGGACGATTGCCTTCTGGTCACCGCGATGGGCAAGGCAATCCGCTTCCCCACGACCGATGTTCGGGTGTTCCAGAGCCGGTCTTCGACCGGCGTGCGCGGCATCAGGCTGGCCCAGGGCGACAACGTCGTCTCCATGGCCGTGATCCGCCATTTCGTGGCGACGCCCGAAGAGCGGGCGACCTATCTCAAGATGCGCCGCGCGGTCGCCGGGACGGTCGAGGATGAGGACGGTGATGAGGATGAAACCGTCGCCGATGTGGGCCTTTCGCAGGAACGCTATGCCGAAATGTCGGCGGCCGAGGATTTGATCCTCACCATCACGGCTCAAGGGGCGGGCAAGCTCTCGTCAAGCCATGACTATCCCGTGCGCGGGCGCGGCGGCCAGGGCGTGCAGGCAATCGACAAGGCGCTGCGCGCGGGCCACCTCGTCGCGTCCTTCCCTGTCGAGATGGATGACCAGATCATGCTCGCGACCAATACCGGTCAGTCGATCCGCTGCCCCGTGGGAGGGATCTCTTTCCGGTCACGATCGGCAGGTGGTGTCCGCGTCTTCAATACGGCAAAAGACGAAGAAGTTGTCTCGGTCGCCTGGATCGCCGATCAGGGCGAGCACGAAGAAGATGCCACCTAGACCAAAATCGTTTCAACCTGAATCAGGTCGGAAAGGATTTTTGGTCCAGCCTCAGCTGGTCGAGCAAAATCCTGGAATCTGACAGGTTCAGTCAGATCCGGTTTTCCTCCAGCGGGGACTCTTGAAATGAATGCGCTCACGAAATCAAATGCGCCAACCCAACAATGGCGCATGCGGCGTTAGCCGCATTCCGCTTGATTCGGCAGGGTTGAGAGGGCGCGGCGTTCAGATTCCCGCGCCAGGCCCGCGGATGAATGTCTTGCCATCGAAGTGGATGCCGCACTCGACCTTCTCCTCGCCCCGCCAGCGTCCGGCGCGGGCATCCTCGCCGGCGTCAACGCGGCTTGTACAGGGCGCACATCCGATTGACAGATACCCCTTTTCCACCAGCGGATGCGGTGGAAGATCATGCGCCTCCCGATAGTCGCGCAATCGCTCGGCGGTCCAGGTGGCCAGCGGGTTGATCTTGACCTTGCCACTGCGCCCATCGGTTTCAACAAGGGGCATATCCGCCCGGCTCGCCGCCTGATCGCGTTTTCGTCCGGTGATCGAGGCGTCAAATCCCGCCAGCGCCTGTCTCAGCGGCATCGTCTTGCGCAAGTGGCAACAGCCGTCCTTGTTGTCTTCATGCAGACGTCCTTCGCGATCGAGCAGGGCGAGATCGGTCGCATCAGGGCGCACCAGCCTCAAATCGCTCAGGCCCAACTGTCGGGCGAGATCGCGCTGATAGTCCAGCGTCTCGGCAAACAGCATTCCCGTTTCCAGCAGGATCACCGGAACCGAACGGTCGATTTGCGCCACCATATGCAGCAACACCGCGCTGTCGGCACCAAACGACGAGACCAGGGCGATGCGTCCGGGAAAATGCGCCGTGATCACTTCGCGCAGGATCTGCTCTGCCGCCGCATGCTGGTACTGCGCCGCGAGCAGGCGTGCGAGCGGATCGAACCCGCGCGCGCCTCCGTCAGGCATGGCCGCGCCGCTGGTCGAGGATTGACCGACGCCCTTCGAGGCCACGCTGATATCCGCTCGTCACCAGATCTAGCTGCGCGAGCCAGTCCGATACCGGCTGCCGCAACGCGACATCTTCCGGTATCGCGACCTCGTCGAAACCGCATTGCAGCAGATAGGTGAACTGATCCGAAATCACCGGCCCCTCCGCGCGCAGGCGTCCCAGAAACCCGTTGCTCCGCAACGTCCGGGCGATCGAAAAGCCGCGCCCGTCGGCAAAGCTGGGAAAATCCACCGCGATCATGGCGATCCGGCCGAAATGCGCGGTGAGCTCCTTGGGGTCGACATTGTTCGGAACGTCGACACCGATTTCGAGATCGCTGTCTAGAGCCTCCCCCAGCCGGGCCAGCGGGACCACGATGCGCCCCGCCTCCGGCAGGGTCTCGCCGGCCGCGGGCCACAGGTCGTCGATCTCGCCCGTGCGATCAAGCAGCAGCATAGAGCGCCTCCTTGAACGGCGCCATGCCGACTCGGCGATAGGTCTGCAGGAAGGTCTCGCGCGCGCCATCGCGCAGACCGAGATAGGTATCGATGATGTTCTCGATCACTTCGGGCACCTGATCATAGCCAAAGCCGGGGCCCGTCCGCTCGCCAAGGCTCGCCGTCTCGGTCGCATCCCCGCCCAGGGTGATCTGATAGCTCTCGGTCCCTGCCTTATCCAGGCCGAGGATGCCGATATGGCCCACATGGTGGTGCCCGCAGGCATTGATGCAGCCCGAAATCTTGATCTGTATCGGGCCGATCTCGCGCTGGCGCTCGGTCGCACCAAACCGCTCGGCGATCCGTTGCGCCACCGGGATCGACCGTGCCGTCGCGAGCGCACAATAATCCAGCCCGGGGCAGGCAATGATATCGGTCACGAGCCCCTTGTTCGGTGCATCCAACCCGATCCCGGCGAGCCCTTTCCATACCTTGTAGAGGTCCTCGATCGCGACATGAGGCAGCACGATGTTCTGCTCGTGGGTTACGCGCATCTCGTCCTGGCTATAGGCCTCGGCAAGGTCCGCCATCACCCGCATCTGCTCTGCCGTCGCATCGCCGGGCGCACCGCCGATGGGTTTGAGCGAGATGGTCGCCGCGACATGTCCCGGCACTTTGTGCGGGAAGGTGTTGCGTGCGATCCAGGCGGCGAATTCCGGATTGGCGGCCTTGATCTGCTCGATCAACGGGCTTTCTGCGGGGCGTTCTGGCAGGGCGGGCGGGGCGAAATAGGCCTGAATCCGTGCGACTTCCTCGACCGGGGCGGCGATGCCTGCGCGGTCCATCGATGCGAACGCTGCCTCGACCTGATCACGATAGGCATCGATGCCGATCTCGTGCACCAGGATCTTGATCCGGGCCTTGTATTTGTTGTCCCGTCGGCCGTGCAGGTTATAGACCCGCAGCGCCGCTTCCAGATAGGGCAAGAGGTCTGCGCGCGGCAGAAACGCGCGCAATTCCTTGGCGATCATCGGGGTCCGGCCCATCCCGCCGCCGACCAGGACGCGGTATCCGACCTCGCCGTCGCGGCGCACGATCTGAATCCCGATATCGTGGAGTTTCAACGCGGTACGGTCTTCTTCTGACCCTGTCACGGCGATCTTGAACTTGCGTCCCAGAAAGGTGAACTCAGGGTGCAGGCTAGACCACTGCCGGATCAGTTCTGCCGTGATGCGTGGATCTTCGACCTCGTCCGCTGCAACCGCCGAATAGGGGTCGGAGGTCGTGTTGCGGATGCAGTTGCCCGAGGTTTGGATCGCATGCATCTCGACCTCGGCCAGGGCGTCGATGATATCGGGCACGTCCTTCAGCTTGGGCCAGTTGAACTGGATGTTCTGCCGAGTGGTGAAGTGGCCATACCCCTTGTCCCATTTCTCGGCGATCATCGCGAGCTGGCGCATCTGCCGTGCGCCCAGCGTTCCATAAGGGATCGCCACACGCAGCATATAGGCGTGGAGCTGAAGATAGAGCCCGTTCATCAGGCGCAGCGGCTTGAATTCCCCCTCGGTCAGATGCCCGGCGAGGCGCCGGCGCACCTGATCGCGGAATTCGGTCGCACGTTCGGCCACGAACCGGTGGTCGAATTCATCATAGCGATACATGGTTTCTGTCCTCTGGCGGTCGTTATCGCCTCGGCTGCGAGTGGTTGGCGTCAGGCGGCCCGGCCAAACGCAAAGGTCGGGCGGCCCGCAGCACGGATCTGCTCTCGGCGCGAAACCGGCACCGGGGCGCCATCTTCCAGCGACACTTCTACCAGATAGGGTTCGACGACCTCATTGGCCTGCACATGGCGATGCCCGAGCGCCTCGAACTCTTCGGCCTGTTCAGGGGTCAGCGCGACCATGGATTTCGTGACGTCGTCATTCCAGCCTTCAGGGCTGAGGAAAACGGCATGTCCGCCGACCAGATCATGGGCGGTGATGATAGCGGGTTTGAACGTCTTGGCCATGGGAGCCTCCGAATCTCGAAAACCGGGATTTCAT
>JBCCHW010000016.1:0-30837 GCA_039028555.1 Pseudomonadota bacterium | reverse complement strand
CTCACAAACCCATCAGAAGAAGATCATATTCCATCCAAAGGTTCTGCCGACGGTCACAATCGTCGATCCCGAATTGACTGTCGGGATGCCGAGGGCGATTAGGAAACTGCTCGAGGTGCTGCAGGAACTGGTCGATACCGGCAACACGGTGGTGGTGATCGAGCATAGTCTCGACGTGATCAAATGCGCCGACTGGATCGTGGATCTGGGGCCCGAGGGCGGCGATGGCGGCGGGCGCATCGTGGCCGCGGGCACGCCCGAGGATGTTGCCGATATCGCCGAAAGCCATACGGGCCGCTATCTGCGCCCCATGCTGGTCAAGGCCGGGCGGATCGCGGCGGAGTAGCCCCGCCGCAGATCCCTTGCGCCGCCGCCCGATCGCGGCCATCAATACCCGGCCCGGAATTCAGCGCAGCACGGAGATACCCGTCTTGACCAAGAAACGCATGCTCACCGAATTCGGCATGGGGACATCCCTGCGCCGGCAGGACTATACCGAAGCCGCGGCCCGGGCCGTGCGCGATGCGCTGTGGCACAACTCGATCAACATGGCGGAGCTGTTGGGCCTCGCCAAAGAAGACATGCTGATCGACGTCGAGATCGGCGTGCAACAGCCCGACGCCGTCGATACCGAGGCCATCGCCGCGATCTTTCCCTATGGCCAGCCCAGCGTGACGGTGGTGCGGGGCGGGCTCGACATTCCGCGGCCAGATGGCGATGGCAACCCGACCGTGATCGCCAATGCGGCCCTCTCGGTCGCCTTCGACCTGGAGCCCGCGTCATGACCCAACAGCGCGTGATCATCGAGATGGGCACCGGCAACGACCAGTACGGGCAGGATTACACCAAGGCGGCGATCCGTGCGGTCGAGGATGCGATCCGGCATTCCTCGCTGCCGCTTTTCGAAAGCCTCGGCCTGTCGCATGACGAAATGCAGGTCAAGGTCACCATCGGCGTGCAGGAGCCCGACAAGGTCGATGCCGCCGCTGTCAGTGCCTACCTGCCGCGCGGCTCGGCCGAAACCCGGGTCGTGCATGGCGGTTTGAATGTCGCCAGCACCGATACCGGCCGGACCATCGTGATCGCGACCGCCGCGGTCGAGGCGTTCTTGCCCGGTCAACGCGCCCATTGGCGTCTCGCGCCCTGACAGGCACCGGAATGGCACGCCCGCCGCGTTGAACTCTTGGGGCGCGGGAAAGAATGGTGCAGGTTCAACCCATGGGAGAGGCCTTCGATCAGACATGACTTATTGTGCACCAAATCTTGCTTATTGGACAAAAGTTGACGAACAAGCGCGCCTCGCGCATGATTTGTTGAAATTAAATTACAAAGGAGGTTGCCATGAATGTGATGCAGATCCTCAATCTCAAGGGATCACGCACGGTCGAGACGGTTCTGCCCTCGATCACCGTTGCCGACGTCGCAAAAATCTTGTCGGAGAAACGCATCGGGGCACTCGTGGTATCAGAGGATGGGCGTGAAGTTTCAGGGATTGTCTCGGAGCGCGATGTCGTGCGCGTGCTGGGCAGCGAAGGCATCTCGGTGATGAGCGCACCGGTCAGCAGCCTGATGACCAGCAGGGTCGAGGGCTGCCAGCCCGAAGATTCCGCGCTGAGCGTGCTCGAACGCATGACCGAGGGCCGCTTCCGCCATATGCCGGTCGTCGATCAGGGCCAGATGGTCGGCTTCCTCTCGATCGGCGACGTGGTCAAGGCGCGCATTGCCGAGATCGAAAGCGATAACGCCGCCATGGTCGAAATGCTCCACGGCTGACGCGTCGAAGGGTGGGGTGGCCCGGTCATCAGGGACGCCCCGCGATCACCAGAATCGGAAACTTCGCCATAGGTCAGCGGCTTTTCGCTTGACCGCGCCCGCACGAGGATGTTGCGTGGCGCAAAAGCAGAAGGCAGCGCAGGGGGGACATCGTGCGCAGAGGACTTTACCCGGGCACTTTCGACCCTGTCACCCGCGGGCATCTCGACATCATCCGGCGTGCCGCCAAGCTGGTCGACCATCTGGTCATCGGCGTGGCAATCAACCGCGACAAGAAACCCCTGTTCGATCTCGAAGAGCGTGTCGCCATGATCGAAGCCGAATGCGCCTCGATCCGCGAGTCGACCGGGACGATCATCGAGGCCCGGCCTTTCGAGAACCTGCTGATGCACTTCGCCCAGGAGGTCGGCGCGGGCGTGATCATTCGCGGCCTGCGCGCGGTCTCGGATTTTGAATACGAGTTTCAGATGGTCGGCATGAACCGCTCGCTCGACGACAATATCGAGATGGTGTTCCTGATGGCCGAAGCCCAGCATCAGGCGATCGCCTCAAAGCTGGTCAAGGAGATCTGCCGAATGGGCGGCAAGATCGATGCGTTTGTCACCCCGCCGGTGGCGACCGCGCTAAGGGCCAAGTTCGCCTAGGCGAAAGCCGCGACTTCAATGCACAAATTTTTGACCGGGGTCCGACCCGTCACAATACTGTTTTGACCTCGGAATATGGTCCGCGCGCACCTAGCTATTCGCGAAGGAGACCCCCAAGCTATGACGCGCAAAAATCTCATCGACGATCCCGAAATCGGGAACAAGGCCGAAGCCTACGAAGCCTTTGACGATATTCCCACCAACCCCAATCTGGGGAACACAATCGGTGATGTGATCAACCGCCGGTATAACCGGCGCGACATGATGCGCGGCGCGCTTGCGGTATCTGCCACCACGGCGCTGTTCGGCTCGACGATCCTCGGCGCCGATAACGCCCATGCCGCCGAAAGCCGCTATGTCTTTGACGAACTCGCTTGGGGCAATGACGAAAAGCACCACATCGCCGACGGGTACGACGCCGATATCCTGCTGCGCTGGGGCGACCCGATCTTTGCCGATGCACCCGCCTATGACCCGCATGACCAGAGCGAAGCAGCACAGCTGAAACAGTTCGGCTACAACAACGACTATGTCGGCTATGTCCCGCTGGGCGAAGGGCGGGGTCTGCTCTGCGTCAATCACGAATACACCAACGAAGAGGTGATGTTTCCCAAGATCGGGCGCCAGGACAAAAAAGACTTTGCCGACATGACGCCCGAGCTGATCAGGATCGAGATGGCCGCCCATGGCGGCACCGTTGTCGAGATCGCCAGGGGGGCGGACGGCAAATGGGCGCCGGTGCTGGAGAGCCAATACAATCGCCGGATCACACCCTCCCATACCGAGATGACGATCGACGGGCCCGCAGCCGGGCATGACCGGCTGAAAACCTCGGCCGATCCGGCCGGGACCCGGGTGACCGGCACGCTCAACAACTGCGCGGGCGGCATGACCCCGTGGGGCACCTATCTGATGGCCGAAGAGAACTTCCACGGCTATTTCTGGACCGACCGGACGGACGCGGACGGCAAGGCGGACCTCTCCGGCCAGCCGCGGGCCGCCTCGATGCGGCGCTATGGCGTGCCGGGCGGGTGGTACAACTGGGGCACCGTCGACGACCGCTTCAACATCGACAAGGAGCCCAACGAGAGCAACCGCTTTGGCTATGTGGTCGAGGTTGACCCGATGGACCCGGCCTCGGCCCCGGTCAAGCACACCGCCCTTGGCCGGTTCCGCCACGAGGGATGCGAGACCACGACCTCGGCCGATGGCCGCGTGGTTGTCTATTCCGGCGACGACAACCGGTTCGACTATGCCTATAAATTCGTCTCGAACGGGCAGATCGCCGAGGACCGCGAGGCGAACAAGAACCTGTTGAGCGACGGCACCCTCTATGTCGCGCGGTTCAACGAGGACGGCACTGTCGACTGGTTGGCGCTGGTCCATGGCGAGGGGCCGCTGACCGCCGAAAACGGGTTTGCGAGCCAGGCCGAGATCTCGATCGACACGCGGCTGGCGGCGGATGCGCTGGGTGCCACGCCGATGGACCGGCCCGAAGACATCCAGCCCCGCGGCGACGGCACCGCCTATATCATGCTGACCAACAATACGCGCCGCAAGCCCGGTCAGGTCAACGCGGCCAACCCGCGAGGGCCAAGCGCGTTCGGCCATATCATCGAGGTCAAGGAAGCCGGCGGCGACCATGCCGCGACCCGGGGCACCTGGGACATCCTGGTGAAATGCGGCGACCCCGCGATCGCCGAGGTGGGGGCGGCCTGGAACCCGGCGACCTCGGGGCATGGCTGGTTCGGCTCGCCCGACAACTGCGCCATCGACGCCGACGGGCGGCTCTGGATCTCGACCGATCAGGGCTCGGGCTGGGGCAAGACCGGCAAGTCCGACGGGCTCTATGCGCTGGAAACCGAAGGCGAGCTCCGGGGTCATTCCAAGCTCTTCTTCCGCTGCCCGGTCGGGGGCGAGTTGTGCGGGCCCTGTTTCGCCAATGACGGCGAGACGCTGTTTCTGGCCGTCCAGCACCCCGGCACCGATGGCACCAAGGCGTTCAAGGGTTTCGAGCGCAGCTCGACCTTTGAAGATCCGGCCACCCGCTGGCCCGATTTTCAGGAAGGGATCCCGCCACGCCCCTCGATCGTGGTCGTGACCCGGCAGGGCGGCGGCAAGATCGGCGTCTAGACCAAAATCGTTTCAACCTGAACCAGGTTGGAAAAGAATTTTGGTCCAGGGTCAAACGCTTGAGCAAAATCCTTGGATCTGACCGGGTCAGTCAGATCCGTTTTTGCTCTAAGATCCGCAGGCGCGGCCGGCTGCAACCGCGCATTTTTCCGGGCGCCCGATTCGGGGCGCCCGGTTTCAACCGGCGCTCAGGCCGCCTCGGCCCGGCGGCAATAGCACGAGGCATGGATCGGCACCGTCGCGCGGGCCATCGCCTGATCGAGCAGGCGTTTGACATGCATGGACTCATCCGTCTCGCCACGCTTGACCAGGCATTCGTGCAGGCCGTGCAGGCTCCAGACATTGCGCGGATGCTGGCAGGGGCGCGAGAGTGTCTGGTCATAGCCGAGATCGGCGCGATAGACCGCCTCCGCCTCTCCGAAGTGACCCTGCTCCATCAACAGCGCGCCCAGCGCATGGCGTGTGGGCTGCATCCAGCCCCAGGGCTCGTCATAGAGCAGGGCATCGTCGAGCTCGACCGAGCGGCGCAGATGATCGAGCCCCTCGTCGATGCGCCCCGCCTTGTAAGCGAGTTCGCCATCCATCATCGCCTCGCCGATCATCAGAACGTCTTCGGCGGTGTTGTTAAAGACCATCCGATCCTCGGGAACCGCCGCGCGGGTCTTTACCGCGATCTTGCGTTCGGCCTCTGCCGCGTCGATCCGGTGGAGATTGGCGAGCGCGATGGCGCGGGCCTGATGCATCGCCGCGGTCGTATAGCAGTAGAGTTCCTTGTCCTCGGGGAAAGGCTCGTTCAGGATCTCGGTCCACTGGCCGAATCGCACCATGACGTGGATCTTTTTGCCGTAGAACGACTCAAAGAGCTGCGGCATGAAGCGGATGACGGGATCGGGCAGCATCTCCATCAGACGCTCGGCAGCCGACAACGCCACCTCGGGCTGGCCCAGGAACATGCCGCCATAGGATTCGAAGTGGACGTTGTGGATGCGGTAGAGCGTGTAGAAATTCTCGCTCCCCGCCATCGCCTCGTACTTCCGGTCAACCTCGGCGGCGCGGTGATTGCGCCAGACGACGTTCTGATAATCGCCGCACAGCACATCGATATGGGTCGCCATATGCACCAGATGCCCGCTTTCGGGCACCAGATCCACCAGCCGGTCGCCGTGGCGCAGGGCCTTTTCCGGGGTCGGCGACATCTCCATCAGGTGGATATACATATGCAGCAGGCCGGGATGGTTCCATGCGGCAGGGTCGATCGCAAAGGCCCGCTCGAGAACCTCGACCGCCTCTGTTGTAGACGCCCCCTCGGCTGGCTGACCGTTTGCGAGATCCCACAGCGCCCAGGGCGTGCGGTTCATCAACGCCTCGGCAAAGATGCAGGCGACATCCAGATCGTCGGGATACTGCTTGTAGACGCCGCGCATTGCCTCCGAGAAATCGTCGTTCCACGGTCCGTAATCCTCGATCTCGGGATCGGTGGGGAACCGATTGGCCAGGGCCTCGATCAGTTCGGCTTCGAGCGTCGAGACCTGCGGTTTCAAGGCCCGCGCCTTTTCCAGCATCTCGTGCGCCCGCGTGAGGGTCTGCACCCGCTCGTCCGGCTCAAAGAACTCCCATGGCTTGTTATAGTTGGGGCCGATCGCATGGGCGATGCCCCAATAGGCGATCCCGCAATCGGGGTCGGCATCGGCGGCGCGTTGGAAACAGGCGGCAGCCTCTTCGTGGTTATAGCCGTAAAGCCAGATCAGGCCCTGATCGAACTCGGCCTTTGCGGCAGCGGAACCTGTCGTAATCGCACGGCGATAACTGCCAAGGTCAAAGGTTGTCATGATCGTACTCCTGTGACGCAAAAATCGGTGGCTTGGGACGAGAGACCATTATCTGCGGCACGGCGTATGGCCGTTGCGGGCTTCTCGCGCCGCATACTCTATCACAGCATGGGCGCGCTGTCGGCATACGACGGATCCGGGCAGGCACTGCGTGAATCAGACAACGCGTTTGACGTCGATGGCTGAACCCGCTACCAGTCGCACACCTTGAACGAGCATGCGAGGACCCGATGCTAAGAGCCCTTTGTCTGATGGCCGCCTTACTCGTCGCAACCCCCTATCTGGAGGCTGAGGCCGTGGAGATCAAAGACCCCGAAAACACCCTGATCATCGAGACGAAATCGGGTGATATCGTCATCGAGATGCTGCCCGATGTGGCACCCGGCCATGTCGAGCGGATCAAGAAACTGGCCCGCGAAGGCTTTTACGACGGGGTCGTCTTTCACCGGGTGATCGACGGGTTCATGGCGCAAACCGGCGACCCGACCGGCACCGGCACCGGGGGGTCGAGCTATCCCGATCTGAAGGCCGAGTTCTCGTCGCTGCCCTTTGACCGCGGCGTCGTGGGCATGGCCCGCACCAGCGCGCCCAACAGCGCGAACTCGCAGTTCTTCATCATGTTCGAAGACGGCCATTTCCTGAACAACCAGTACACCGTCTGGGGCCGGGTCATCGACGGCATGGAGAAAGTCGACAATATCAAAAAAGGTGTCGGCCAGTCCGGCCAGGTCGCCGATCCTGACCAGATGGTCAAGGTGACGGTCGCCGCCGACAAGTAACCCCGGGCACAGGCGCGCATGCGTCTCTCGGATTTCGACTTTGATCTGCCCGAGCGGCTGATCGCCCTGAGGCCGGTGCGTCCACGCCCGGCCTCTCGTCTGTTGGTGGCCAACGGTGCCGCGACCGAGGAGGCGACGGTCGCGGATCTTGCCCGCTGGCTGCGCCCGGGCGATCTGTTGGTCTTCAACGACACACGGGTGCTGCCCGCCCGCCTGATCGGCACCCGCCATCGCGACACGCGTGACGGCAGCGGAGTGGCCAAGATCGAGGCGACCCTGATCAAGCGTGCGGATGACAGGGCGTGGCGGGCGCTCGCCAGACCCGCGAAACGGCTCGCGCCCGGCGATCAGCTTCGGTTTGGCGATCTGAGCGCCGAGGTCGCCGAAAAGGGCGAGGCCGGCGAGGTCGTGCTCCGTTTTCCGGTTGGCGGGCCGGCGCTGGACGCCGCCATCGCGGCGGCGGGCGTGATGCCGCTTCCCCCCTATATCGCCCAACGGCGCCCGGCGGATGCGCGCGACGCGACCGATTACCAAACCGTGTTTGCCGCCCGCCCCGGTGCTGTGGCCGCCCCCACCGCCTCGCTGCATTTCGACACCGACCTGCTCGACCGGCTCTCGCAGGCGGGGATCCTCTCGGCCCGTCTGACGCTGCATGTCGGCGCGGGCACGTTCCTTCCGGTCACCACCGACAGGGTTGACGCGCACAAGATGCATGCCGAATGGGGCGAGATTTCCCAGGCCAGCGCCGATGCGATCAACACCGCCAAGGCCGAGGGAGGCCGGATCATCGCGGTGGGCACCACGGCGCTGAGACTGATCGAATCGGCCGCGGATGAGAGCGGCAGGCTGCGCCCCTGGCTGGGCGATACGGATATCTTCATCACGCCCGGCCATCGTTTTCGGATCACCGACGGGCTGATGACCAACTTCCACCTGCCGAAATCAACCCTGTTCATGCTCGTCTCGGCGCTGATGGGGACCGAGCGGATGCGCGCCCTGTACGCCACCGCAATCGAACGGGAGTTTCGATTCTATTCCTATGGCGACAGTTCACTGCTGCTGCCCGATAACCGCTGATGGCACAGCATCGCGAGCGCATTGAAACTTGCCGCGAATGGACGCGCAATGTCGCGAAAATCCATGCATGCTATCGGCCACTGTCGCAAAGGCCGACGGTCTCTAACGCAAGGAAGTCACCATGATCAGCGTCGTTCGAAATCTCTGGGCCCTGCTGTTCGGCATGTTCCTGCTGCAACTCGGCAACGGGATGCAGGGCACGGCGCTCGGCCTGCGCGGCGGGCTCGAGGGGTTTTCGTCGAGCACCATGGGCTATGTCATGACCGGGTATTTCCTGGGCTTTCTGGCGGGCGCACAACTGACCCCCTGGCTGTTGCGCCGGGTGGGCCATGTGCGGGTGTTCGCGGCCTTTGCCTCGCTGATCTCGTGCGTTTTTCTGATCTATGCCACCTGGGTCGACCCGATTGTTTGGTTCGTCATGCGCGTTCTGGTCGGGTTATGCTATTCCGGCGCCTATGTGGTGGCGGAAAGCTGGCTGAATGACGGCACCGACAACTCCAATCGCGGGCAGGCGCTCTCGGCCTATCTGATCATGCAGATGGGCGGCATCGTGACCGCGCAGGTGCTGGTGAATTTTGCCGATCCGGCCGGGTATACCCTGTTCGTCATCATGTCGGTGGCCGTCTCGCTGGCGGTCACGCCTATTCTGCTCTCGGTCTCGCCGGTGCCGATGTTCGAGGTGACCCGGCGGATGTCGCTGGGGCAGCTCTTTCAATCCTCGCCGCTGGGCTGTGTCGGAACCTTTCTGTTGGGCGCGACCTTTGCCTGCATGTTCGGGATGTCCGCGGTCTATGCGACCGAGGTCGGATTCTCGGCCGATCAGACGGCGACCTATGTGGGCGCGATCTATCTGGGCGGGTTGCTGTGTCAGTACCCGATCGGATGGCTGTCGGACCGGATGGACCGGCGGATCCTGATCGTCGCGACGACGGCCATCGGCACCACGGCGGCCCTTGCCCTGCCGATTCTGGGGGTCTCGTTCGAGCTTTTGGTGGCCTCGGGCTTTGTGGTGGGTGGGATGGCGAACCCGCTCTATTCGCTGTTGCTCGCCCATACCAACGACTTTCTCGAGCACGAAGACATGCCTTCGGCCGCCAGCGGGCTGGTGGTCCTTGCCGGGGTCGGCGCGGTCGGCATGCCGGTGATGGTCGGTTATCTGATGGATGCCTTTGGCCCCGACAGTTTTTTGTGGGCGCTTGCGGCCAGCCTGGGTCTGATCACGGCCTACGGGCTTTATCGCATGACCGCCCGCGCGCCGGTGCCGGTCGACGAGACGCTGCCCTCGATCCCGCTGACCATGACCGCCTCGCCGGTTGCCGCCGAGGTCGCCCAGGAAGTCTCGGTCGAACAGGCCGCGACCGACGAGGGCCAGGGCGCCGCCTCGGAGAGAGAAAATGCCTGAACCCGTTCGCGCCACGGCGATCCTCGACTATTGGCTTGACGAGGTGGGCGAGAAAGGCTGGTACCTCGCCGATCCCGACCGCGATGCCGAGATTGCCCACCGCTTTGCCGATGATCATGCCGCCGCCTGCGCCGGCAGGCTGCGCGACTGGCTGACGGCGCCGCGATCCGCGCTGGCCTTGTTGGTGTTGCTCGACCAGTTCTCGCGCAATCTCTACCGGGGCAGCGCCCGGGCGTATCAGGCCGACCCCCTGGCGCTGAAGATCATGGTTGCGGCGATCCGGGTCGGCCATGACAAACAGATCGCGAAACCGGCGCGGCAATTCTTTTACCTGCCGCTCATGCATTCCGAGCGCCTGGCGGATCAGGAACGCTGTGTGCGCCTGTTCCTGATGGATCATCCCACCGAGGCCGAAAACAATCTGGAACACGCCATCAAGCACCGCGAGGTCATCCGCCGCTTTGGCCGCTTTCCCAGCCGCAACGCCGCGATGGGGCGTGCGGACTCCGAGGCCGAACGCGCCTATCGCGCGGCGGACGGTTACATGAGCTGAGCGGCAAAGAAAGAACCCGCGCCCGGACCAATGCGATGCATTCTTGCCCCGGCTTCAATTGCAATACCCCCCTTCTCAGCCTAACCTCTGGCCAGACCTGACAAGGGAAGGAATGAGCATGAGCACGTTCGATATCGTGGTGATCGGGGCTGGTCCCGGCGGCTATGTCGCAGCGATCCGCGCCGCCCAGCTGGGGCTGAAAACCGCCGTGATCGAGCGCGAGCATCTGGGCGGCATCTGTCTCAACTGGGGCTGTATCCCGACCAAGGCGATGCTGCGCTCGGCCGAGGTGTTTCACCTGATGCACCGGGCCAAGGAGTTCGGGCTGAAGGCCGATGGGCTGGGCTATGACCTCGACGCGGTGGTGGAGCGTTCGCGCAAGGTCGCGGGGCAGCTTTCCTCGGGCGTCGGGCACCTGCTGAAAAAGAACAAGGTCACCGTGGTGATGGGCGAGGCGACCATCACGGCACCCGGCAAGATCTCGGTCACCGGCGACAAGCCGCAGGAGCTTGCCGCAAAGAACATCATCCTGGCCACCGGCGCCCGCGCCCGCGAATTGCCGGGGCTCGAGGCGGATGGCGATTTGGTCTGGACCTACAAACACGCGCTCAAGCCGCCGCGGATGCCGAAAAAGCTGCTCGTCATCGGGTCGGGCGCCATCGGGATCGAGTTTGCGAGCTTCTTCAACACGCTCGGCTGCGACACCACCGTGGTCGAGGTGATGGACCGGGTGCTGCCCGTCGAGGATGCCGACATCTCGGCCCATGCCCGCAAACAGTTCGAGAAACAGGGCATCAAGATCATGGCAAAGGCCATGGTCAAACAGCTTGACCGCGCCAAGGGCAAGGCGACCGCCCATATCGAAACCGGTGGCAAGGTCGAGAAGCTGGACTTCGACACCGTCATCTCGGCCGTCGGCATCGTCGGCAATGTCGAGGGGCTGGGGCTCGAGAAGCTCGGCATCAAGACCGATCGCAGCCATGTGGTGACGGATGAATTCTGCCGCACCTCGGTCAAGGGGATCTTTGCCATCGGCGACATCGCCGGCGCGCCCTGGCTCGCCCACAAGGCCAGCCACGAAGGGGTGATGGTCGCCGAGCTGATCGCGGGCAAGAACAACGTGCACCCGGTCGATCCGGGCTCGATCGCGGGCTGCACCTATTGCCATCCGCAGGTCGCCTCGGTCGGGCTGACCGAAGCGGCGGCCAAGGAAAAGGGATACAAGATCAAGGTCGGCAAATTCCCCTTTATCGGCAACGGCAAGGCCATCGCGCTGGGCGAGCCCGAGGGGATGGTCAAGACGATCTTCGACGAAAAGACCGGCGAGCTGCTCGGCGCGCATATGGTCGGCGCCGAGGTGACCGAGCTGATCCAGGGCTATGTGGTCGGCCGCCAGTTGGAAACCACCGAAGAAGACCTGATGAACACGGTCTTTCCGCACCCCACACTCAGCGAGATGATGCACGAATCCGTGCTCGACGCCTATGGGCGCGCGATCCATTTCTAGGGTCGTCTTGCCCGTCAGCTCCAGGGGCGTCTAGACCAAAATCGTTTCGACCTGACCGAGGTTGGAAAAGAATTTTGGTCCAGAGTCAAACACTTGAGCAAAATCCTAGGATCTGACTGGGTCAGCCAGATCCGTTTTTGCTCTAGTCCGCCACTTCGATGAGATGGGCGAACGAGCCCATCACCCGCCCGACGCGCAAGCCCATCGGGGGCAGGCGCGCGCCAGCGGCATCGAAGGCGGTGTCGAAGAGCGGCGTTCCCGCCTCGCTCAGCGTGGTGGAATAGTGAAACTCATGGGCGGCAAAGGGGCCCGCCAGGGGCGCCTGCCCCCGCACGGTGCGATAGCCGAGATGACGTTTGCGCTGGTGAAAGCTGGTCTCGACCCGCAACAGGCCCAGCATCCGGTGGCCAGTGCCTTGCGCATCGACCAGCGCCTCACCCAGCACCATATAGCCCCCGCACTCGCCATAGATCAGCGCCCCGCGCGCGGCGACCGCCGCCATCGCGGCGCGAAAGATGTCCGCGGCGGCGAGCGTACATGCATGCAGTTCCGGATAGCCCCCGGGCAGAAAAACCGCATCCGACCCGGCCTCCGGCCCCTGATCGGCGAGCGGGGAGAAAAAGCTGATCTCGGCACCCGCCGCGCGCCAATCCTCGATCTGGTGCCAATAGGCAAACGAGAACGCATCGTCGCGGGCCACCGCGATGCGTTGGCCAAGCGGCGGCATCGGCACATTCTGCCCGCCATGGGCGAGGGACGCGGCAAGCGCCATCAGCGCGTCGAGGTCGCAGGCGGCACCGATCACCGCCGCGATGCGCGCGATCTGACCCTCCAGCGCCGCCGTCTCGCGCGCCTGGACAAGGCCGAGATGGCGTGAGGGCAGGTGCAGATCGGCCTCCTTCGGGATCTCGCCGATCACCGGGCAGACCGGGGCAAGCCCCGCGCGCAGCATGGCGCCATGGCGGGGGCTCGCGACCCGGTTCAGGATCACCCCGGCAATCTCTACCCCGGGCGTGGCCCCGGCCAGCCCCGCCGCGATGGCGCCCGCCGTCTGGCCCATGCCCGCGGCATCCAGCACCAGGATCACCGGCAGGCCGAGCGCCGCGGCCACCTCGGCGGTGGCCCCCCTGCCAACCGGGCCGTCAGAAACGCCACCGTCGAACAGCCCCATCGCCCCCTCGACCACCAGCATCTCAGCCATGCCCGCCAGCATCGCGGCCCGCGCGCGCAGCCGCGCCGGCCCCGCCGCCCAGGCGTCCAGCGTGACCGAGGGGTGCCCGGTCGCGACGGTGTGAAAGGCGGGATCGATATAGTCAGGCCCCGATTTGGCCGAGGCGACACGCACGCCGCGCAGGCGCAGCGCCCGCAACAGGCCAAGCGTGATCACGGTCTTTCCCTGCCCCGATGACGGGGCCGAGATCACCAGACCGCGCATCGCCTAGCCGGTTTCGGAAATGTGCCGCGCGTGCAACGGGTCGAGATCCCTTGGCGCCTCCCCGGCCATCTGCGCGATCCAGTCAAGACAGGCGCGCATCCGCACGACCTCGCCGATACAGATGATCGCCGGCGGGCGGATGCCCGAGGCGGCAACATCGGCCACTGCCTGGCCCAACGTGGTCTCAAGCACCTGCATGCCGGGCAGCGTCGCATTCATCACCAGCGCCACGGGTTCCGCCGGGCTGCGGCCCGCGGCGATCAGGCTCTGGGTGATCTTGGGCAGGGTCTTGATCGCCATATAGCCGACGATCACGGGTGAGGATCTGGCCAGCGCCTCCCAGTCGATGGCGCCGGGTGCATCACCGGTCTGATCGTGGCCGGTCAGAAACGTGACCGCCTGGTTCACATCGCGATGGGTCACCGGAATACCGGCATAGGCGAGGCCGCCGATTCCTGCGGAAATGCCGGGCACGATGCGGATCGGGATGCCAGCCGCGACCAGCGTCTGCGCCTCTTCCCCGCCGCGGCCAAAGACAAAGGGGTCGCCGCCCTTCAGGCGCAGCACCCGCTTGCCCTGCCGCGCCAGCTCGATCAGCCTCAGCGAGATATCGCGCTGCTGGGGCGAGGGTTTTCCGCCCCGCTTGCCCGCGTATTCGCGCACCGCACCCGCCGGTGCCCAGTCGAGGATCCGCGTATCGACCAGCGCATCATAAACCACATGATCCGCCTGGCTGAGCGCATTGAGCGCATGCAGCGTCAACAGGCCCGGGTCGCCGGGCCCCGCGCCCACAAGCCAGACCCAGCCCGGGCTCAGCTCGGGCCAGTCATCGCCTGGCAGCCTGTGTGTCATGGTCGTCATTCAGTCTGTATAGGCACGAAGCCCCGGGAATCTAAGCCCCTTTGCGACGTTTTCTTTGCGGATGCGACAGTGCTGTCTATGGTCCGGGCATGAGCGACGCGCCGCCAAAACTGCGATCCGGCTGGACAACCGGTGCCTGTGCCACCGCCGGCGCCAAGGCCGCCTTGACGGCGTTGCTGACGGGGGCGTTTCCCGATCCGGTCACCATCACGCTGCCAAAGGGGCAGACCCCGGGCTTTGCGCTCGATGCAACGGCAGCGGGGGCCGGTTGGGCCCAGGCCGCGATCATCAAGGATGCGGGCGACGACCCGGATGTGACCCATCTGGCCCGGATCGTGACCCGGGTGGCCCATGGCGGGCCGGGCATCCGCTTTTTTGCCGGGCCGGGCGTTGGCACGGTCACCAAACCGGGCCTGCCGATCCCGGCGGGGGAACCGGCGATCAACCCCGTCCCCCGGCAGATGATCGCGGGCGTTCTGCGCGAGGTGGCGGCTATCCATGACCATCCTGCCGATTTCGATGTCACCGTCTCGGTCCCCGGGGGCGCCGATCTTGCGCGCCAGACCTGGAACCCGCGTCTGGGGATCGAGGGGGGGATCTCGATCCTCGGCACCACGGGGATCGTGCGGCCGTTTTCATGCGCGGCCTGGATCGCCTCGATCCATCGCGGCATCGATGTGGCGCGCGCCAACGGGGTCGCCCATGCGGTGGGCACGACCGGCGCCACGTCCGAAGGGGTGGTGCAAAGCCTCTATGACCTGCCGCCCATCGCCTATCTCGATATGGGCGATTTCGCCGGGGGCTTGCTCAAGTATCTGCGCGCCCATCCGATCCCGCGCCTGACGATCGCGGGCGGGATCGGCAAGATGACCAAGCTTGGCCAGGGCGCGCTCGATTTGCATTCGGGGCGCAGCCAGGTGGATTTTGCCCGGCTCGCCCGGCTGGCGGCCCGGTCGGGCCCCGATCCCGGGCGGATTGCCGCGGCGAACACCGCGCTCGAAGCCCTGGGGATTGCGGGGCCAAAGCTTGCCGAGGCGGTCGCCGAGCAGGCCGAGGGGACGATCCGCGAAACCCTGCGCGGTGCCCCGGTCTCGGTCGAGACCATCGTCATCGACCGGGCGGGCACCGTCCTCGCCCGGCGGGGATTCACGTGAAGATCCTGGTGCTGGGCGGCACGCGTGAGGCGCGTGAGCTCTGCCCCCGCCTCGCCGGGGCCGGCCACGACGTCACCGCCTCGCTGGCAGGCGCCACAAGGGCACCGGCGGCATATCGGGTTCCGACCCGGGTCGGCGGGTTCGGCGGCCCGGCGGGTCTGGCCGACTGGCTCGACTCACACCGGATCGATTGCCTCGTCGATGCCACCCACCCGTTTGCCAAACAGATGCCGCATCACGCCGCCGCCGCCGCATACGGGGCCGGAATCGCCCGGCTGCGCCTGATCCGGCCGGGCTGGACGCCCCGGCCGCACTGGCGTCAGTTCGAAACGCTCGACGCCGCCTGCGCAGAGCTGACGCCCGCAGATCGCGTGCTGGCCACCACCGGCCACGGCGAGCTCGACCCGCTGTTTCGGCATACCGACCCCCGCTTTTGGCTGCGCACGATCGAGGATCCCGGCGATCTGCCCCTTCACGTCACCTCGATTCGGGGGCGCCCGCCCTTTACCCCGGCCGAGGAACAGGCGCTGATGCAGGCCCATGGCATCACCCATCTGTTGACCAAGAACAGCGGCGGCGATGGCGCCAAGCTCGACGCCGCCGACCGGCTGGGCGTCACCGTCCTGATGATCCGCCGCCCCGCACCACCGCCCGGCCCCCACGCGGCGACAACCGACGCCGCGCTGGCCTGGGTCGAGGCCCTGGCCGCGCACGGCCGCCAAAAAAACCAACCCGGCTGAAAGTGCGCCCCTTGACACCCGGCTCGCGCTGCTGGAAGCGTTGACGTTGCTTGGTTCCGCACAAAGCCATCAAATGGCGTGTGGATTAAAAGGGAACGCGGTCGGTGTTGACCCCATTCGGGAGCACCAAGCCGCGGCCGCCCCCGCGACTGTGAGCGGAGAGGCCCCCTCGACCCACTGGCAGATGCCGGGAAGGGAGGGAGGCCGGGGTCAGCGCCCCCATCCCGGGAGCGCATGACCGGATCCGCAAGCCAGGAGACCTGCCCGGCATGTTGAAACCCATTCCCGTCGGGTGTGACGGGCCAAGGAGCACAGAAATGCCTAACGAAGCTGGAATCGTCGACGGCGCCAGAATCGCGCCGAGATCCATGACCGCCACAGGCGCCGCCGGCTACGCGGCGCAATGCATCCGGGGTGATCTGACCTGCGCTCCGACCCGCAGGCTGTCGGTTGCCTGTCTGGGCGGTGTCGGGGCCTGTGTGCTTGTTGTCATCCTCCAGCCGCTCTTGGATCTCGGCGTGCGCGCGCGCGCCACGATGGGCCGCGAGGGTGTGGACCGCCCTGGTCTGGCGAGCGATCGCCTGCCGAGCGCGGCCTGAGCCCGAGCCCACCCGAGCCCACGGGCGGGAACGATCCCGCCCCAACCCGTCAGGCACCCGCACATGGATTTCAGCCCCGAATTCAGAGACCGGCTGGACCAGCTGTTTCGCTGGCGCCGCGATGTGCGGCGCTTTCGCCCAGATGCGGTGCCCGCCGAAACCGTCACGCGGCTGATCGAGCAGGCCTCGGACGCGCCCTCGGTCGGGCTGTCGCAGCCCTGGCGCTTTGTGCTGGTCGAAACCGAGGCCGCCCGCCTGGCGGCGCTGGCCAATTTCGAGGCGGCGAATGCCTCGGCGATGGCCGGATATGAGGGCGCGCGGCAACAGCTCTATGCCGGGCTCAAGCTCTCAGGCATGCGCGAGGCGCCGGTGCAGATCGCGGTCTTTTGCGACGAAGCGACCGGGCAGGGGCACGGCCTGGGTGCCGCGACGATGCCGGAGATGCGGCGCTATTCGACCGTGTGCGCGATCATGCAGCTATGGCTCGCCGCGCGGGCCGAGGGGGTCGGGCTCGGCTGGGTCTCGATCCTTGACCCGGTACGCCTGCGCGACGATCTGGGGGTGCCGCCTGACTGGGTGCTGGTCGGGTATCTCTGCGTCGGCTACCCGGCCGAGGAACACACAGACCCTGAACTTGAGCGCGCCGGCTGGGAAGACCGCAGCCACCCCCGAATTCTAACCGTATAGGAACCTCGAATGGCCAAGATCCCTGCCACTGTCATCACCGGCTTTCTGGGCGCCGGCAAGACCACGCTGATCCGCAACCTGCTCGCCAATGCCGAGGGCAAGCGGATTGCCCTGGTCATCAACGAATTCGGCGATATCGGCGTCGATGGCGAGGTGCTCAAAGGCTGTGGCGAGGCGACCTGTACCGAGGAGGACATCGTCGAGCTTTCCAATGGCTGCATCTGCTGCACCGTTGCCGATGATTTCATCCCGACGATGGAAAAGCTGATCGGCCGCGCCGACCCGCCGGATCATATCGTGATCGAAACCTCGGGCCTGGCCCTGCCACAGCCGCTGGTCAGGGCGTTCAACTGGCCCGAGATCCGCACCCGTGTGACCGTTGACGGGGTGATCACGGTGGTGGACGGCCCCGCCTCGGCCGCCGGGCAGTTTTCGGCCAACGAGGCCGCGCTCGAGGCACAACGCGCCGCCGATGACAGTCTTGACCACGAAACACCGCTCAGCGAGCTGTTCGAGGATCAACTCGCCTGCGCGGATATGATCGTGCTCTCCAAGACCGACCAGATGTCGGGTGCCGAGATCGGCACCGCCGTGGGGACGCTGGGCCGGCGCACCCGCTCGGGCGTGCAGATGTTGCATTCGACCGAGAGCGGGATCGGCGCCGACATTCTGCTCGGCCTCGGGATCGGGGCCGAAGAGGATCTCGACTCCCGCCACGAGGTTCATCATCACCATTACCACGATGACGACCATGGGCATGGTCACCATCACGACCATCATCATGATCACGGGCATGGCCATGAGCATGAGCAAGGGCATGAACACGGGCATGACGCGTTCGAGAGCTTTGCCCTCACCCTGGGCGAGGTCGCCGATCCCGCGACCTTTATCGACCGGCTCGCCAGCGCGATCGATGCCCATAACATCCTGCGCCTGAAAGGGTTTGTCGCGGTCGAAGGCAAGCCCATGCGCCAGGTCGTTCAGGCTGTGGGGCCCCGGATCGACACCTATTTCGACCGCCCCTTTGGCAGCGACCCGCGAGAGACGCGTCTGGTGGTGATCGGCCTCACCGGGCTCGACCAGGCGGCGATCAAATCGGCGATCATGCCATGACCGGCCCGATCAGGCTCAAGCGCGACGATACGCTCAGCGCCGATGCGCTCGCGATGATCGACGAAAGCGAGGTCGAACAGGCCGCGATCTATCCGCCCGAGGTCCGCTATGCCTTTTCGCCCGAGCAGTTGCTGAACGCCAATGTCCGGTTCCTGACCGCCTATCGGGGCGGCCAGGTGGTCGGGTGTGGCGGCGTCGCGCCGCTGGACGGCTATGGCGAGCTCAAGCGTGTCTTCGTCACCCGCGCCGCCCGCGGCACCGGGGTCGCCGGCGCCATCATGGAGGGGCTCGAGGCCGAGGCCCGCGCGCTGGGCCTGCCCGTTGTGCGCCTGGAAACCGGGCATGACAGCCCCGCGGCCATCCGGCTCTATGAACGCCGCGGCTATCGTCGGATCGCGCCGTTTGGGGCCTATGCGGAGAACGGCTCCAGCGTCTTTATGGAAAAACAGCTCTGATGCATCTTTTGCTGGCACAACCGGGCGAAGTGACCGACGGGTCCGAAGCCGTCGATCTCGGCCAGACACCGGCGGAACTGATCGTGATCTCCGCTGCCGATACCGAGCTTGCGGCCCTTTCCGAGGCGCGGGCCGAGATGGCGTCACCGCCCGGGCTGCGCCTTGCCTCGCTGATGCATCTGAGCCATCCGATGTCGGTTGACAAGTATCTCGACGACACCGCCTGCAAGGCACGGCTGGTGGTCGTGCGGGTGCTGGGTGGCGAAGGCTATTGGCCCTATGGCCTTGAACAATTCGCGGCCCGCCTGGGCGCGGCGGGCATCCTCTTTGCCGCGCTGCCGGGCGATGACAAGCCCGATCCCGCGCTGGTGCGCGCCTCGACCGTGTCGGACGCCGATTACACGGCACTGTGGTCCTATCTGGTCGAGGGAGGGCCCGAGAACGCCGAAAACTTCCTCGGCTATTGCCGCTGGATGATCCATGGCGGCACGGTGCCCCAGCCTGCCCGCCCCCTGTTGCGCGCAGGGGTCTACTGGCCCGGAACCGGGATCGCCGATCTCGCCACCATCCGCGAAACATGGCGCGAGGCCGGGGCCCCGGTGGTGCCCATCGTCTTTTACCGCGCCCTGGTGCAGGGGGCCGGGCTCAACCCGGTGAACCGGCTGATCCGCGCCGTGATGGGCGAGGGGCTGAACCCGCTCCCCATCTTTGTCGCCTCGCTGAAAGATCCCGTCTCGGCCGCGACGCTGGCACAACTCTTTGCCGAGGCGCCCCCGGGCGTGATCATCAACGCGACCTCGTTTGCGGTGTCCTCCCCCCAGACCGGCTGGCAGTCGACCCCGCTGGATGCGCCGGGCGTGCCGGTTTTGCAGGCGGTCTTTGCCGGCGGCACCGAGGACGCGTGGCGCGAGGGCGTCAACGGTCTCTCGGCCCGCGACATCGCCATGAACGTGGCCCTGCCGGAGATCGATGGCCGCATTCTCGCCCGCGCCGTCAGCTTCAAGGGCGAGGCGTTTTTCGACGAGGCGACCGAATGCGCGGTGGCTGCCTATCGCGCCGAGGGGACGCGGATCCAGTTCACCGCGCAACTGGCCGCCAACTGGGCGCGGCTGGCGGGCACCCCGGCCCCCCGGCGCCGGGTCGCGCTCGTCATGGCCAACTATCCCAACAAGGATGGGCGGCTTGCCAATGGTGTCGGCCTCGACACACCGCAAAGCGCCGTCGATGTGCTCGCGGCCCTGTCGGGTGCCGGATACACGGTTGAGGGGGCGCCCGAAACCTCGGCCGCGCTGATGGCGGCGGTGCAGGCCGGGCCCACCAACTGGCTTGCCGACCGCTCGGCACGACAGGGCGGCGCGCGCCTGTCGCTCGACGATTACCTGACCTTTTGGCGCGATCTGCCCTGGGAGGTGAAACAGCCCGTCGAGGAACGCTGGGGCAAGCCGGAGGACGACCCGTTCTGCGGCGCGGATGGCTTTGCGCTCTCGATCCTCGAGTTCGGCAATATCGTGCTCGGCATCCAGCCCGCGCGGGGCTACAATATCGACCCGACCGAGAGCTATCACGCCCCCGATCTGGTCCCGCCGCACAACTATTTCGCCTTTTACGCCTGGCTGCGGCGCCAGTTCGGCGCGCAGGCGGTGGTGCATCTGGGCAAGCATGGCAATCTGGAATGGCTGCCGGGTAAGTCGCTGGCCCTGTCCGAGAGCTGCTATCCCGAGGTGATCCTTGGCCCGATGCCGCATCTCTACCCCTTTATCGTCAATGACCCGGGCGAGGGGACGCAGGCCAAACGCCGGGCGCAGGCGGTGATTGTCGATCACCTCACCCCGCCGCTGACCCGGGCCGAGACCTATGGGCCGCTCAAAGAGCTCGAGGCGCTGGTCGATGAATTCTACGAGGCCGCAGGCGTCGACCCGCGCCGCCTTGACCATCTGCGCAAACAGATCCGCGCCGCGGTATCCGCCGCCCGGCTCGACGAGGATGCCGGGATGAGCCCGGACATGGCCGAGGCCGAAGCGCTCAGCAAACTCGACACCTATCTCTGTGAGCTGAAAGAAGCGCAGATCCGCGACGGGCTGCACATCTTTGGCAGCGCGCCCCAGGGCGAACTAGAGCAAAACCTCGCCATCGCCTTGCTGCGCGTGCCGCGGGGCGACGGCAAGGGGGGCAATGCCTCGCTGATCCGCGCGCTCGCCCGCGATTGCGGGATGGATGCCGAGGCGTTCGATCCGCTCGATTGCGACATGGGGGCGCCCTATGACGGGCCGCGCCACACGCTGTTGCAGGCGGCAGGCGGAGCGGCCCCCTGGCGCAGCAATGGCGATACGGTCGAGCGGCTAGAGGCGCTGGCCGTTCTGGCGACCCAATGGTCCGGGACACCCGAGCATTTCACCCAGACAGCGCCGGTTCTGAAAACCCTGCATGACGAGATCCTGCCCGCGCTGCGCGCCTGCGGCAGGGCCGAGATGACCGGCCTGATCCGAGGGCTGGAGGGCGGCTTTCTGGCGCCCGGCCCCTCGGGCGCGCCGACCCGGGGGCGGCCTGACGTGCTACCCACGGGGCGCAATTTCTATTCGGTCGACAGCCGTGCGGTGCCCACACCGGCGGCCTATACGCTGGGCTGGAACTCCGCCTCGCAACTGATCGAGCGGTATTTGCAGGACCATGGCGACTGGCCCAAATCCATGGTGGTGACCGCCTGGGGCACCTCCAACATGCGCACCGGCGGCGACGACATCGCCCAGGTTCTCGCCCTGATGGGTGTCCGCCCGAAATGGGATCAGGCAAGCCGCCGGGTGACCGGGTTCGAGATCATCCCGCTGGGCCATCTCGCCCGGCCCCGGGTGGATGTCACCCTCAGGGTATCCGGTTTTTTCCGCGACGCCTTCCCGGCACAGATGGCGCTGGTCGACAGCGCGGCGCGGGCTGTCATGGGCCTGGACGAACCTGCCGAGATGAACCCCGCCGCCGCGCGATTTGCCGCCGAGGGCGGCGAGGGTCAGGCGGGTTTTCGCGTCTTTGGGTCGAAACCAGGCGCCTATGGCGCGGGCCTGCAGGCGATGATCGACGAGCGTCTGTGGGAGCGCCAGGGCGATCTGGCCGAGGCCTATCTGGAATGGGGCAGCTATGCCTATGGCGCGGGCGCCGAGGGCACGCGTGCGCGCCAAGCCTTCGAGACCCGGCTGGGCAGCGCCCAGGCCGTGGTGCACAACCAGGACAATCGCGAGCACGACCTGCTCGACAGCGACGATTACTATCAGTTCGAAGGGGGCGCCGCCGCCGCCATCGCGCATCTCAGCGGCACCGCGCCCACGGTCTATCACAACGACCACTCGCGCCCCGAACGCCCGGTGATCCGAACGCTCGAGGACGAGATCGGCCGGGTGGTCCGCGCCCGCGTCGTCAACCCCAAATGGCTCGCCGGCGTGATGCGCCACGGCTATAAGGGGGCCTTCGAGATTGCAGCCAGCATTGATTACATGTTTGCCTTTGCCGCCACCACGGGCGCCGTCAAAAGCCATCATTTCGATCTGGTCAACGAGGCGGTGCTGGAGGACGAGACAGTGCGCGATTTCATCGCCGAGGCAAACCCCGCCGCCCTGCGCGAGATCGCCGAACGTCTGCACGAGGCCATCGACCGCGAGTTGTGGCAGCCCCGCTCCAACACCGCCAGGGCGCGGCTGGCGGAGCTGTGCCGGTGACGCCGGTCATCGCGCCCGCCGGGCCGGAGACGGACTGGCGGGCCATCCATGCGCTGTTGCAACGGGCCTTTGGCTATATGGCGGGGCGGATCGACCCGCCGTCCTCGCTCCACCGGCTCTCGCCCGAGGATCTCGCGCAGAAATCCGCGGACCAGACGGTTTTGATCACACAAGCGCCCGACCCCATCGCCTGCCTGTTTCTCGAAGATCGCGGCGAGGCGCTCTATCTGGGCAAGCTCGCCGTCGACCCGGCGCATCAGGGGACCGGGGCGGGGCGCGCGCTGGTCGACGCGGCCGAGCGGCTTGCCATCGCCCGCGGCATTCCCCGGCTCGCGCTGCAAACCCGCGTCGAGCTCTCTGAAAACCACGCGGCCTTTGCCCGCATGGGCTTTCACGAGACCGGGCGCACGCGCCATCCGGGCTTTGACCGCCCGACATCGGTGACGATGCAAAAACCCCTGCCCGACGCGACGGGCGGCCATGCCGGGCGGCTCTGCGCCATCGCCCGGCGCGACCCGGTCCTCTGGCGCGCACTTGATTCGGCCGCCAAGCTCGACCTGCCTGATTGGTGGATCGTCTCGGGCGCGATCTACAACAGCGTCTGGAACGCGCTGACCGGGCATCAGCCGGGCTACGGCATCAAGGATATCGATCTTTTCTACTTTGACGCCTCGGATCTCTCTTATGCGGCCGAAGACCGGGTCATCCGCCGCGCCCTGCCCCTGTTCGAGACGCACCCGCCGGTCGAGATCCGCAACCAGGCGCGGGTGCATCTGTGGTACGAGCAGCATTTCGGCCACCCGATCGCGCCGCATGCCTCGTCACGCGCCAGCATTGCCGAGTTTGCCTCGCAGACCCATGCGGTCGGCCTGCACCTGACGCCCGGCGGCAGGGTCGAGATCTGCGCGCCCTATGGGCTGGACGCGGTGTTCGAGATGCGCATGGTCCCCAACCTGCGCCATCCCAACCGCACCACGCACGAGGCCAAGGCCGCCCGCGCAAAAGGCCTATGGCCCCAGCTCGAGATCGAGCATTGGCCGGCCGAGCGCGCATGAAACGCGTGCTCTTCATCTGTGGCAAGGGCCGGGCGCGCAGCCCCACGGCGGCACAGATCTTTTCCGGTCACAAGGGCTGTTCCACCGATTTCGGCGGCATCAGCCGGGATGCCGACGATACGCTCTCGGCCGACCAGATCGAATGGGCGGACATGATCTTTGTGATGGAACAGCGCCACCGCACCCGCCTCGGTGACGCGTTCGGGCGCCTGCTCGACGGCAAGCAGATCATCGATCTCGGCGTCCGGGACCGCTATAGTTTCATGCAACCGGCTCTGATCGCCGAACTGGAGACCAAGGTGACACCGCATCTGAGGGGGCTCGCATGACCGATATCACCCTCGTGACCACCGAGGACAAATCCTTCACTGAGCGGCTTTATCATCTGCTTGACCAGCACGCGACCGAGGTTGGCTTCCCCTTTGACAACGCGCCCTTCAACCTGACCGCCAAGGTCGACGGGAGTTTTGCCGGGGGCCTACACGCCTACACCCGTTACGGCTGGTGTTTTATCAAGTTGCTGTTCGTCGTCCCTGGACATCGCGGCAAGGGAATTGGGCGTGATCTGATGATCCGGCTGGAGGACGAGATGCGTGCGATCGGCATCACGGGCCTCTGGGTCGATACCTATAGCTATTTGGCAGAGCGGTTCTATACCGGCCTCGGCTTTACCGAAGACAGCCGCCTGCCCGGCCGGGTGCCCGAGGAAGACCGGATCTACCTCACCAAGCTTGTGACCGAAGGGTCGGCGCCATGATGAAAGGCCACTGCCTGTGCGGCGACATCCGATGGGCCTGTTCCGGCACACCCTCCTGGAACGCTCTCTGCCATTGCGACAGCTGCCGCCGGGCGTGCTCGGCCCCGGTGGTGGCCTGTATCGGCGCGCGGCGCGATCAGGTCGCCTGGTCGGGGGCCGAGCCTGCCATCTATCGCTCCTCCGCGCGGGTCGAGCGGCTGTTCTGCCCGCGCTGCGGCTCGGCGCTCGCATTCCGGGGCGAGGGATTTCCCGACGAGATTTTCCTCTATGCCGGCAGCCTCGAGAATCCGGGGGACTATCGCCCCGACCTGCACACCCATTATGGCGAACGGGTCGGCTGGCTCGCGCTAAAGGACAACCTGCCCCACATCACCGGCTCCAACGAAAAGGCGACATCATGACCGACGACGCAGATCTCTCCCGCCACGCGACCAAGATGGCCAAGAAGAAAGCCGCCCGCGACAAGATCATGGCCTCGAAAACCGACGCCAAGGGCCTGATCATGGTCCATACCGGCAAGGGCAAGGGCAAATCTTCGGCCGCGTTCGGCATGATCTTTCGCCATATCGCGCATGGGATGCCCTGTGGTGTCGTGCAGTTCATCAAGGGCGGCATGAAGACGGGCGAGCGCGACCTGATCACCGAGCGTTTCTCGGAGCTGTGCCAGTTCCACACCATGGGCGAGGGCTTTACCTGGGAAACCCAGGACAAGGCCCGCGACATCGAGATGGCGGCGGCCGCCTGGGAGAAATCCAAGGAGCTGATCCGCTCCGGCCTCTCGATGGTCCTGCTCGACGAGATCAACATCGCGCTGCGCTATGACTATATCCCCATCGACGAGGTGGTGGGCTTTCTGGCCGAAGAAAAACCCGAGATGACCCATGTGGTCCTGACCGGGCGCAACGCCCATGCCGACCTGATCGAGATCGCCGACCTGGTGACCGAGATGGAGCTGGTCAAACACCCCTTCCGCGAACAGGGGATCAAGGCGCAGATCGGTGTCGAGTTCTGATGCGAGACTTCCTGCTGGCGGTGGCCGATCGTCTTGCGGCCTCGGATCTGGCGGCGGCACAGGATGTCGCCGCCGGATTGCGGCCGCTGGCGCGCGATCTGGCTGAGAGCGCCATTGACGTCCCGCATCTGGCCTGCGCGCTTGCGCAGCCCAACCGGGTCGCGCTCGCCGATCATCTGGGCGCGCTGACCGGTCATCTGAACTGGGAGGACCACCGCGACTGGACCGATATCCCGCTGCCCTTTCGCCATCAGTTCGCCTATTGCGAGCTGGTCGGGCCCGACGGTGCGATCGCGGCCGAGAGCTTTCGCATGGGCCTCTATCTCCAATACCCGAACAGCTTTTACCCGCTGCACAATCACGAGGCGGAGGAGACCTACCTGACCCTCTCGGGCACCGCCCACTGGTGGCGCGACGGCGTGATCGACAGCCCCGTGCCGCCCGGCAGCCTGTTTCGCCACGCCCCGTTCGAGCGGCACGCGACCCGCACGGGGGGCGAACCCCTGCTCGCGGTCTGGACCTGGACGGGCGCGATCGGCTCGGGCAGTTATACCTGCGATCCCGAACCTCCCGGAGGTTGAAGGGCGCATCGGCCCCGCCCTTGTCGCGATGGGCGATCCATTCTAGGCTTGTGGTTCACGCAAAAAACAACCTTGGGGCAACAGGCCGGCCATCGGGTGGTGACTTCGCTAATCGAGAGGAAACCAACCATGAGACTTGCCACACTGGGCGCCATCGCGCTCACCGCTTCGCTTGCGACCGGCGCCACCGCCGAAGGCACGAAGGAATCGGCCTTCGGGCCCGACGATCAGGCCGGCGCCTCCAACCTGATGACGCCGGAAAAGGCGATCGAGGCGATCGGGCTGATGAAAACCGGCACCGTCACATCGCTGGGCCGGATATACGAGCCCGCCATGCCGATGTTTGGGGCCCGGGTCTTTGCGATCAGGGGCACCGGCGGGCTTGCCGGGGGGCCGCTCGCCGACAACAAGGTGATCTGGATGGATGATTTTCTCGCCACCGAGATCGGCCAGGTCGGCACCCAGTTTGACGGCCTCGCCCATATCGGGATCGGCGGCACGATGAACTCGTTCTACAATGCCCGGACTTCGGAAGATGTCGTCGGCCCCTATGGGGTCAAGTCGCTGGGGATCGAGCAGGTGAAACCCTTCTTCACCCGCGCCGTTCTGTTCGACATCAAGGCGTTGCGCGGCCGCCGGATGGACGCGGGCGAAGAGATCACCGTCGCCGATCTCGAACGCGCGCTCAGCGAACAGGGCGTTGCGGCACCGGGCAAGGGCGATGTCGCGATCTTTCATACCGGCTGGGGCGAGTTGTGGATCGAGGACAACGACACCTTCAACTCGGGCGCGCCGGGCATCGGGCTCGAAGCCGCAGGCTGGCTGATCGACAAGGGCGTGGCGATCGTCGGATCAGATACCTGGCCGGTCGAAGTGGTGCCGAACCCGACGGGTCTGGCCTTTCCCGTGCACCAGGAACTGATCCCCAAGAACGGGATCTTTATTCACGAGAATCTGGCAACCGAACGGCTGGCCGATGCCGAGGTCTATGAATTCGCCTATATCTTCTCGCCGGTGCCGATCAAGGGCGCCACAGGCTCACCCGGCGCGCCATTGGCGGTCCATTAAGATCCGCGGGCGGGCCCTGAGCAAAAACGGGTCTGACTGACCCGGTCAGACCCAAGGATCTTGCCTGGTACCTTGAGGCCGGACCAAAACTCTGTTCCACCCTGATGCAGGGTGAAACGATTTTGGTCCGGCCATCCGGGGCCAGCGAACAGGCCGAGGCAGCGGCGACCCGGCGGCGCGTCCTGTCCCCGACGTCTCGGGCTTATCCCAAGCGTGCAGTCGTTTTCGGCCAGGGGTCTTCAAAGACATGACCTTGTTTCCAAAGGGCCACTTCGTCCTGCGAGCAAAAGCACTCGTTCAGGGCCTTGGCAAAGGTGTGCAACCCATCCTTGTCGCCGATAACGGTCAGCTGACAATGGCGGTCACCGAACTCGGGGGAGAAGCCGTCAAGACGTCGGCGCATCTCTTCGCGCTCGGCGGGTGTCAGATTCAGGCTCTCGTCCTCCAGGGCCGCCGCTTTCCAGTAGTTGAGGATCTGGAGCCCCACACTGCCTGCGGTCTGGTTCCAGAGCAATTGCAGCTTGTCACGCGTCGGCAGCCAGAAGAAGCCTTTGCTGCGGTAAATGCCCTCGCCCAGATAGTGGTTATAGACTTCCCACAAGCGTTCCGGGTGGAACGGCCGCGGGTCGGAAATGACCACGCTGTCGATCCGGTAATCCGCGGCACTGGCCATGGATCTCGTGCCGTGCGTCTCGTCCCATTCGGTCAGTTCCGCGCCCAACCTGGCCACCCGCTCGTGATCGTAGGGCGGCATCGCCAGAACATCCTCGAGTTTGACGTTGCCCCACTCCATACCAACGATGTCGGCGCCCGGGTTGATGGGGTGAATGGCCTCGGCCACGGTGCGCACGGTCTCCATCGCCACCTTGTCCATCTTGCTGAGCAGGATCCGGTTGGCGAACATGATCTGCTCGGCCAGCAGATTCTCGACCCCGCGGCTGTTGTCGGCGAGATGGCGCGAGGCGGCGGGCACAATGGCGCGGCCAAGATCGTGGTCCTGTGCCAGGGTGACGGTATCAACCACCGTCAGAAACCCGTGCAGTCTTAAACGGTTGTCGGTCTGTATCGCTTGCAGAAGGGGCCAGGGGTGGGTGCTGCCCGATGTCTCGATCAGGACGTGGGTCGCCCCCCCTGCCCGGAACCGCTCGGCAGCGTCATGCAGATGGGCCAGTCCCTCAGCGCCACTGATGCTCCCCGCCGGGATCGAGGCGAAGAGCGCATCTTTGCGGGACAGAACCTCGACAGTGTCCAAAAGCCTCGCATCGACGTCGAATTCGCTCATTTCATTGACGATGACGGCGAGCTTCATCTGCGGCTGCTTCTTGGACTGGGATAGCAAGCTGTGCAGAAGGGTCGTTTTGCCCGACCCCAGAAAACCGTTCAGGATCGTGATGGGAAGCGGCGGAGCCGTGGGGCTCATGACGTCAGACGCTGTTGCGCCTCCTGGAACCACTCCAGTGTACGGTTCAGATGCGCCTCGCCCCAGCTTTCGATGAACCTGCGCGTGCTGTAGTCGCTGGTATCCTGCAAGGCCGCGATCCGCTCTGCCACGAACTCTGCGGTCAACGGGATCCCGCACTTGACCGTGATGCAGTGCTCCCAGTCTTCATATGTTGTCGGAATCATGCGGTTTCCTCGCGTATCGTTTCTGGCCGCCGTGGCCGACATCCTGCCGAACGACACCTCGATCATGTTCAGAGCGAAGAGACGGCCAGCGTTCCATCAGGAGCCAACGCTGGGCGACTGACCAGGCGTCGTGTTTATCCGGCGTGTTATTTCAGCGATGCTTAGCTGGGCGATGGGCAGCCATGGATGCGGTCCCCCGTACTCTGGCAACGCCAAGTTACATGATATCATCATCGAATTCAAAGTGGTAGCTTCGCAGGATGCTGTCAGACGACCGCGACCCAGTCTCTGTTTGACCTCAGGTGGCGGAACCTCGAGCAAAACCGGATCTGATTGGTTCAATCAGATCCTGGGATTTCGCTCGAACAGGAGAGTCCGGACCGGGAACCTTTTCCAGCCTCAGTCAGGTTGTAGCGATTTCGGTCTGGCAGCCACCCTCGGGTCGCGCAGCGCTCACCACAGCCTGATCAGCGCAACAGCGCCCGCCACGATCAGCATCAGCGCCCAGGCCCGCCAGAGCAAGGCGCACGTGGCCTCGATATCGGCAGGGCCGAGCGTGATGCGCCCCTCCGGATTGACATATGGATCCTCGGTGCGCCGCCCCTCATAGGCCCGCGGGCCCGACAGCGCGATGCCGAGGGTCGCCGCAACCGCCGCCTCCGGCCAGCCCGCATTGGGCGAGCGGTGCAGGCCCGCGTCGCGGCGCATCAGCCTGACTGTCCCGGGGCGCGCCCCGACCAGACAGATCATCGCGCCCGCCAGCCGGGCGGGGACCCAGTTCACCACGTCATCCAGCCGTGCGCTGGCCCAGCCATAGGCGCCATAGCGTTCGTTGCGATAGCCGATCATGCTGTCGGCGGTGTTCACCAGCTTGTAGACCATGATCCCGGGCAGGCCCGCGACCAGAAACCAGAAGGCCGGCGCGACCACACCGTCCGAGAAATTCTCGGCCGCGGATTCGATGGCAGCGCGCGAGACGGCGCTTTCGTCCAGCGCCGCCGTATCGCGCCCGACGATCCGCGAGACGGCGTCGCGCCCCGCGTCGACCGAGGTCTTCAGCCCCGTCGCCACCGCGCGGACATGGTCGATCAGCGAGCGCTGCGCCAACAGCACCGCCGCCAGCAGCACCTCGATCACCCCATGAAACGCCGGCAGCGAGAGCACTTCGCCAATCGCCCAGGTGACACAGATCAGACCCGCCAGCATCACCGCGCCCAGCAATCGGGCCTGCGCGCCGCCATTCAGCCGCCGCTCGAGCCAGCCGATTGCCCGGCCCATGACCACCACGGGATGCGGGATCCGGCGCCACAGCCAGCCCGGCTCGCCCACCAGGGCATCGAGGATCAGTGCCAGTGCCAGCATCAACGCTCCGCATCACGACCGGCCCCGCATTGGCGGATTAACCCTGCCACGTCAATGCCACAGCCGGACACTAATGTGGCGATGGGTACAGCCCCGGGCCCGTGGCGGCGCTAGACTGTGCTGCGGCAAGGGAGAGAGAGATGCGCCTGCTCGTGCTGATTGTGGTTTGCGTTCTGTCGGGGCTGGAGGCCATGGCCCGTGACGGGCATCTGCTGGTGCGCGAACGGCAGATGGACCTCTCAGCCCCGCCGCCGCCGGAAAATGCCTCGCGCCCTGGTCCCGTCGCTTCCGACTGGTTCTGGTCGCGTGTTCCATCGGGGCGCACGCCCGCGGGCCCGGCACGCTGGCAACAGGCGCTGGAAACCGTGGCCGGGTCCGATGCGGCCGCGGCGCCGGGGCTCGATGCGAGGGTCCGGCGGATCGCGCGCAAGTGGGGGCGTCTGCTGCGGCGCGAGGCGGCAAATCGCAATGTCACCCTGCCGTTGCTGATCGCCGTGGTCGCGGTCGAGTCGGGGGGCAACCCGCGCGCCATCAGCCCCAAGGGGGCCGGGGGTCTGATGCAGCTGATGCCCTTTACCGCGCGGCGCTTTGGCGTGCGCAACTCGCTGGCCCCGGCGCAGAATGTGCGCGGGGGCGCGCGCTATCTCTCATGGCTGTTGGAACGCTTTGACGAAGACCCCGTGCTGGCGCTCGCGGGATACAATGCGGGCGAAGGCGCGATCGAGAAACACGGCGGCGTGCCCCCCTATGCCGAAACGCGCGACTATGTGCCGATGGTCGCCGCCGCCTTTATCGCGGCCTCACAGCTCTGCACCAAACCGGCGCCCGGGATCCGCGAACCCTGCGAGCCGAAATAGCCCGCTCGGCCGCGGGCCTCAAAGGCCGAGGCGCACATCCTTCAGGCTGAACTGTTCAGCCGAGGAAAACCCGG